>CALMAQ010000294.1 GCA_937859745.1 uncultured Verrucomicrobiota bacterium | reverse complement strand
GACCGAGGACGAGAAGGCCTTGCTCAAGCTCGAACAGGATTGGGGCGAGGCCACGATGAAGGGCGACCTGGCCTTCGTGGACCGCGCGGAGGCCGAGGAATACGTCTACACGGACCCCAACGGCCAGATGTCCAACAAGCGCGACAGCCTCGAAGCCACCAAGACGGGCGCGGCCAAGCTGGAATCGTTCAAAATCCGGGACGTGAAGGTCCACGTCTACGGCGACACGGCGGTCCTGACAGGCCAGACGCAGCTCAAGGGCAAGGGCGATGACGCCGACCTGAGCGGGGATTTCCGCTGGACGGACGTGTTCATCAAGCGCGACGGCCGCTGGCAGGCGGTCGCCAGCCAGGCGACGGCGATCCAGGCGGCGGACGCGGGCGGGAATTGAGTGAGCGTGTGAGAAAAGCCCGCCGCCGGCGGCGGGATCAGAACGGGAACAGGTCTTCCTGCTCCGCCGCCGGTTTGCCGGCGGCGACGCCCTTGGCCTCGGCCTTCACCTCGGAGAGCATCGAGCGGAACTCGCACCACTCCAGCGCCTTGATGAGTTCGTCGTAGCGCGGCCGGATCGTCAACTCCTCCAGCGGCACGGGCAAGGGTAGGTCCGTGTCCAGGCGCACCATCTCGCGGTTCTGGAGGATTTGCTCCCGGGCCTCCCCGATCTTGGCCCGCAGCTTCTCGTTCTTGATCGCGCCCACGTCCGCCAGGAGCTTGTCGAGGTTCCCGGCGTTCTGGATGAGCGTCGTCGCCGTCTTGGGGCCCACCCCGGCGACCCCCGCGATGTTGTCGCTCGCGTCGCCGCTCAGGGCCAGCACGTCGAGGATGCGCGCGGCGGGCACGCCCCACTTCTTTTCGATGTGCTCGGGTTCCAGCAGCGTGTACTGCTGCTCGGGCGAGGGCAGGTCGGCCTTGGCCGTCGAATAGACCAGGATGTCGTCCTCCACCAGGGAAAGCAGGTCCTTGTCGTTCGTGGCCAGGATGACCTCCAGGCCCTCGCCGTGCGCCGCGCAGGTGTAGGAGGCCATCAGGTCGTCGGCCTCGGTGTTGGCCAGCGAGACGCCGTGCAGGCCCAGCTTGGGCACCAGGTCGCGGATGAAGGGCATCTGCGGCGACATCTCCGCGGGCATCTCGGCCCGGTGCTGCTTGTAGCCGGGCTGCAGCTCGGTGCGGCGCGCGGGCAGGCCCTCGTCCCAGCAGACGGCGGCCAGGTCGGGCCGCAAGTCCTTGAGCATCCGGCGCACGGTCTTGGCGAAGCCGAAGATCGCGTTCGTGGGCTGGCCCTGGGAGTTGGTCAGGCCGCGGATGGCGAAAAACGAGCGGTAGGCGTAGTAGCTGCCGTCGATGAGGAGCAAGGTCTTGGGCATGGGCGGGGAAAAGGCAGGCGGCGGCCGGTCCGGGCGCGGCACGTTCATCGTTCACCGGGCGGGCCGGGCCGTCCACTTTTTTCCCCGCCCGAGAGGCAGGGCCGTGCCTTGCAACCGGGCTCCGTTTACGATAAAATCCACCCATCATGGCAGACAATCACTTCGAGTCCGGGAGCGAAGGTCGGGTGTGGGACGAGTACGACTGGGAGCGTTTTCTCCAGCAGCAGGACCGCAAAACCGAGAAGTACATGGAACTGCTCGAAAAGTACCTCGACGATCCCAACCGCGACCAGATCATCGCCAAGGAGATGGGCTGGCACCACCTGCTCGACGAGAACGGCAAGGATTGGGGCGCCAACCTGGACACCCTCTTCGAGCAGCGCCACGGCGCGGCCGGCGGCCCCGTCAAGGAGGACGCCGACGCGGACGAGGAGGACGAGGCGGAGGATTTCGACGACGAGGACGAGGACGACCCCGATGAAGAGGACGAGGATTTCGACGAGGACGACCTCGACGAGGAGGAAGAGGACGAGGACGAAAAATCCGCCAGCCGCTACGACCGCCACCCGCTCTACCAGGCCGCCAGCGCGCTGGCCGTCTACATCGACCAGGTGTTCAACGAGCAGGACCCGGTCTCCCAGCACCCGGCCGTCGTGCGCCTGACCACCAGCGCCACCCTGGCCAACGTCAAGCTGGCCGCTGCCCTCTCGGACGACGACGTGGACGAACTGGGCATGAGCATTGCCTACCTCAAGCGCGCCCTCAAGGCCATCACCAACGCCCTGGAGGCGACGGCGCAGTGCGAACAGGAGCGGCTCCTGGACGCCCCGCTGGCGCAGGAACTGCGCGAGCGGGTGTTCCAGGTGCGCGACGGCATCGTCTCGCTCATGGGGCTCTACCGCGGCGAATGGCGGCGGCGGTTCGGACACGGCCACTAGCTTTTCAGGGGTCGTCTTCATCTCTGTGGGGGCGGGGTTTCCCCTTCCTGCCGGACTGGACAGCGCCTTTTGCATTTTCTTTGAATGGAGCAAGGCACGGCACCGTCAGACCTCACCAAAGGCGGAAAAGGTCTGCCGTCCTCCACCGGTGCCCTGGAGACGGACGACCTGGAACTGGTCCGGCGCTGTCAGGCGGGTGACGACAGCGCGTTTGACGAACTGGTCGTCAAATACCGCAACCGTGCCTACGCGATGATCTACCACTTGGTCCATAACGAGCAGGACGCCTGGGACCTGGCGCAGGACGGGTTCGTCAAGGCGTGGAAGTTTATCGACCGCTTCCGGGCGCAGTCGAGCTTCTACACTTGGCTCTACCGGATCATGAACAACGTGGCCATCGACTGGCTGCGGAAACGCCACATCCAGGGCGGCCAGGAATTTGACGACAGCATCGCCCTCCACGACCTGGAGCCCGGCTCGGACCTCGCGCCCAAGAGCGAGCCACTGCCCATCCGCACCATGGAGCGCGGCGAGGTGCGCGCGCGCATCGACGCCGCGATCAACAAACTTTCCCCCGAGCACCGGACGGTGATCCTGCTCAAGGAGATGGAAGACTTGCAGTACCACGAGATCGCCGAGACGGTGGGGTGTTCCATCGGCACGGTGATGAGCCGCCTCTTTTACGCCCGCAAGAAGCTGCAAACCCTCCTGAAAGACGTGTATGAAAACCTTTGAAGAACGTTACACCGCCTGGATCGACGGCCGGCTCGAAGGCGGGGCCCTGGCCGCGTTCGAACAGGAACTGACCCGCCGCGCCGCCGCCGGGGAGGCCCAGGCCGACCGCCGGGACACCCAGCGCCTGCGCCACCTGCTGCGCGAGCACCTGGAAGCGCCCACGCTCAACAACCCCGAGTTCTTCAGCCACCAGTTGCGCGAGCGGCTCAACGCCGAGCGTGCGTCCACGGCGCGCCGTCCGCAGGCCGCCGGAGCGCGGGGCGGGCTGCTGGCGCTGTTCCCGTGGTCCGTGGCGCGTCTGGCCGGGCTGGGCGCGGCGTGCCTGTTCGTGGCCGGGGCGCTCTACTATGGGCTGGAGCCGGGGCCCACCGCCCCGGCGGTGGC
>CALMAQ010000293.1 GCA_937859745.1 uncultured Verrucomicrobiota bacterium | reverse complement strand
ATGGAACTCATGAAAAAGGGCGACAAATCCATCAAGGTCTTACTGATTCCCTGACCGGCTCTTCGCAAGAAGTTAACGCAACAATCCACCCAAAAAACCACCCCAAAACAGAGATACACGATGAATAAACACATGAAAAAACTGCTCGGCGCAAGCGCGCTGATCCCAATCCTGATGAGCGGTACGGCGGCCATTGCCGGGCCGAGCGGAACCGTAGCCTTCCTGATGCCCGACCAAGGCTCGACGCGCTACGAACAGCACGACTTCCCGGGCTTCAAAGCCGAGATGAAAAAGCTCGCTCCAGACTGCAAGGTGATTTATCAAAACGCCGTTGCTGACGCGTCGCAGCAGCAGCAGCAGTTCAACTCGGTGATTTCTCAGGGAGCGAAGGTGATTGTCATCGACCCGGTCGATTCGACGGCCGCCGCTTCTTTGGTCCAGCTAGCCCATAGCAAGGGGGTAAAGGTGATCGCCTACGACCGGCCCATCCCCTCGACGCCCGCCGACTACTACGTGTCGTTTGACAACGAAGACTGCGGCAGGGCCATCGCGCAGTCGCTCATTCAACACCTGAAAGAAACGGGGGTGTCGCCCGACAAAGGCGGCGTGCTCGAAGTCAATGGCTCGCCTGTTGATGCGGGGGCCGGACTGATCAAAAAGGGCATCCATGAAGGGTTGGAAGGCAGTGGCTACAAGACGCTCGCCGAGTTCGACACGCCGGAGTGGGCACCGCCCAAAGCCCAGCAATGGGTTAGCGGACAAATTACCCGCTTTGGGGCAAAGATTGTGGGCGTCGTAGCCGCTAACGACGGCACGGGCGGCGGGGCCATTGCGGCCCTCAAGGCGGCCGGCGTCAACCCGGTGCCGCCGGTGACCGGCAACGACTCGACGATCGCGGCAGTGCAGTTGATCATCGCGGGCGACCAGTATAACACGATCTTGAAGCCGAGCGAAATCGTCGCGGCTGCCGCGGCGAAGGTGGCCGTGGGTTTCCTGAACGGGGAGTCTCCGAAGGCCGAAACAAAGCTTTTCAACACGCCCTCCCAGCTCTTCAAGCCAACGCTGGTCACGGTAGAGAACCTCAAGGCAGAGGTCGTAGACTCAGGATTCGTGAGCGCCAAGGATCTCAGCACCGGCCGTTATGTTGAAGGGTGCAAGCGCTTGGGCATCACGAAGTAATCCGCCACCACGCAGATGGGGACCCGGCCCGTGCCGGGTCCCTATGTCTATAATCTGGCATCTGCCCTTTATGCCTAACAACTCCGCAACGCGATTCAAGCACGGCGAGTTGGTGCTGAGTTTACGCGGCGTTTCGAAACACTTCGGAGCGGTCTCGGCCCTGACGGACATCGAGCTTGACGTGCATGCTGGCGAGGTGGTCGCTCTGGTGGGCGATAACGGAGCCGGGAAATCGACGTTGGTGAAAATTCTAGCCGGTGTCCATCAACCCAGCACCGGCACGATTACTTTCGGTGGCCAGCAGGTTGCGTTGCCGAATCCTGGCGTGGCACTCGATCTCGGCATTGCCACCGTGTTCCAAGACCTTGCGTTGTGTGAAAACCTCGACGTTGTCGCAAACATCTATCTCGGACGCGAGTTGGACCCTCTTCACCTCGACGAAGTCGCCATGGAGGTGCGGGCTTGGACACTTTTGAACGAACTGTCGGCTCGCATTCCGAGCGTGCGTGATGTGGTCGCCTCACTGTCGGGCGGGCAGCGCCAAACCGTGGCCATCGCACGCTCACTCTTGCTGGACCCTCAATTGATCATGCTCGATGAACCGACGGCGGCGCTAGGCGTAGCCCAGACTGCCGAGGTGTTGAACCTGATCGAGCGGGTGCGCGACCGGGGCCACGCGGTCATCATGATCAGCCACAACATGGAGGATGTTCGCGCCGTGGCCGACCGGATCGTGGTATTGCGGCTCGGCCGCAACAATGGTGTTTTCTACCCTGACTCTTCGAATGCGAATCTGGTGGCCGCGATCACCGGAGCCACCGAGAACGCCGTGTCGCGCCGCGCCGGCCGGCGTCAGTCCGAACAGAACGTCTACACAGAAGAACAGCCATGAGCAACGAAACACAGGATGCTCCGCAGCCGTCCGCGCTGCTTGATCGCGCCGACATCCGTGTCAAGCATGCCACCGGGGTCGGCGGTGCTGTCACCGCCTTTATCGACCGGGTGCGCTCGGGCGAGCTAGGATCGCTGCCGGTCATCGCTGGCCTGATCATCATCTGGACTGTTTTCACCGTCTTGAATCCGGTGTTCCTCTCGGCCGACAACCTGGTGAACCTGCTATTTGACTGCTCGACGGTCGGGGTGATCTCTTTGGGCATCGTTTGCGTGCTGATGGGCGGGCAAATCGATCTGTCGGTAGGCTCGATGAGTGGCTTCGCTTCGGCTCTCGTCGGTGTGCTCTGGGTCAACCATGACTGGCCCGTACTGCTTGCCGTCGTCGTCGCCGTCGCCGTCGGCGCGCTGGTCGGCGTCATCTACTCGCTGCTGTTTAACCGGTTCGGCATGCCGAGCTTCGTCGCGACGTTGGCCGGCCTGCTCGCGATCCTCGGGTTGCAGCTATACGTGCTCGGCGACACCGGGTCGATCAACTTGCCCTACGGCTCGGCGACGGTGAACTTCGGGCAATTCCTGATCATCCCCGCTACGGTTTCGTACCTCCTTGCGCTGGTGCCGGGTGCCGTGATTCTGGTGGGCGGGCTTCGCACGCGTCAGCGCCGCCACGCGGCTAATCTCTCTGCTTCCTCGGTGGGCAGTCTTCTTATCCGCGGTCTGGCGATCACGGTGCTGCTGGAGATTGTGGTGGCATACCTCAACCGGGGACGAGGCGTTCCGCTGATGTTCGGTGCCTTCCTCGGCCTCGCGGTTGCGATGGATTATGCTTTGAAGAGAACGCGTTGGGGCCGATCGATGAACGCGGTCGGCGGCAATCGCGAGGCGGCAAGACGGGCGGGTATCAATGTCGGTGCCATCTACACCAGCGCATTTGTTCTGTGTTCCAGCTTCGCAGCGCTCGGCGGTGTGCTGAGTGCGGCGCGGCTCGCCTCGGCCAGCACGCAGGCCGGGACTGGCGACGTGAACCTAAACGCCATCGCAGCGGCCGTGATCGGCGGCACCAGCCTGTTCGGTGGACGCGGCAGCGCGTATTCAGCGGTGCTAGGCATCATCGTGATCCAGTCGATTGCCAGTGGCCTGACGCTGCTGAACCTGTCGTCCTCGTTGCGCTACATGATCACCGGAGCGGTGCTGGCGATCGCGGTGATTGTCGACTCGCTTGCACGGCAGTCCCGCGTTTCGCATGGCCGCGCGTAGTTTTGTCAATTTAGAGGGCGTCTGAAAAGGGTGTTTTGACTGTTATCATACCGGTCGGCAGAGTCGGCGCAGCATCAGCCGAGTCATGGCTAGATAGATCGGGTTAGAGGCTGGGCCGGACGGCTGCGCCTGGGAGCGCAGGATGCTCAGCCACGCCTGCAACCAGAGCACGAGCGTGGCATGGCGCTGCCAGCCTAGCCAGCTTCTGACCTCGGCTTAGTCCAGACCCAAGTTCACCTCTGGTGATCTCGAAGCATTCCTCGATGCCCCGGCGGGTGCCTACCACGCGCACCCTCTCCTCCCGGGTGGGTGGTCTTCGGTCCGGAGACCACAAGGCAGCTCACCCCCGCACGCTCTTCCGGGCGGCGGCGCGCCAGCAACCAGCGGCAGCGATCCTTGTCGGATGGTGCGGATCTGCCAGCCGGTCCACGCATTGAGGCGCTCGCCCTGGCTGGGCGTCGAGCTTGGGCTTGGCTCCTGGCCGGGGGAGCTTCTTCGAGCGCGGCCTTGCATATCTTGCGAGCACCAGGAGGTTCTTGCGGGTGCGCTCCACGGTGCTCACGCTCGTCTGCAAGGCACGGGCGCAATCGCGCGGTCCTTCTCGCCCGCGTGCGCCAGCCATAAAACGCGCACGGGTCAGCTGGCGGGCGGAAGTCTTGCCCTTGGAGATCAACGCCTGCAACTGCGCCTGCTCTTCTTCGCTCAACGCCGCCTGGCACACCTTCTTCATGCCCGCAGCTTGCCAGGAACGGAGACCCAGGACAAGCACCCTGCAAAATCAGCGAGACGAAACACCGGTGGCGGGAGATCGTTCTTTCCAACGCAAAAACACACCCAGAAAGAGCGGTTTAAGCGCTTCTCAACAAGCTGATTAGCTTGGAGAGCCAACGATGGGATTCGAACCCATGACCTGCTGATTACGAATGGGTTGCGTAGAAACAGAAATTACTCAGAGAACTCGATCTTCCCTCTGAGAATGCTCAAGTTCGGTTCAGTTGGTGGAAGTTCAATTTCGTTCGTTTTCGTTGGTTTCTGCGATAACTGCGACCACGAAACTCAGGTATGCACTGCTCTTTTTCGCCGCTTGTCGTATGCTTCTACGTCAGCCTCTTCGAGCAGGTAGCCCTTCCCATCTTTTACCGCGACGATCTCGTGGTTCTTGATGCGGGTTCGCAGGGTGCTGGGCTTCATGTCCAGCCAGTCCGCCGCCTCCTCAACCGTCAAACGGTTAGGCTTCGGCTTCATCGGGTGCAGAAGTTAATGATTGCGGGAGCACGGCGTACCATGTCGCCGCCTCGGCGGAAGAGCGGGGGTTCTCATAACTGCGCTTTTGAACGTCTTCGGAGTTTGCACTCCACATAGCAACAGCGGCACGGTTTGGCTCGACTGCCAGCCAGTATGAGATAGCGGAATGGCGCAGCGCATCCTGACCCCAGCTTTCGAACAGTCCAGCGCGTTTGCGGCACGTATCAAAGTCTCGACGCCAAGTGCGGTAACCATGCGGAAAAATTTTACCAGTTTGGGGGCCGAAAAAGTCGAGCCATGCGGCCAAAGTTGGGAGGACAGGCACATACCGCGCAACCGTTTTCGTGATTGCCTTCGGAACGTAAATGCCCTGTGCGGTGACGTGCTCCCAACCAAGTTGCTGAGCCTCGTGTGGTCGCAAGGCAGCAAACGCACAGACAACCAGATAAGGGCGCAATCGTGTGGATGCGGTATGGAGCAGCGCAGTGAGTTCGGCGGCTGTCAGGATGGCATCCTCCTGGAACAGCATCCAGGCTTGCCAGGTGCATTGGCGGAGTTGGCGGTGGCGGTGCTGCCCTGACGCTTTTGTCCGAGAGGAGAGGGAGGTTGGTACAACCTCAATCCTCGAAGGCAAAAACCATCCTGACCTCTGCGGCGGCCACAGGCAGCGTCGGGTCAAGGCAGAATACGACCCGACTGCAAGGAGGGTGGAGATTGTGCTTGCACGCGGCGCGGTGGCCGCGCACGGGGCGTTGCGGGGTGTCCCCGCAAGAGGAGGGTGCGCCGAAGACGCTCGGGGCTTCGGCCAGGGAGGAAACCTCCTCCCACCAAAGGATGGTAACAACTGATACCCTCCGGTCACCGTTTGCGGGGAATCATCAGGTTTGGCACGACATGGTCCCTGCCCGAAGGGTGCTGATGCAAACCGCCTCACTGCGCGGGCGAATAAACTTCTCTTTCCCTCCGGAGAGCCGCCGAGGAGATATTCTCACCGGGTGCCGAAGAGCCGCTTGCGGCGAGGCCGCGCTGGCGCGGCAGGCCCCTGGCGGCAGGTCCGACCCCGGAACGGACAAAGGTTGGACCGCTCGCGCTGAAGTGAGAGCCAGGGCGGTGGGAAATATCTCCGGGCCACGGCGGAAGCACGCCAGAATGATCCACCGCTAGCCTCGGTGAAAGGGTCGCAACGCCTCCACCAGTTTGGTTTCTCCGGAGAAAGAGTGTCAGCAACGAAACACGCAAAGCCCACGTCAGCAGCACCACCTCCGCGTCAGAAAGCAGAAAGCATGTCCTGGATCTCGTCGGGCGTCGCGGCGAGAGGCGCATTTCAGACTGTGATATTTAAATCACTGGGATTTAGCAAATAGCTGCTACTGTTCATTTATCGCTACCAGTCGATCCGCTCCTCTCCATGGGGACCGGCAATGGCATGCGAACTTGGGGGTGCCAATCAGGCCGCCATGCACTGGAGGAAAAATGAAAGCGCTGTACTTGGACCCTCAGATTCCACGCGGAGAGAGTGTCGAGGCAATGCTTCGACGCTTTTCCAGCAACATCGGCACCTTGACGGAGCTAATCGGTGAAGCGGAGCGCACCGGGCATCTGTACCTCGCCGGCATGTTCTCCCGTTCACGGGCCGCGAAAGTCGCGGAAGCCCAGGCAGCCATTGCGCTAGTGAACGAGGGAGGCGCAAATGGCGTCCAGGAAGTCGTGAGCCCATCCCTGCCATCAGAAGGCGGGCTAAGGCACGCTGCGGACAATAAAAGTCGGAATTACGATGAACGTCCAGAAGTTGGGAGCGAGTTTGTGCCCGCCAATGCACTGTTGCTGATGGATACGGCGGCAGCGGGTCCCGAGCGGCGATTTTTGCTCGTCGGGATTTCAGCCACAGGAATCGGCACGGCACCTATCATCTCTCGCCGCCCACGCCGGGACGAGACCCGATTTGCGTTGGCGGACGGGGGTTCTTCCGTCCTTCTTGGCCGATCGTCATTTGCCTGATCGACAGGTGGCCTGAAACCCGGCGATGCGTTCGCTGGCCACGCCACCGGCTGCGTACATCATTTCTGATGCTAACGAGTCACTCACGGCCGGAAGATCATCGCCGCAATGCGGACGTGCTGACGATCAACGTGGGCTCTTCGAGCATCAAGTTTGCGGTTTTCACAGACGGCACGTCTCCAGAACGCGTTTTGTCGGGCCAAGTGGAACGGATCGGCTCGCCGAAGAGCAGTCTGAGTTTCAACCTTGCCGGAGGAAAAACCAGTTCTCAAGCGTTCTCTTCTGGCAAATCCCCAGAGGTGATGCAGGGATTGCTCGAATGGTTCAAGTCACGCGCGGAGTTCGAGGCGGTCCAAGTGGTGGTCCATCGCTTGGTACACGGCGGGCCGAAGTACCGCGAGCCGCAACGGGTAACGCCGGACTTGCTCGCTGAACTGCGGCGCATCAGCCTGATGGATCCTGATCATCTGCCGTCAGAATTGAAGATGATCCAAGCGATCCAGGAGCATTTTCCCCATTTGTCGCAGGTCGCGTGTTTCGACACGGCGTTTCATGCCGGGATGCCACGCGTTGCACGGCTGCTGCCGATCCACCAGCCGCACAAAGACGGTGTCGCCTTCAATCTGCTCGATCAGGCCGAGGAAGTCTGCGTCCCCGCAGGCGACCGATGGTTATCGACGGACCCTGTCAAGGGGTTTAGGGTCGGCTTGTGCGTACTGCTTCCCCGAACCTTTGAGCAAAGTGACCACTGCGCTCTTTCCCCCATGCCCACGCGCAAAAACTCTACCCGGTCGGCCATCACGAAAGCCTCCTCGCGGCACACGTCCCAGGCCGGTCCGTCATCCGACGAGACGGATCCACCGCCCGGCGAAAACGAAAGGGACAATCCTTCGGAACGCGATGCACATCCGCTTCGCATCGTCGGACTAGGCGGATCAGCGGGCGGATTGATCGCCTTGCAGGCGTTCTTTTCGCATCTGCCCGCCGACAGTGGGATGGCGTTCGTCGTGGTGATGCACCTGTCCCCTGACCACGAGAGCACGCTGGGGGCCATCTTGCAGCGTTCTACGTCCATGCCGGTCGTGCAGGTGCAGGCGACCATCCAGGTGGCCCGCAACCACGTTTATGTGATTCCGCCGCGCAAAGACCTCTCGATTGCCAGAGGTTTTCTGCGGCTCACGAACGCGAAGCGCCCGTTCGGTAAGCATGTGGCCGTTGACCTGTTCTTCCGCGCGCTGGCGGATAATCATGGGCCGGGGTCCGTCGCGGTAGTGCTCTCCGGCGCGGATGGCGACGGGAGCATCGGACTCAAACGCATCAAGGAGCGCGGCGGCCTGACCATCGCGCAAAAGCCCGAGGAAGCGGAGCAGGATTCCATGCCCCGCTCCGCCATCGCCACGGGCATGGTGGACTGGGTCTTGCCAGTCGCCGAGATACCGGCTCGGCTGCTGGAATACCACCGGGGCGAAAGCCGGCTCAGCCTGCCGAGTGAGACGGAGCCGCGAGAGGCCAGTTCCGAGATGGAAGACAACGAAACGGCTTTGCGCGAGACCCTGAAGTTGCTGCGCACGCAAACGGGCCGTGATTTTTCGTACTACAAACGGGCGACGGTGCTCCGGCGCATTGCCCGCCGAATGCAGATCAACGGCATCGTCGCAATCGCCGATTACTTCCAGTTTCTCAGCACGCATCCGGGCGAGGCGCGCGCACTCTTGCAGGACCTGCTCATTTCAGTCACCAACTTTTTCCGAGATCGAGAAGCCTTCACCGCACTGGCAACCGAGATCCCGAAGTTGTTCGTGGGCAAGCAAGCCAGCGACGAGGTCCGCGTATGGGTGGCAGGCTGTGCCACCGGTGAAGAGGCGTACAGCGTGGCGATGCTTTTGCATGAATATGCCTCCCGGTTGGAATCGGCACCGGCCCTGCAAGTCTTCGCCTCGGACCTGGACGAGGCGGCCATCGCCACGGCGCGGGAAGGCATCTACCCGGAATCCATCGTGGCTGACGTCTCAGCGGAGCGGATCGGACGTTTTTTCACCAAGCATGTACGTGGCTACCGGGTGCGGGCCGAGTTGCGGGAGATGGTTCTGTTCGCGTTGCATGACCTCCTGCAAGACCCACCTTTCTCGCGTCTGGACTTGGTGACCTGCCGCAATTTGCTCATCTACATCAACCGGGACGTGCAGGGGCGCGCTTTCGAGGTGTTCCATTTTGCCTTACGCGCGAAGGGGCTCTTGTTTTTGGGTACGAGCGAATCTGTCGATGAAAAATCGTCGCTGTTCGCTACGCTTTCCAAGAAGCACCGGCTTTACGTGCGCCGGGCTGCGTCCCAGCAGATGCCACCGCTTTTCTCGGGCTCCGCTCCTGTACCGTTGGCGCGCCACACTCTCAGGCCAACGAAAACCGCTTCCCATGCTGGCAAAAGTGGCGTGGTGCTAGCGATCGCTCCACCCTCGGTGCCAACGCCGGACGCCAGAAGTGGCGAAGAGCGTTTCGTGCCTTGGAGTGAATTGCATTTCAAAGTGCTGGAACGCTATGCGCCCCCTTCGGTCATCGTGAATGCCAGCCACCAGATCGTCCATCTATCCGAACACGCCAACCGCTTCGTTCGCTTTGAAGGAGGTGGAGCCACGCTGGATCTGCTGCGGATCATCCATCCGATGCTGCGGGTGGACCTGCGTTCGGCTCTTTTCCGTGCCGGGCAAACGCAAGCGACCGTGGAGGTGCGCGGGGTGCCAGTGGACCTCGACGGCGAACGGCGTCTGGTCACCCTGCGCGTTTGCCCCGCTCTCGATGCGGCGCCCGACTTTCTGCTGGTGATCTTCGAGGAAAGCACCCCGGTCGCAGCCGAGGTTTTGCCCGCGTTGAGCGTCTCGTCAGACGCGGCCACTCGGCACCTCGAAGAACAGGTGGACCACCTCAACGCGCAACTGGCCGAAACGGTTGAGGAGTATGAGTTTACCACCGACGAACTCAAATCCTCCAACGAAGAGTTGCTCACGCGCAACGAGGAGTTGCGCTCCGCCTCGGAAGAACTGGAAACCGGGCGCGAGGAGTTCCAGTCGGTCAACGAGGAGCTGAGCACGGTCAATCAGGAGCTGCGAAGCAACGTCGAGCAACTCCACCTCGCGCACAGCAACCTGCAAAACCTGATCGAGTCCACCCACATTGCCACGGTGTTCCTGGACCGTGACCTGCGGGTGCAGTGGTACACGCCGAGCGCCATTGATCTCTTCAAGCTCATTCCTTCCGACACGGGGCGGCCTCTTTCCGATCTGAGTCACCGCCTGGAGTACCCGGAGATCTCGGACGATGCTGCCCGGGTCCTGACAGAAGGCGGGAGCCACGAACGGGAAGTTGCGGGGCCGGAACACCGTTGGTTCCTGGCGCGCTTGCAACCTTACCATCTGCCCGCGGATAAGGTCATGGGAGTCGTGCTGACGTTCGTGGACATCACCAAACGCAAGCAGGCCGAGGACAATCTTCGCACCAGCGAAGAGCGTTCTCGTCTCGCCACCTTTCATTCGCCTTTTCCGATCATGCTGCACGCGGATGACGGGGAGGTTCTGCAAGTCAACGATGCCTGGACCCACCAGACCGGCTACACGGCAGACGAGCTTCGCACGGTGCGGGACTGGATCGAGCGGGCCTATCTTTCGCAGGAAGCGCGCGAGGCGGCTTGGCAGTTTTTGGCGGCGCTTCCCGAGCAATTCGGTGTCACCAAGGCCACGAACCGGCGAATCCATTGTGTGGATGGACGGGAGTGCATCTGGGACCTGAGCTTCGCCAACTTGGGGCGGCTGCCGGATGGGCGTGTCCTGCGGATCACCATGGCGGTGGACGTGACTGAACGATTTCAGGCGGAGACGGAACTCCGAGCGGCCAAGGTGGAAGCCGAGCGGGCCAACGCAGCCAAGAGCGAGTTTCTCTCGCGGATGAGCCACGAGCTGCGTACGCCGCTCAACGCGATCCTGGGCTTCGGCCAGGTGCTGGAAATGAGTAAGCTCGATGCTCAGGATGCGCACTGCATCCAGTTGATGCTCCAGGGTGGGCGGCATCTGCTCGCGCTAGTGGATGAGGTACTGGATCTGGCGCGGGTCGAAGCGGGCCAACTCGAACTAAAAATTGGCCTTGTTTCCCTTGAGAGACTCGCACAAGAATGCGTCGGCTTGGTGGCCCGTTTGGCGCATGCCCGACACTTGACCTGCACCACGAACTTTCGTGGAGGTGCTCCGGTTCTCGTGCTCGCGGACGAACAGCGGCTGCGCCAGGTGGTGCTCAACCTGCTCGCCAACGCGATCAAGTATAACCACGAGGGTGGGCAGGTGACGCTGACTTGCGAGCCGAGAGGAGAGCGGACGTTGCGCCTGAGCGTCAAAGACACCGGCCCTGGCATCAGCCCGCAAAATCTCGTCCGCCTGTTCGTTCCATTCGAGCGGCTGGGTCGGGAAGTCAGTGAAATCGAGGGCACAGGGTTGGGTCTCGTCGTATCGATGCGGTTGGTGGAAGCGATGGGGGGCAAGCTCGGCGCGGAAAGCGTGTTAGGCGAAGGCAGTACGTTCTGGATCGATTTATCGGCGGTCGAAGAAGTTCTTCCCGAGCCGACGATCAGTCTCGAGGCCGCCGCGACCTTGGTGCCAGCGGCAGAGCCACGCTCGTCTGCGACGCTGCTCTACATCGAGGATAATTTATCGAACCTGCAGGTGATGAAAACCATTCTGGAGCGTCTGCGTCCGCACTGGCACTACCTTTCCGCGCGTGACGGGCAGAACGGGTTACGTCTCGCACGCGAACACCTGCCAGACCTCATCTTGCTCGACTTGCAACTTCCTGGCCTGAAGGGTGACGCAGTGTTAGAAGAGTTGCGAGCGGAGCCGAACATGAAGCGTCTGCCCGTGTTGATGCTCAGCGCAGACGCGACGGCGCACAGCCGTGAGCGATTGCTGGCTCTTGGAGCAACCGAATACTTATCCAAGCCCTTCAACATCGCCGTTTTGCTGGAAAAAATCGATGCCATGTTGCAAGCCGCGCCCAGCAAAAAGAAGGCCTAATACCACTTCCAGCATTCATGTCAGAAGTGGTATAAAACGCACCTTTCAACGGCTAGCAATTTCGTGGGCTGCTTCCTGCAACGCAGCATCGATCCGTTGAAGACAAATTGGTTTGAGCAGGTGATGGCGATACCCGGCCACCTGGCTTCTAGCACGGTCCGCCGGCATTCCAAGGCTGGTGAAGGCTAAAGTATAAACCAAACGGGAGACGTGGAGGTGTTCGAGCAATTCCCAGCCATCGCCATCTGGCAACCGGAGTTCTGAGATGAACACATCGTATTGAGCCTGCGGCCACTTGGCGAGGGCTTCGGTCATGGTTCTGGCCGACATCACCGTGTGTCCCAAGGATTGCAGATAGAGCGAGAAGCACAGGAGGGTGTCCGGGTGGCCCTCCACAACGAAAATCCTGAGCGACCGCGACTGCTCAGTACACGCAGCGATAATGATTCTCACCTGAAGCCCTTAAGCGCATCAAAGCAAACGCCTTCTTTTCTCTGCGTCGGCCTGTCTCGGTTATGGATCATTTGTGAGAGGGCGACGGCTTGCACTCTCCAGAAGGCTATTCTGAGGGGACCTCCGCTGCCTTTTTCACCGAATTCGGGCATGTGCCAATGGCAAGCCGTCTTCTTGTGTTGGTCGTCGAGGATCACCGCGACACCCGCGAAGTTTTCGGTTGGTTCCTGAACATGCTGGGTCATCAAGCGGAGTTGGCTGCGGATGTCGGTCTGGCACTCGTCAAAGCCCGCGACAAGCGTTTCGATGTACTGATCACCGACGTTCAGCTTCTTTCAGCGTCGCGTCGATGTCGCTCTCGATCTTTGCGATTTGTGCCGACTTGCTCGGATCGGTCGAGTTTTGAGCCTCCACCAGCTTTGCCCGCTGTGAGTCGAGCCGGTCATTGATCGTGCCCAGCGCGTCCCGCAATCCGTCTGTTTTTTTGGCTAGAGCATCAGCCTCTTTTTGCTCGGCATCGTTCGCCTTGTCCGAGGCGTTCCTGGCGGCGATGAGCGAGGGAATGTAGCCCGCGAGAATGTCAGACTTATCTTTGCCGATTCGCAGCCCGGCGGCCTCGGCGGTGCTCGCGTCGCGGATCAGGTCGATTTCCTCACGCCGCAAGCCGGTATCCTGGCTGATCCGCCGGTTAACCTCATCGAGCGCGTCCGAGTAAGTGCGGGCAGCTCTGGATCGGAATGTCAACGCCGTCGTTTGCCATGGTTCAAAAACGGGTTAAAGGCTTACCGAAAACGATCATGCGGAGACGAGGGCTTCGGGATAGCCGCAAGCGAACCACAGCTCCAGGTCGTAAGGCGTAGCACAGACCACCCGAAAGCCGTTGGCGGTTTTTGGATGGTTGGCGTCACGACTAACTCCCACGACGGGCAGGCTCGTGTCGCCCGCTACGTCGTAGTTCCACTTGGCACCCAGCAAAATAATGTACTGGGCGTCCACCTGCGGCGTATTGAACGTCACGTCGTACACGCCGCCACTCACATGCACGACCGAACAGCCTTTCGCGCGCATGAAATCGGGGTAAGTGCCCGTATCCATGTTCAACGAAGCGGCGGCAAAGAATCCGCCACCGCCGCTCCCGGCAGCCACCGTGCCCGGTTTCCACTTCCCGGACGCCCCGCCCGTGCCAGCAAAAAAGACCAGGGCTTGCCCGGGCGTGGGCGCGCTCGATTCGTCCACGTCCGTCAACGCGGCCAGCGTGGTTGCCCCGCCGCCAGTGGCAGCACCCGCAGCCGGGGCATCCGCCCACTGGACACCGTTGGCGTGCGTCCAGGCGAGGACTTTTTCCGTCTGCACGTCCGGCGTAGGCGTGGGGAAGCGCACGGGCGCGCCGTTTGCGTCGCCCACGATCAGGTCGCCCGCCGTGGTAATCGGGCTCACGATTACGGGAGCCGAGCCGGGCACCTGGTACGAGGGCACGAGCCATTGCCCGGAAGCACTCAGGAACTTCGCCGCCGCCGCGTCCCCGGCAGCGGGAGCGGGCACGGCACCGCGTAGTCCGCCCTGGCCGGTGTCGCCCTGGAGCACCGGCAGCATCGCCCGGGTGAGCGCGTTGGCAGGCAGCGTGACCGTGGCTGCCGACAGGTCGAGCGTCGTGCCAGCCAGAGCCGAAAACGTGCCGGTGGAAAACTGGATTGCTCCCAGGAGCGTCGGGTTGTCGAGGATGCGTCCCATGATCGGAAATTAGTTGGTGCCGCTGTTGACCTGCCAGCTTGCCGCGAAGCCAGCCGGGGCCGGGCCGTCAAGCTGGATGACCATGCCGTTCGCGGTAAGGCCGGAGACGCCGAGGATGCCCGGGTTGTTCTGGCCCGCCACGAGCAGCGCGACAAGCGAGGTCACAATCGGGTTAGCGATGGCGGCGGGGAATTGAACCGGGATCGTTTCCGCTCCGGCGGCGGCGTTGGTGTTGCCTCTCACGGTGTCGGGTGTTGTGTCATCCGCGATCAGTCCAGGCGGGTTGCCGCCCGAAAACCGACCGCAGGAAATTGAGTAAGTAGTCGTGACGCGCACGCCTTGGATGACGGGAGCAACCGTGCTCAGCGCGGCGATGGGGCAAACGAGCGGCGCACGGCCCGCCGCTGCCCCGGTCTGGCTGATCTGGAGCACGCCAGAGAGCGGTGCCATGGCCTCCAGCGTGAAAGCGTAATCCTCGGCGTCCGCGTTCGTGGCGAACACTTGGGAAACGCTAAATTGGAAGGTGTTGAGCGAGTTGTTCCTGACAAAAATTCCCTTGCTGGCGGCGCGCGCCATGTCCACCAGCTCCAGTACGCGAACGCCATCCAATGTGACGTTCGCGGGCGGAGTGGACGCATCGGCGAGCAAGCAGCCAGCAAGAGAGATTTTCATGCTTTAACCAGGCAACCCCTACGCGGATCAGGCGGGCGCAACGGTGCCGACGTAGAACCGCTGTGCCAGCGTGCCATCCTGATTAACGGCGACGCCGCCCACGAACTCGACCGCGCCGATGAGGTCCGCCGTCGCGCCATGCACGATGCCCGCCTTGCGAATGCCCGCGAGGGGCAACCGCGCGAACACGCCCACGCCCACGATGTCGAGGTTTCCGGCAGCCGCCGTAATGTTGCTGCCGATGGCCGCGCCCGGTCCCTGGACGTGCAAGGCCGCCTCCAGGGCAGCCTGGGTGATCCCGATGGGGGTCAGCGTGATGACCGGCGTCAAACCGCCGAACGAGATGTCATACACCCCTTCAGCGTCGGACTTCAAATCGGTTGCCTTCAGACCCAGAGCCAACTTCGCGCCGCCCGCCGTTTGGAAGGGCTGCCCGCCGTTGATGGACGCCGACGTGATCGTGTACGCCTGGCGCACGAGTTGCGCGGGGTCGTAATTGACCGCGCCGACGTTTTGCTGGTAATCGAAATACTTGGCCGGGTCAGTGACCGCTACAGCGTTCTTCCCGGCGGCCTTGAACGACAGCGTGCCGTCGAAAAGGCTGGCGTTCGCCGAGAACGTCACGCCGGGAGCGGCGGAGATGCCGACGCCGTAGAACGTCTGTTGCTGCTGGGCCTGGTTGAGCGGCTGGACGATCAGGGTGTTGTCCGCCATGACCGCCGGGTTCGCGTTGTTCATCGCGCCCACCATCGTGCCACCGTAGGGCAGGGCGGCCAGCGACATCAGGAGCGGCAGGTAGCCGGTGAGACCCAACGGAGTGAAACTCACGACCGGGCTGCTACTCGTGCGGAAAGTGGCGATGTCCGCGCCGATGGACGCGCTTTGCGTGGCGGTCGTGATTCCGTAATCAACGGTCACGTCGCCCTCGGAAATCATCTTGTAGCTGGAAGCTCCAGTGACGAACGTGACCAGGGCCGGGCCTCGGATGACTGCATAACGATCAGTAGGCATAATGGTGTGTGGTTACTCTTGCTTGGGTTGCTGGTTGCTGGCTTGGCTATGTTAGAAATTAAACGGCCTGGAGCGGGTAAGTGACGCCGTTGACCGTGGCGGGCTGCCCGGGGAAGAACTCGAAAAGGAAGTCCGTGGAATCGCTGCCGCCCACGTTCGGCGATGCCACCAGCCCCAGCGGGCGCATACACGCGGTGGACGCCTCTCCCCAGCCGTCCCAGGGGCCGGTGTCGCCGCACACCGCCTCGATGCTCTTGCTGGTGCTGATCCGCGTGATCTGCACCCGGCAGCCCAGGAACTCCTCCGGCATCGCGTCGTAGAGCCACGAGTACACGACCGCGAACGGAACCAGGTCCGCGTTGAGCGAGCGTCCGTGCGGCTTGTAGCTCGTGCGCGGCTGGAAATCCGGGTCACCGTGCGAGGGGCCGCTGCCGTCGCCGTCATCCTGGATACGGCCCTTGAAGTACGCGCGCACCGTCTTGCCGGTCGAATCAGTCTCACGGTACGCTCCCTGCCCGTTGGGCAAGGTGTGGAGTCGAGTGGTAGTAACGGTGGACATAAACAGGGAAGCGAACCAGGAAAGGAAGCTCACGGGGTGGGCGGGCGGTTAGCTGGCGGGAACGCCGGTCGCGGCATACACGCCACCAGCAACCGCCTGGATGATCGCGGTCGGGTCCGCGCCGGTTTTCTCCGCCGCGTCGATGATTTGCGCGACGGCGGGGACCACGCTCTGCGCGACAGTCGCAACGCCTGTACCGGCAGCCGCGACTTGCTGAAGCTGAGCCGAGGTAGTGGGAAGCGTCGAATAGGCTTCCAACGTGCCACCCAGGGCGGACAGGCCGCTGGTGACGGCGGCGATGTCTTGCCCGGTGGCGGCCTCGGCGGACACCGTGAGCGCACCGGCGAACACGGTTGCCAGGAGCTTCTTCCCCTGGGGCGATGCCAAGTCGAGCTTGACGCCGCCCTCGAATGATTTGATGGCCGCCAGCGTCTTTTGCAGGCTGGTCTGAGTCGTGACGGCACCGGCGGCGGTGACGGGCGCGGTGGACGTGCAAGCGGGCAACGCGAGGACCGCCACGGCGGCAGCGATGAGGGTGAGGATGCGAGTTTTCATGATGGTGGTTACTTTTTGGGTTGGGTTGTGCTATTGACTTGACTTGGCTATGCTGAAATGGGTTAGGCAGACGTGGGCGGCTCCAGTGTGGGCGTCGGCTGGATGGGCGCGCCAGACGCGCTGGAAACAAAAGGCACGATCTTTACCGGCGTGGGAGGTACGGGCGTCGGATCAGCCTTCAGGAGCGAAGAAAACTGCTGCACCATCGCCAAGCGGCGCGCGTTCTCCGCTGCCACGTCGGGAGTCTGATCGCTGGTCGATTCCAGGGTTGCCACAATAGGCTCCGGCGAGTGACTGGCGTAGTGCGCCGTTGCGTACCCGGAAACCAACATCGCCAGATGCAGGAGCGCGGTGATCTCGCCGCGCCAGGCGGGAGGAAAAACGGCGATGATCGTCGCCAGGAGCGCGGACTGGTCGCTGTTGGGCAGGCTCGCCAGCGCGGAGAGGATGCCGAGGACACCGGTCACGACGGCGTAGAATTTGGCTTTGGCTTGGGTGGTCATATGTGGGTTACTGGTCCAGGGTCGGGTCTGTGGGCTCCGGGGTGAGTGGTTGGGCGGAAGGCGCGAACACGCGAATGGGCGCGAGGTGCGAGATGTCCGAGCGGACCGGGATCATCTGCTCGCGCATGATGAGCGAGGGATTGTCCCGGCGGAGACCGTCGATCCACGCCTCCCAGCGGTCCCACTCGCGTTGCCGGACGTAGTACAATTCTGAGAAGGAATCTTTGATCCGGGCTTGGGTCTCCTTGAGAGATTCGACCTGATTCTGCAAACGCAGGACCAACGCATTGAACTCCTTCCGCAAGTCGTGCCGCGCCGTGGCTTCTTCCGCTCGAATTTGTGCCATGCCCTTCAGTTGCTCCAGGCGCACGCCGGTATCGGCTTCGCCTTGCCGCTCCTGCTTCGCGTTGCGGTGCCGCACGGCGTCCGAAATCAGGAGCGTGAGCAACGGGCCGCCAACAGCCACCAGGGGCGTGATCCACCAGGGTGTGCCGGGCGTCGAAGTGGACAACTCCGCCGCTCCACGGGCTTCCGCGAACATCGGGAAAATGTGTAGGAAGGTGAGCATGTTAAAAGCGGATGGAAACCCACTCGACCCGGGACGCCTGGCGGAGAACCAGGAGCAAATAGGCGGCGGCCAGGATGCCGTAGGCGGGCACGCCGGTCCCGGCGGGCAACGAAGCAAACTGGCTGACCAGCGCGATGAAAAACGCCGCGAAACCGGCGCACGCGCCACGCAGCCGCCAGGCCGCGCACTCGCGCCGCAAGCCGTGCCACTGCATCGCCGCACCCGCGAAAAGCAGGAAGGCGAACGAGCCTTCTGGCGAAACGTGCAACCGGGTGAAAAACGCCACCAGGGAGGCCCAGGGGGCGGCCCCCCGAAACGAGCCGAACGTGAGGACGAACCCGCCGTAGAACGCTTGGCCGAACATGAGCAGCCGCTCGAAAGAGAGCCATTCCATAAGATGATTGAGGCGATTGGTTAGCGTGCTCATGACCGTCAAAATTGCCTTTCCGTCACGCCGCTGGGGATCGCGCCCGCGAGGTAAGCGACCGCACGCACGAGCGTCCCGGCTGGCGGCTGGGGCTGGAGGGCGAGAGCGGGTTCGCCGATGGGCGCGGGATAGCTGCCATCCGTCGTGGCGTAGCAGGTCGCGCCGGGCGTGGCGGACGCGATAGCCAATTGGCCGGGAGGCCCTTCGGTGAGCGTCGGCTGTGCGACGGACTGGACAAATTCCGGCCCGGGCTGCCAGGTGAACGTGAGGTCCTTTCCGACCGTGCCCTCGCCATCGTTGCTCGGCACGCCGCGCACGAAGATCACCGGCGCGGTGCCAAGCTGGCAGAGGTGCAGCAGGGCCTTGATGCGGGCCGCCACAACGAACTGCGACACGTAGCCGGGTTGCTCTCGCGCGAGCTTGGGCAATTCGAGCACGCGCACCGTGATCCGGTACGCTTGGAACGGCCCGGGCACGTTCGGCAAATTGTCGCCGCCGTCTTCGGTTTGCTGAACGACGATCAGCGACCCGCGCTGCTTGCCCGCGATGCCGCCCGCGCGCGCCGGTCCGAGAGCCAAGCTGATCTCTGACTCCGTTTGGCCGTCCATTTCCAGTACAACGCCAATAGGAGCGAGCACCGCGTCCGTGCTGAGGCGCGCGGCGATGTCCTGCTGCAACTTTTGGTCGTTGGTGGCAGTGTCCATGGCTTACTCCCGTCCAAACTCCCGGCGGATCAGCCCGCCGATGCGGAGACCGTAGTTAGCCGCGCACTCGCCGATGCCCGTGCGGATCGGCGCACGCTCGCGGACGTTGCCCTGGCGCGTGAAAGGGCGAACGGTGGCAGTGTTGCCCGTGTCCACCTTGCGCTTCAGCCGCTTGCCCGTGCGGAGAGACGTGTGACGGAAGATGTGGCGCACGAAGCCGCGCACGTTTTCAGTGCCCCGAAAACCGTACTCATGGGCAGCGGCGTACTTGACGTTACTCCCGATGGTCGAGGCCACGCTGTCGCCGGTGATCGTCGCCTTCGTCGCCCGAATCGACCGGCGCAAGCGGCCCGATTGCACGTTCAGGAATTGCGGACCAGCCGCCGTGAGCTTCGTTTCCTGAACGTGGCTCACTGTGTCGCGGTTTTCGTCATCCATGGCCCGCGCCACGAGTCCGAGCACGACGGGGCGCGCGCCCTGGTAGCGGGCTACCAGGGCGGACACATCAGCCGGAATGGAGAGCGAGATGGACATGGGATCAGCGTGCGAAATACGGGACCGTGGCGGCCTCCAGGCACGCGGGCGGCAAGCCTTCCGAGCGGATCAAAACCCAGAGGCGTTCGCCGTCGGCAAGCTGTGCGATTTGCTCGGGAGAAACAGACCAGCGCGAGGCAACTACGACGTGTCCTTCCGCGTCGTGGGAGGCGACCATGAGGATTTCGGCGGAGGGCATGACATCCGGGCGCGGGCCGATGTGGACGCGCATCGGCAGCAACTCCGCCGCCCACACGGTGAGCCACAGATCGGCACCGGCGCGCAGAGCGTCGAGGTCAGCGTCCTCCACATCCCAGCACGACGCGAAAACACGGTTGCCTTGGGCGTCCGCGAGCACGGCGACCTCCAGGGGATGCACGGTCGTTTCCTCGCCTTCCGGCGCACCGAACACCCGCATCATATATGGGTTAGAGCCCGGGATCATGGTCTAAGCAATCGCCATCCGGCGGTAGGATCTGAGCACATCGAGCACGGAAGGAATCAGCCGCCCGGCAGCCTGATCGACGGTCGAGGCTTTTTCGTCGCGGGTGACGCCCACGCCGAGCACGTCGCGCGCTTGCAATTCCGCCGCGCACTGGAGCGTCCAGGCGGAGAAAAGATCATCCGGGAGCGGTGTCGCGGTGTCTGGCATCGCGGCAACCGCCGTGCCGTCCGCCGTGGGCGTGCCGTCGATCCAGTAGCCGCCCGTGTACGTGATTCGCAGCCGGTCGAACACACTGCCCTGGATAACCTGGAGGTCGAGCACGCCGCACAGCGCATCGAGCGTACCGACCAAGTAGGGCGTGTAGTCGCTCCAGACGGGCACGCCGTTCAGCGTATTGTCATCCGTCTGGCCGCTGTAACGCAGCTCGGCTTTCGTGACGGCTTCGACCGGGTAGCCGGGTAGCGAGACGAACACGCGGTCCGCCGTGCCTTCCCACTGTGCGTCCACCTGGCGCGCCAGCTTTCGCGCTGTGAACGAATCAAAGCGCGCGGCAACGCCCTTGCCGATGATGGTCAAGGGCGCGTCGAAATCGGCGTCCGCCATCAGCGAAGGAGGCAGGACGGCAGCCTTCAAGGCATCAAGCGTGCCGAGGCCAACGATGGGAGACGGCGCGGGCATCAGGAGACGCGGGTGACCGCCCTGCCAAGCGCACGGGCATCGCTCTCGTGCATTTCGCCGGTATTCCCGGCTTCGATGACGCCGCGCCAGTGACGCACGGGCTGGCTGCCCGCACGCACAACCACGAGCGCGCCGCGCTCGATGCGGTTGCGCGGCACGATGGCCGGGGCAGCGGGTTGCTCGCCGGGAGTCACCGGCGCGACGGGCGGACCGGGCGGCACGGAAGCGGGTTGCACGGGCGGCGCGACGGGAGCGACGGGGACCGGCGAAGGAG
>CALMAQ010000292.1 GCA_937859745.1 uncultured Verrucomicrobiota bacterium | reverse complement strand
GCCATCCTCGTGCGCTCGGCCGGCGCGGTGATAGTCGTCGGCGGATCGTGGGGCACGTTGTCGGAGTTGGCGTTGGCCCGCCGAGCTGGGATCCCGGTCGTTGGCCTCCTGAGCTGGCCCGTCCTCGCCGCCGACGGCCACCCCCTACCCGCCGCGCTCCCCACTGCGGCGTCGCCGGCATCCGCGGTGCGCCCCGCCCAGACCCCCCGCCGTCCCGTCGGCGGCAGCGGCTGCTTCCTCAAGGGCTGCCTGCTCGCGCTCGTCGTGCTCATGCTCCTGGGCGTCGCCATCGGCGGCCTCGGCTGGTACGTCACCCGCCACGCCCAGCCCTTCTTCAGCCAGGACCCCGTGGCCATCCGCACCTTCGAGGGCGGTGAACCGGCCTTCGCCGCGGCGCAGGCCAAGCTGGCGGCGTTCAACGAGGCGCTGACGGCGGGCAAACCGGCGACCGTGGCGCTGACGGCGGACGACCTCAACGCCCTCATCGCGCGCCAGCCGGAAGCCGCCAGCCTGCGCGGCCACCTCTTCGTGTCCATCGAGAACAACCAGATCGTTGCCGAAACCAGCTACCCGCTCACCGACCCGGCCGGGCGCGACCAGCGCCTGTCCTTCAACGCCCGCCTCGTGCTGGACGCCTCCTACGCCAGCGGGGACTTCGCCCTCCTGGTCGCCCGGCTCGAAACCCTCGGGCACCAGCACCCGCGCGCCTTCGTGGCCAGCGCCGTCAGGCATTACCTCAACGACGCCGTCCAGTCGTTCAACCGGGAACGCCACGAACATCCCGAGAGGAACCCGGAGCTGAAGGCGGTGACGGACCAGATCCGCGAGATCGTCATCAAAGACAATCAGGTCGTCGCCACCTCGGTCGAGCACCCCGCGCCGGTCGTCCTGCCCGGAGGGCCGCCGCCAGGCGCTACGCCGGTTGCGGGAACCCCCGGAACACGGTAGGCTTCCGGTCACATGATCGGTGCCTACGAGAAGCCCAAGCACATCACCCGCGCGCTGCTCATCAGCGCCTGGTGGAAGCCCCAGACCCCCGAGGAGGGCCGCAGCCTGCTCGCCGAACTGGCCGAGCTGGCCGACACGCTCGGGCTGACGGTCGCGGACCGCGTGCTGGTGAAGGTGGACCGGCCGCAGGCGTCGTTCCTCATCGGCTCGGGCAAGGCGGAGGAACTGGTCACGCAGGCCAAGGCGCTGGAGTGCGACGTGATCGTCTTCGACAACGAACTGAGCCCCGGCCAGCAGCGCAAGTGGGAGGAACTTAGCGGCCTGGCGGTCATCGACCGCGAGGAGGTCATCCTGGACATCTTCAACGGCCGCGCGCGGACGAAGGAAGCGCGGCTCCAGGTGGAACTCGCGCGGCTGGAATACTCGCTGCCGCGTCTGGCGCGGGCCTGGGGCCACCTCAGCCGCCAGCAGGGTTTGGGCGGCAAGGGCGAGGGCGAGAGCCAGCTCGAGACCGACCGCCGCCTGGTCCGCAAGCGCATCGACGTGCTCAAGGCCGAACTGCTGGAAGTCCGCAGCCAGCGCGCCACTCAGCGCAAGCAGCGCGAGCGCCTGCCCGTGCCGCACGCGGCCATCGTCGGCTACACCAACGCGGGCAAGTCCAGCCTGCTCAAGAAGCTCACCGGCGCGGATGTGTACGTGGAGAACAAGCTCTTCGCCACGCTCGACGCCACCACGCGCCGCATCGAACTCTCCGGCGGCCAGGAACTGCTGCTCACCGACACGGTCGGCTTCGTGCGCAAGCTGCCGCACCGGCTCATCGAGGCGTTCAAGTCCACGCTGGAGGAGGCCATCCTGTCCGATTTTTTGATCCACGTGCTCGATGCCAGCCAGCCGGAGGTGTTCAATTTCTACCGCACCACGATGGAGGTGCTCGCGGAACTGGGCGCGGCCGACAAGCGCATGATCACCGTGCTCAACAAGGTCGATCTGCTCGCGCACGACCCGGACGCGCTCAACCCCCTGCGGCGGCACTTTCCCGACGCCCTGTTCATTTCCACGCACACGGGCGAGGGGTTGGACGAGTTGCGCGCGCGCATGGCCGACCAGCTCGCGGGCCGCTCCGAGCGCGTGGAACTGCTGCTGCCCCTAGGCCGCGGCGACCTGCTCAGCGGCCTGCACCGGCAGGGCCAGGTGTTGTCCACGGAGTACGTGGACGAGGGCGTGCGCGTAAACGCCGTGATGCCGCTCAAGAGCCTGGCCGCGCTGGAACCGTATCGCTCCGCGCACCTCGCGCCCGGGTCCGGTCCAGACGGCGTCGCCGCCCCGCCCCCGGCCTTGAGCGAAGCGTAATTTTTCTTGGTGGGTCAATACAGGGTTGTGTTACAAGGGTAGGCGCTGCTCCCACGAAAGTGCTTCTCCTCGTGGTCCCCCTGCTCGGCATCGGGTATTCCTTCTACTCCCAACGGGCGCAGGTGGAGACGGCCAAGGCCGCGCCGGCTGCCGCGGCACCGGCCGCACGCCGGAACAGCACCCTTTTGAAAGCCTGACCACCCTGCTCAAGCAGGACCTGGACGGCATCCCCGCCCAACTTGAGGCGACGGTCCGCCCGCCAACGCCGTTCCGATCAGACGCCGGGTGGGCACACCCACGCGGGCGAGCGGCCGGGATACGCGGCGCTCGTGCAATCGTACGACTTCATCATCCAAGCCGGCACCCAGCACGCGGCGCTGCAACAGGCCTGCCACACGGAGCAACCCCGCGCCTCCTTCGGAACCTCGCTCGACGGGAACGGCGCGATGGACCACGCCGTCTCCACCCGAAACGTCACGCCTGCCGACCCGGCCGTCGCCCAAGCCAAGGCGCTGGCGGACATCCACCAGAAGTACGACGCCTCCTGGAGCAGCGACCGGACACAGACCGCGAGCCCCGGGTGCAGAGCCTGCTCGCCCCGCTGGCGGGCAAAACGCTCCAAGGGTAACGGGAGGCGCGGCTCGCGCGGCGGATTGGCCCCGGAATTGCTGGTAGAACCGGTGCCATGTCGGCCGCCCTGTCCCACGACGAAGAAGCCCGCTTGCAGGAGTTGTTCTCCTACGCCGTGCTCGACACCGGGCCGGAACCGGAATTTGACCGGATCACGCGCTTGGCGACCCGGATGCTCCACGCCCCGGTGGCGTACATCTCCTTCGTGGACCGCGACCGACAGTGGATCAAGTCCCGCGCGGGCACCGAACTCCAGCAGACCGAACGCTGCCAAGCGATCTGCGCGCAGACGATTCTCCACGCCGACACGCTGATCGTACCTGATCTCCTGCAGGACCCGAGATTCGTCGGTTTCCGTTTGGTGCCGGGATTCTCCAACGTGCGATTCTACGCGGGCGCGCCGTTGATCAGCCCTTATGGCCACCGGCTCGGCGCGCTGTGCGTGCTCGACGACCGGCCCCGCCATCTGGAGCCGGAACAGGTCACGCTCCTGGAAGACCTCGCCGCGCTCGTGGTCGATCAGTTGGGCCTGCGGCAGGCGCGCGCCCGCAGCCACGCCGCCCTCCTCGCGCGGGGCACGGCGGACGAACGCCAGGCCTCCCTGTGCGACGACCTCCAGGTGCGCGTTGACCAGCGCACCGCCCTGCTCGTCAACGCGGAGACGCGCTACCGTTCGATCTTCGAGAACGCCTTGGAGGGCATCTACCAGACGCTGCCCGACGGCGGCTTCCTGAGCGTCAACCCCGCCTTCGCGCACATCCTCGGCTACCCTTCGCCGGAAACTTTGACCGAGTCGATCCCCAATGCGGCCTTGCTCTTCGTCCAACAGGAACGCCGTGCGGAGTTCCGGCGGTGCATGGAGGCGGAGGGCCGGGTCGTCAACTGGGAGCTGCAACTCTACCGCTCCAACGGCTCCCGGGTGTGGGTCTCCGAGAACGCCCGGGCCATCCGCGACGCGGACGGCCTGCTGCTGCGCTACGAGGGCACCATCGAGGACATCACCTCGCGCAAGCTGGCCGAGGAGACCATCCAGCGCGCGCACGAGGAACTGGAGGAGTGGGTGCGCTCGCGCACGGCGGAACTGGCGCTGCTCAACGGCACGCTGCGCCAGCAGATCGTCGAGCGCGACGCCGCCGAAGCCAACGCCCGTCGCAGCGAGAGCAAGTTCCGCGCGTTGATCGAGAACGCCCAGGACATGATCACCATCATGACCCCGGACGGCACAATCCTCTACCAGAGCCCCTCCGCCGGGCACGTGCTCGGCTGTCCGGCCGAGGAAACGGTCGGGACCAACCTCTTCGAGGACGACCGCCTGCACCCGGACGACCGCGAGCCGCTGCGCTGCCTGCTCGCGCGCCTCGCCGACGGTCAAGCCGCCCCAGGCGCGTCCGGCGGCCACGAGAGCATCGAACTGCGCCTGCGTCACCAGGACGGCTCTTGGCGGCTGCTGGAAAGCATCAGCTCGGTGCTGCCGCCGGATTCGCCGGTGGTGGGCGTGGTCATCAACTCGCGCGACATCACCAGCCGCCGCCGCGCGGAACGCGAGCACGAGACGCGCGCCCGGCAGCAGACCGCCATGGCCGAGCTGGGCCGCTGCGCGTTGGGCGGCCTGGAGTTGCAGACGATCTTCGACCGCGCGGCCGAACTGGTCGCGCGGGCGCTGGAGGTCAACCTGACGACGATCACGGAGGCCGCCCCCGACGGCACCCGGCTGCTCGTCCGCGCCGGCACGGGCTGGGGCGAGGGCGTGGTGGGCCGCGCGCTGGTCAGGAACTGGCGGCAACCCGGCCCGGACGGTCGCAGCAGCGAGGAGCCGCTCGTCGTCGAGGATTTCCGCCTCTGTCCCGACGTCAAGCTGACGCTGCCCTTGCCCGAGGGCACGCCCCCGCCGCGCAGCGCCGTCAGCGTGGTGGTCCGCCGGGACGGCGAGGCCTTCGGCACGCTCTGCGCCCTGGCCGCCGAGCCGCGCCGGTTCGGCCCGCAGGATGTCACCTTCCTGCAAACGATGGCTGACCTGCTGTCCACGATCATCCGCGGCAAGCACCACGAGGCGGCCTCCCGCGAGGTGGAGGCGCGCTACCAGCGCATCGCCGCCCACACGCCCGGCATGGTTTTCCAGTACGTCGTCCATCCCGGCGGCGCGCTCTCGCTGCCGTTCATCAGCGAGGGCTGCCGCTCCATCTACGAGGTGGAGCCGGGCGTGATGCGGGCCGAGCCCCGGACGATGGGGCGCATGGTGCATCCCGACGACAAGGAAGACTTCCGGCTGACGATAGAACGGGCTTTCGCGCGCCTCGAACCCTACCACTGGGAAGGCCGCATCCTGCCGCCCTCGGGGAACGTGCGCTGGGTCGCCGCCCGCGCGCGGCCGGAACGGCTGGCCAACGGCGACCTGATCTGGGACGGCGTGGTGCTCGACGTGAGTGAACTCAAGCGCGCGCAGGAGGCCATGGTCGCCGCCAAGGAGGAGGCCGAGCGGGCCAACGCGGCCAAGAGCGAGTTCCTCTCGCGCATGAGCCACGAGCTGCGCACCCCGCTCAACGCCATCCTGGGCTTCGGCCAGCTTCTGGGGCTGGAACGGCTCACGGCGATGCAAAGCTCCAGCGTGGAGCAGATCCTCAAGGGCGGGCATCACCTGCTCGCCCTCATCAACGAGGTGCTCGACATCGCGCGCATCGAGGCGGGCAGCATGGAGTTGAACGTCGGGCCGGTCCACGTGCGGACGGTGCTCGACGAGGCGCTGCACTTCGCCGCTCCCCTGGCGGAGCAGCACCGGGTCCGCTTCGTCCAGCGCGCCGCGCCGGGCGGCGGACTGGCCGTGCTGGCCGACCGCGGGCGGCTCCACCAGGTGCTGCTCAACCTGCTCTCCAACGCCATCAAGTACAACCGGCCCGACGGCGAGGTGCGCGTCGGCGCGCTGCGCCTGGGCGAAGACCGCGTGCGGATCAGCGTCGCCGACACGGGCGTGGGCATCGACCGGAACAAGTTGGACCGGCTATTCACGCCCTTCCAGCGACTCGACGCGCCCGAGCTGGGCATCGAGGGCACGGGCATCGGGCTGACCATCTCCAAGAGCCTGGTCGAGGCGATGGGCGGCAGCATCGGCGTCGAAACGTCGCCCTCGCGCGGCAGCACGTTCTTCCTGGAC
>CALMAQ010000291.1 GCA_937859745.1 uncultured Verrucomicrobiota bacterium | reverse complement strand
CTGCCTTCCCGGGTCTCGCGCGGGAGCTTGCCCGCGCCGTACTCGCGGTCCAGCACCACGAGCGCGGCCACGTCGCCGCGCGCCGCCGCTTCCCGGGCAAACCCGAGGTAGGGCAACTCGTACCGCGCCAGCGACGGCAGGACGTGCCCGCGCAGGAACGCGTCCAGCGAGGCGGCGTCCCGCACCACCCCCAGTTCCACGAGCGATTCCAGCGCGCCCGAGTGGGCATAGGCCCCCGTGGGAAACAGGGAGTCGGAGGTTTGCAGCAGCGCGGGCAGCCAGGGCGGCATCGGCTCCCCGGTCATGCGTTAGTGGTGGTGGTGTCCGCCCGCATGCATCGGCTGGAACACCGCGCGCGTTTCCTCGAAAGCGATGTCCTCGCGGGTGAGCATCTGGCGGATGGCGGAATCCGCTTCCACGAAAATCGCGCCGTCGCGCACCTGCGCGGGGAAATGGAGGTTGCCGATCATCCATCCCACCCGCGCGCCCTCGGTCGGGTCGGTGACGGCGAGCCGCAGGACGGGCTCGGGCTGCTGCTCGACGACGTAGCGTGCCGCGCCCGCGAATACCGCCGCGCCGTGGCGCAGCGGCCGCGCCAGCTCGAAGCCGAACTCCCGCCCGTCGTCGGCCGTGCCGCGCCAGCGCGTCTTGGCGAGCGTGCGCCGGTCCACGCGCAGAGCGACGATGGGTAGCGTGTCATCGGCCTGCCCAGCCAGTTCCCGATTGATGATTTCCATGGCCCCTTGAAATCAGAAGTGCTTTATCTTTCCTAGCAGATCAACCTTGTTGCTGAATTGTCTTAACTCCCAAGGCTACCCCACCGTAAAAAGAACGCGAAAAATGGATCGGTAATGTGTAATTGCTTTTCTTCCTCTTCAAAATCAATCACAGGTGTAGAACTTTGATCGGAGGCTGCGATTATTGCCATATGTTTGAGCACCCTTGCAACTTCGTGGAGCTGCGGCGGATCTTTTACAGATACTTCTTTGATCGCAGTACGTAAGTCTTCGTATTCCAGCGTTACCAAGCCGGGTTTGAGGTGGGCCAGTGCTTCTAGGACCAATCCATATATATCTACATCGCGGCCGTTTTTTAGTGCCCTCTTATTCCGATCTGTGCGTTGGCGGGGCCCACGAGCTAGTTTTTCAAAGATTGGCCGTCCTATAGTCTCGGCTACATCTCGATAGACCTTCTCTAGTTGCGCTCCTGTCAAAACGATCTCCCTGCCATCTTTTTCGTTTGAAAGTTCAATCTGCCGACAGAGCGTCCTACAAAAATCCTGCATTAAATGCGGGCTTCCTATCGCCTCTATAGAAAACTTTAAAATACTATTTTGATCCAGTGACGATTTCAGCAATGTAAAGCCTTGGGTTGGAATAAATGATAGTTCGTCACGACTCCATAGAGGCACATCGATTGGATGCACTCGCCCTGTCATCTCCTTTTCCACTTTCAGCGCATCATAACGCCGGTGTGGAATAGCTATGAATACTACTGGCAAGCCATCAAAAATCGGTTGTTTCACAGCCCTGACAATAGTTCCTTGTAAATCTTTGGATATATAGTGGAAATCGTCTACTACCAGAGGCGTTTTATGCTTGTGTAATCCCGAAATCGCAGCAACACGAGAGCTTACTGTACGAGTTTGATTTTCAGTGTCTTCGGTGGAATCACTTAGCTTTCCTTTGATAGTCGCCGAACCGCCTGCAACGTACAAATCCGCCTTGGCCGTACCCTCAGCCGCAAATTCGGATGTATGTGTCTTGGCTTTTGCCTTTTCAGTCCCTTGGTGTAATTCAAGCTGGTCAATGATAGCCGCCCAAAAATCCTCTTCCTCGCCGATTGTACCTCCGTCGATCCATATAGAGTCTTCAGGCGGGAGTACACTTCGAACGAGGACAGTCTTTCCAGATTTAGTATTACCCGTAATAATCGCCAGTTTAAACAAGTTATCTCTCACCGCGACGAGACGATCTTCTAAAGATCGCTCTTTTCTAGGATTATACGTATGTTTTGGAAACCCCCCCGGCACGAATATCTCGGTAGCACGTATCGACATATATAAAGCTAAATTTGCGCAAAATTCATGGATGCGCAACTTCTAGAACAGAAAATACCTCTGTGCCATGGGCAGAACGCTCGTGGGCTCGCAGGTCAGCACCACGCCATCGGCCTTGACGGTGTACGTTTCAGGGTCAACCTCCATGCGCGGGGTCGCGTCGTTCCACAGGAGGTCCCGCTTGCCGATGCGGCGCGTGTCCTTCGCCGCGACCAAGCGTTTGCGGACGGTGAGTTCGCCCGCCAGCCCGGCGTCGAGCGACGCCCCGCTCACGAACGTGACGCTCGTCGCGTACTTCGCCCGGCCGTGCGCGGCGAACTGCGGGCGGTAGAACGTCGGCTGCGGCGTCGGGATGCTCGCGTTCGGATCGCCCATGTTCGCGCACGCGATGAGGCCGCCCTTCAACACCAGTTCAGGTTTGACGCCGAAGAAGGCGGGCTTGTAGACGACCAGGTCCGCCAGCTTGCCGACCTCGATGCTGCCCACTTCGTGCGCCACGCCGTTGGCGACCGCCGGGTTGATCGTGTACTTCGCCACGTAGCGCAGGGCGCGAAAGTTGTCCGCCTGCCCGTGCTGCGCCGATACTCCGGCGGGCAAGGCCAGCGCGCCGAACTGCGTCTTCATCTTGTGCGCCGTCTGCCACGTCCGCAGGACGACCTCGCCCACGCGGCCCATCGCCTGGCTGTCGCTGCTCATCATGGAGAACGCGCCCAGGTCGTGCAGGCGGTCCTCGGCGGCGATGGTCTCGGGCCGGATGCGCGATTCCGCGAACGCCACGTCCTCGGGAATCTTGCTGTCGAGGTGGTGGCAGACCATGAGCATGTCCAGGTGCTCGTCGATGGTGTTGACCGTGAAGGGCCGCGTCGGGTTCGTGGAACTCGGCAGCACGTTCGCCTCGCCGCACACGCGGATGATGTCCGGCGCGTGGCCGCCGCCCGCGCCCTCGCTGTGGAAGGTGTGAATCGTGCGGCCCTTGAAGGCAGCCAGGGTTTCCTCGACGAAGCCGCTCTCGTTGAGCGTGTCCGTGTGGATGGCCACCTGCACGTCCAGTTCGTCGGCCACGCCCAGGCAGCAATCGATGGCGGCGGGCGTCGTGCCCCAGTCCTCGTGCAACTTGAGGCCCATCGCGCCCGCCAGGATCTGCTCGCGCAACGGCTCGGGCGTGGAGCAGTTGCCTTTGCCCAGGAAGCCGAGGTTCATCGGGTATTCGTCGGCGGCTTCGAGCATCCGGTGCAGGTTCCACTTGCCCGGCGTGCAGGTGGTGGCGTTCGTGCCGGTGGCCGGGCCGGTGCCGCCGCCGATCATGGTGGTGACGCCGCTGGCCAGCGCGTGTTCGATCTGCTGCGGGCAGATGAAGTGGATGTGCCCGTCCACGGCCCCGGCGGTGACGATGCAACCCTCCGCCGCGATGACCTCCGTCGCCGCGCCGACCGTCATGCCGGGCGTGATCCCGCTCTGCACGAGCGGATTGCCCGCATGGCCGAGGGCGGCAATGCGGCCGTGTTTGATGCCGACGTCGGCCTTGATGACGCCCTGCACGGCGTCGAGGATCAGCGCGTTGGTCAGGACGAGGTCGAGACATTCGGCGTCCAGCGCGAGGGAGGATTGGCCCATGCCGTCGCGGATCACCTTGCCGCCGCCGAATTTCACCTCGTTGCCGTAGCCGCCACTTTCGGCGATGAGGTCGCGCTCGACCTGGATGAACAGGTCGGTGTCGGCGAGGCGGACGCGGTCGCCCGTGGTGGGTCCGAACATTTCGGCGTACTGCCGCCGGGAAAGGTGCAAGGCCATGGTAGAAATCCCTCCTGGTTTTTGCATGGAGGTTACGCCGTTTCGCCCGGATGGGGAGCAGAAACGCCCGCGGAGGGACGCGAAAAAACTGCCGACAGGCAATGATACCCGGCCAACACCTCTCTTTTCAGCGTAACACGGGTCACGATGTTTCAACTCGTCTATGCCAGCACGGCGGCAAAGTTGTTCTCGGGCGGCGAATTGCTCGCGCATCTCCGACCGTACCGAGATAAGAACGCCCGCCTGGCCATCACGGGAATGCTGCTCTACAAACATGGCTCTTTCATGCAGGTCTTGGAGGGGGAGGAAGAGACGGTGCGTTCCCTTTTTGCCACCATCCGCACGGATGAGCGGCATCATCATGTGATGACCCTGGCTGCCCTGACGGTGGCCGCGCGCCAGTTTCCGGATTGGTCGATGGGATTCAAAGACCTCAGCGGCGCGGATGCCAGCGCGGTCCCGGGGTACAATCCGAGTCCTGCCCTGCCCCCACCGGGCAACGAACTTTCTTGGCAAGCCTCTGTGGCCATGAGTCTGCTGGCGACTTTCAAGGAAGAGAACTGACGGGGCGTTCCGGGTTCCGTGCTCCGGCGAGGGCGGGCAACCGGGCGCATCCTTGACATTCCCGCCCGTTCCCGTTGGATTGGGGCCAGCCGTGGAGTTGATCCAACTTGTCCCCGTCCTGCCCCCGGCTTTGAGCGGGGTCGGTGATTACGCCGTGCTGCTCGCGCGCGAACTGCGGGTGGCGCAGGGGGTGCGGACGCGCTTCCTGGTGGGCGATCCCGCGTGGACGGGCAGCGAGGCGCTGGCACCGTTCCCCGCGCGGGCGCTGCCGGGCCGGACGAGCGACTCACTCCTGCGCGCGCTGGAAATCGAGGAAGCCGCGGATGGCGGCGGGCCGGGCGCGGTGCTCCTGCACTACGTCGGCTACGGCTACGCGCACCGGGGCTGCCCGTTCTGGCTGGTGGACGCCGTCGAACGCTGGAAGCAGGCGCGCCCCGAGCGGCGGCTCGTGGTCCTCTTCCACGAGCTGTACGCCACCGGCCCCGTGTGGTCGAGCGTGTTCTGGACCGGCCCGTTCCAGAAGGGTCTGGCCGCTCGCCTGGGCCGTGCCGCCGACGCCCGGCGCATGACCACCCGGGTAGCCGCCGAACAACTGCGCGCGCTGCTCGGCCTCCGCGGCGCGGAACTCGCCACGGAGGCTACGCCCGTGTTCTCCACTCTGGGCGAACCGGCCGCGCCGCCGCCGCTCGCCGGCCGGCGGCGGCAGATGGTCGTCTTCGGCAGCCGTGCGTGGCGCGCGGACGTGTACACGCAAGGGTTGTCCGACCTGACCGACGCCTGCCGACGCCTGGAGATCGAGCGGGTGATCGACGTGGGCGCGCCGCTGGACGCCGTCCCCGGCGGCAGCCTGCCCGTGCCGCTGGAGGCAGTCGGACCGCTCGCCGCAACGGAGGCGGGCGCGCTGTTTTCCGATTCCCTGGTGGGTTACTTCACCTATCCCACGCCCTCCCTGGCGAAATCGACGATCTTCGCCGCCTACTGCGCGCATGGATTGGTGCCGGTCACGTCGCACGGTAACGACCGGCCTAATTTGGACGGCCTCGTGGCCGGGACGCATTTTCTCGCCGACCCATCTGTTCGACCTTCCGATCTTGAAAGCCTTTCCCGGGTAGCAGCCGCCGCGCGCGAATGGTACGACGCGCACCGGCTCGCGGTCCACGCGGCGGGCGTGCGGCGGCAGCTCATGGAGCCGCCGCTTGCAGCTTGAGCGTCGCCGCCTCGCCGGTGACGCTGGTCCAGTTCGTCTCCGCGGATTGCAGGTCGGGCGCGAGCGTGCCGTGGAACGAGGCGGGGTTGATCTCCCCGCCCGCCTGCGTGCCTTCCTCGTCCAGCCGGACCTCGCCGCCGGGCAGGGTGATTGTCCCGCGGATGGCCGCTTCGTCCTGCGCCAGGGTCTCGCCGCCCGCGAATGCCTGCCAACGGACCCGGTTGAACTCCAGGACATGCTCGGTGCGGACGGTCAGTTCGCGCAGTTCGATGCCGATCCGGCCGCCCCGCTGCTCACCCTGGATTTTGATGTCGCCCTGCCAGCGGCGGGGCAGGTGGTCGCGCAGTTCGGCGGCGGTTTGCGGCGCGCGGTGGCAGGCCGCCAGCGCGAGCGGCAGTGCGGCCAGGAGACACCAGCGGCGGAGCGGGAAATCCTTCATGGATACGAGGGGCGCTTCTGGCGTTTGGCCTCGCCCTTGCAGCGTTCCGAGCAGTAGCGGACCTCGTCCCAGCAGCGTTCCCACTTCTTGCGCCAGTCGAAGGGGCGCCCGCATTGGGCGCAGATTTTCTGCGGCAGGTTTTTGCTCATCGCTTTCAGGAGACCCTACGCTGTTTTTCGCCACAAAGGGCACGAAAAGCACAAAGGGGATCGGGTATCTGGCTCCTACCCCTTTTTTATGTCTTTTGTGCCCTTTGTGGCTATACCTCCGTCTCGCTTCCGCCGTAGCCGAGCATCCGCGCGCGACGGTCGCCGTGGGGCAGGCGGATGACCACCGTCAGGCCCCGGCCCGTGTCGTTGCGCAGTTCGATCTCCCCGCCGTGCTCGCGCACGATCCGCCGCACGATGAGCAGGCCCAGGCCGCTGCCGCTGCTCTTGGTGGTGAAGTATGGATCGAACACCTTGCCCATGTTCTCGGGCGCGATGCCCCCGCCAGTGTCGCTGAAGCTGACCGCCGCATAATCGGGTTCCAGCGCCGTCGTGATCCGCAGGATGCCCCCGGTCTTCATCGCCTGGAAGCTGTTGCGGATGACGTTGTAGAACGCCTGCTTCATCTGGTCGCGGTCCAGTTCCAGTGGCGGCAGGTCCTTGGCGGTTTCCAGCTCCACCAGGATGTCCCGGTCGGCGATTTCGGCGCGCAGGAACGACACGCTCTCGGTCAGCACGGCGTTGACGTCGGCCGGGTGGGTGTCCACCGCGCCGGGGCGGATCGCGCGCAGGAACTGGCTGACGATGAAGTCCAGCCGCCGGATTTCCTCGCGCGCGACGCGCACGCTGTCGTCCAGGTCGCCGCGCTGGTCGGGCGGCAGCTTGCGCAGGCGGCGCTCCATGAGTTGCAGGTGGATCGTCAGCGAGTTGAGCGGATTGCCGATCTCGTGCGCCACCCCGGCGGCGAGCATCGTCAGGGCGTTGAAGCGTTCGTCCTCGATGGTGGCCTGGGTGGCTTGGCGCGTTTGGGTCAGGTCGCGCACGATCATGGCGTAGCCGACATAACCTTGGTGAGGGTCCGTATCGCCGCCGGGCGAATCGTCCGCGTCCTCCAGCAGCAGCGGCACGACGTAGAAATTTAGAAAGCGGTGTGCGGGATAGAACACCTCCATGTCGCGGCTGACGAGGTCGGCGGAGGCGGAGAGCGCGGGCCAGTCCAGCCCGCGCACTTGCTCGGAGATCAGCTGGCCCAGCGAGTCGCGTCCGCGCAGGCCGAAGAACTCGCACGAGGCGTCGTTGAGGTAGACGATCCGCCCACCCGGATCGGTGACGACGATGCCCTCCTGAATGGCGTTGAAGATCGTTTCGAGGAAGCCCTTCTCCTTCACCACACGTAGCAGGTGCGCCTTGGCCTCTTCGGGCCGCACGCGGCCCAGGCGGGAGATAAGCTTGTCGATGAAGCCGGTCTTCACGGGGGAGCGAGGAAGGAGGGACGTGTCCGCCTGAAACTTAGCGGCAACCGGGAAAGCCGCGAACGGAAAAACGCGCGGAGCACACGCGTGGACAACCCCTCTGGTGGTGTCCTGGTTTCGGTGTGGGACGTGGGAGGCAGGTAGGAGCTGGCGTGGGCCTGCATTCTGCATCCTGATCAGGACACTACCTGCGATGGTGCTCATCGCCCAACTCGCCTTTTTAATGCCTCGGCCTCGGGACAATGCTGTCACTAGCGATGGCCGTAACGTCACGCCACCGGAGACGGTTGCCCCGTGAGCTGACTCGCTCCGTCGCTAGGGGGCCGTTGCCGACCGGGTAGCTCCTCTCGCAAACACCAGGGGCGGACGAAGCAACCTTCGTCCGCCCCTGGTTTATTGTCGGGCCGGGCCTGGATTAGTGGCGATAGCCGCGGTTCGCATAGCTGCGGCGGACGTAGCCATGGCGACCGTAGCCGTAGCGATTATAGTAGCCGCGCGCGAAGTAGCGGCCGTGGTAGTAGCCGCCGCCCCAGAAGCCGACGACCGGGTAGGCGTAGACGCCGCCGTAGTAAGGCCCGGGACCATAGTATGGCCCGTAGTAGGCGGGTGCTACGACCGGGATGCCGATGCTGATTCCGACAAAAGCCTCGGCCTTCGGCGTGGCGAACAGGCCCAGGCTGACCAACGCTGCGATAACCAAGAGGAGTTTCTTCATATGTCTTTATGAACCCGACGGCTGACCGTAAGTTGCTGGGCCGCGCGAAAATTTTTCGCGTGACCGCCCCCAAGGCCGAGGCAACCTGACGGAACACGGGCCGCTACACATTCGCCACAGGATCGGCCGGCCGGACTGCTCATTCGCCGTCGCCCGTGGATGCCCCGAACGACAACCGGTCCGGGGAAGCGGGCACCGGTCGCTCGGCTCTTCGCCCCCGTCCGTGACCGCGCCAACCCGCGCACGACGACCCAGCGTTGCGCCGGAGCGATTGACCTGCCTGTCAATCGCCCCACTTCTTCGCCTTGAGATAAATCCGGTGCATGAAGTCGGCCGTGGTCACGGTGGCCAAAATGCCCGCGACGAAGCGGGTCAGCCGGGGGGCCAGCGCCATGCCAAACCACAACGGGGTGACGATCCAAACCCCGATGCAATAGGGACAGGTCAACAGATCGCCCAGGGCCTGCTGCATCCCTTCTCCACGCGGGTCCTCTTCCACCTCCCCCTCCCCGGCGCCTTCCTTGTAGCGCACAAAGGGAGCGCGGATCGGAGCGGTCCACGATCCTTGGTGATCAAGCGAGCCATTTTATGTGCCGCCACCCCCAACAAGAGAATCTCCCCGACCTGCGGCCTTTCCGGCAACTTGGTCCTCGTCAACCACATGGCACCGGTCAAGCCAGAGACCACCGCGCCGAAGACGCCCATCAGCGTCAGGTACGCCCCCGGAGGCTGCGGTTCGTCGGAGTAACCAGCCGTGGCGGATTGCAAAGTGCGTTCGGCGCTGCGGACAGAGGAAGGGAGGGAAGAAGCCGTGGCGCAGTATAAACGCTTGGCAGCAGGGATGCAGGCTCCTTCCATGATCGGAGAGCTTGCGACGCCGGTGCCTTGCATCCTCGCGTGGCGTTGGCCCGACCCTGGCGGGGTGGATGGCTGCTGACCGGCGAGTTTCAGCGGCGACTGCCGGCCGGGGGG
>CALMAQ010000290.1 GCA_937859745.1 uncultured Verrucomicrobiota bacterium | reverse complement strand
TCCCTGCACGAGCACCCACAGCGCGTGGGTCAACTCGTGTCCGAACACGTACACCACCAGTGGACGCGGCAACCCGAAGAACGCGATGACCCAGAGCACCACGCCGAGCACGAAGAAATAGAACTCTTCGGTGCGCCAAAGCTGGTGCCTCAGTGCCGCTCGGGTGAACTCCTCGAAGAACGCCCGGCTCGCCACCCAGCACACGGGCAGCAGGAACAGCCCCGCCACCGCCTTGAGCCAACGCGTCGGCACCAGCCATGGCCGGCGCGGGTTCGAGCGTGCCGGTGGTGGGACCCCCGCGCGCTTTTTGCCCAGCGGGGCGGGCGGCGGCCGGTCCCGGTCCGGGTCGCGGAAGGGATGCTTTACCTTCCCGGACACCGCATGTCGGCGGGAGGGCTCTCGCTGGGGTCGGCGCATGACCAGGCGCAGGGGCGTCACCAAAGGCCCGCGTCTGAGCCCATTCCGACGCCACCGAGCGCGGCGAGGCAAGCAAAAACGAGGTCGCGGCACGAAAAAACCGGCAGCCAGCGCCTAGGCGCTGGCTGCCGGTGTCAGCAGCAGACGAAGCCGGGTAGATACCGGAGGCAGTCCCTTATTCCGACTTCTGCATCTTCTTGGCCATCGCCAAGTGGCTGCCGATGATCGGCTCGGTCGTCTTCACGTAGTCGAGCAGACCCTCGCTCACCACACGGTTGCGCGCCGCGCTATATTCCGCGACGTCTTTCTGGTGGTCTTCCACCGCGTTGTTGATGTAAGCCTCGTCGAACTCCTTGCCCTTGAGCTTGGCCAGCTTCTCGCTGATCGCCTGGTCTTCGGCCGACACCATCGGCTTGAAGTCGGCGATGTTGTCGCGCTTGGCCAAGGCTTCCAACTCCTTGTTCGCCTTGCCGTGATCGGTGATCATCCTCTGCGCGAACTCCTTGACGGGTGCACTCTCGCCGTTCTTGAGCGCCAGTTCGGCCATCTCGACTTCCGCCAGATTCCCGGCTGCCGCCGTCTTGATGAACTCCTGTTCGTCGGCGGTGAGCTTCGGCTTCTCGCTGTTGAGTTGGTCGGGGTCCACCTTGCCGGTCGAGCGCGTGGTGGTCGCGGAGGAATCCTGCGCGGAGGCCGTGCCGAGCGGCAGGGCGCTCAGCAGGCAGCCCAACCCGAGGGCCAGCGTTGCGCGGGTGAGAACCGGGAAGGGACGAATGTTTTTTTTCATTTTCATAGAGGGTAGGATGGGAATCACTTGTCCGGCCGCATTGCCATAGATGCGACCCTTTCCTTATTCGCTCCCTCCCGCCGACCCGGATGGCATTTTCGCCCCGGGTCAGGCGCGGCCCATATAGGCACCGTTAGCCGTGGAGATTTTGACCATCTCGCCCTCTTTGATGAACAGCGGCACTTGCACGATCTTGCCCGTCTCCAACGTCGCGGGCTTCTGTACGTTGTTGGCGCTATCGCCGCGCACGCCCTCGGCCGATTCGACGACCTTGAGCAGCACGCTGGCGGGCATTTCCACTTCCACCGGCTTGCCTTCGGCGTAGAGCACCGTCACGGCCAAGTTTTCCACGAGGTAATCCTTGCCGTTGCCGATCAGGTTCGCGCCCAGGACCGTGTCCTCGTAGGTGCTCGGATCGATGAAGTGGTACTCGTCCTTGTCCTTGTAGGAGAACTCCAGCGTTTCGCGGTGGACCTCCACCAGTTCCACCTTTTCCGTGGACGAGAAGCGCACGTCGCTGGTCTTGGTCGTCTTGATCGAGCGGATGAGCGCCTGCACGAAGGCGCGCAGGTTGCCGGGCGTGCGGTGGGTCACTTCGAGCACCACGTAGATTTCGCCGTTGTACCGGATCGCCTGGCCTTTGCGGAGGTCGTTAGCTGCTGCCATAAAAGAGAGAGGGAAAAAGAAGGTTGCCGGGCCGGGGAAACCGCCCGCCCAGGGGGGATTGGAAGTTTTACAGTAATTTGAGCCGCGTCAAGTCCTGCGTGTCCACCAGCCCGATGGGCCGCCCGGCGTCGTCCACGACCACAAGGTCATCGATGCGCTTGCGTTCGAGCAACTGGAGGATTTCCACCGCCAGCCGCTCGCCCGAGATGCTGACCGGGTGGCGCGTCATGTACTCGCCCACGGGCCGCGCGGCCAGCCCGTCCGGGTGGAGCTGGAACTGCCGGGCGAAATCCCCGTGCGTGAAGATGCCCGCCAGCCGCCCCGCCGCGTCCACGATGGCCGCCGCGCCCGCACGGTGCCGCGCGATCTCGCTCAACACCGCGCCGATGGTCGATTCCGGCGTGGCCACGGCCATCTCGGCGCGGGGCCGCATGATCTGGTGCACGCGCAGCAACAGGCTGCGCCCGAGCCGCCCGCCGGGGTGGAACTTGGCGAAATCCTCCTTGTCGAAGCCCCGCGCTTCCAGCAGCACCATGGCCAATGCGTCGCCTAGGGCGAGCATGACGGTCGTGCTGCTCGTGGGCGCGAGGTTGAGCGGACAGGCCTCCTGGGTGACGCTCACGTCCAGGCAGGCGTGGCTGGCGAGGGCCAAGGTGCTGTCGGTGCGGCCCGTGAAGGCAACGAGCGACACGTCGAAGCACAGGAGCGCGGGCAGGAGGTTGACCAACTCGTCCGTCTCGCCGCTGGCGCTCAGGGCCAGGACGGCGTCGCCGTCGGCCACCACACCCAGGTCGCCGTGCAGGGCATTCTGCGAGTTGAGCACGACGGTGGGCGAGCCCGTGCTGGTGAGCGTCGCGGCGATCTTCTCGCCGATGTGCCCGCTCTTGCCGACGCCGACGACGACGATCTTGCCGCGGTTCTCCAGCGTACGGAGCAGCAGGTCCACGGCGCGCGCGAACATGGGGCCATCGAGCCGGTCGTGGAGCCGGTTCAACTCTGCGACTTCGAGCGCGATGACGCGACGGGCTTTGTCCAGATAATCCATACGACCTCGCAAGATGAGTCAGGTGGCGCGCTGCTCGTCCTCGCGGAAGCGCACCAGCAGCGCGGCCAGCTCCTGCGCGGCGGCCTCGGCACCGGGGCCGTCGGCCTCCAGAGTGAAGACGCAGCCCTCATCCAGGTTGGCCATGAGGATTTCCAGGATGCTGCCCGCCGAGTAGGCCTCGCCTTCCTTGCGGAGCACGAGCGCCGTGTCGGGATAGCGTTGCGCGCAACGGACGAACTCCGACGCGGGCCGGGCGTGCAGCCCCAATCGGTTGAGCACCACCAGTTCGACGGCCAAGGGCATAAGCAATGCGCATCTTAAGGGCACAATTCCTCCGGGGCAAATGAGTCGAGGATTTCCCTACGAAGCATACGGCCCGCGCTCATCCCCGGCGCGAAATAAGCTGTGTCAACGGATTCACACCCGCTTGAACCCACGCACCAGAGGTAGCCGCCCTTTTCTCCACGACGCCATGAAGACCTTCGCTCTCCTCGCTGCCACCGCTGCTTTCAGCCTGCTGACCGCCGCGCCTTTGTGCGCGCAAAACACGCAGAACAGCCAGGATCCGGCCGCCACGGCCTCCGCCCCGCCCAAGACCGACCAGGCTACCCGGAACGCCGTCCGCCGTTCCACGCGCCGGGCCACCACCGTTCAGACCACGCAGGCCCAGATCACGGCGCGCAACAACGCCAAGCTTAACGCCCGCCTGCGCGCGAACGAGCGCGCCTCTGTCTCGACCGTCAACCGCGCGCCGCGCCTGGACGGCGGCGTCGTGCGCGCCGTGCGTTCGGATAACCCGCTCCAGGCCGTCAACCCCCTGGCCCCGGCCGAGTACGGCAGCGGCGAACAGGTGACGCGGCACGAGCCGGACGATCCCTTCCAGCGCCCGCAGGGCTTGAAGCTGCTCGTGGTCGAGTTCTAAGCTCGACGGGTGAGCGCCCGCCCCGTCGTCGCGTGCTACTGTGCGACGTTCCTTCCGCCAGAGACGCTGCACATCTACCGGCAACTGACCGCCATCCGCCGGTTCGAGGTGGCGGTCTTCACGCGCAAACGCGCGAACGCCGACGCTTTCCTCTTCGAGGATGTGACGGTGGTTCCTCGTGGTCCGCTGCTCCTGTTGCGGCGGATCGTGCTGCGACAATGGCTGGGCCGTCCGCTGGTGTTCAGCCGCCACGAAGCCGCCCGGCTGCGGCGGGCTATCGAATCGCGCGGCTGCTCGCTGCTGCACGTTTTCTTCGGCAACACCGGCGTGCAGTTGCTGCCGCTGCTGGCGTCGCCTGATTTCCGCCTGCCCGCCGTGGTGTCGTTCCACGGGGCGGACGTGCTGGTGGAACTGGACCGCCCCGCGCACCGCCGCGCCGTGCAGGAGCTTTTCGGGCGGGTGCGGCTCGTGCTGGCGCGCTCGCGTTCGTTACAGGACGCCCTCCAAGGCTTGGGCTGCCCGGCAGGGAAGCTGCGGCTCAACCGCACGGGCATCCCGCTGGACGACTTCCCCTATGTGCGGCGCACCCCGCCGCCAGACGGGGCGTTCCGGTTGTTCCAGGCGTGCCGGCTCATCGCCAAGAAAGGACTGGTGACCAGCTTGCGGGCGTTCGCGCGGTTCGCGGAAACATCTCCCGCCGCGCGCTTCACGGTCGCGGGCCAGGGTCCGCAGGAGGCGGAGTTGCGGGCACTGTGCGCGTCACTCGGGGTGGCGGGCAAGGTGGAGTTCGTGGGTTTCCTCGGGCAGGACGCGCTCCGCCGCCACCTGGACGCCGCGCACCTGTTCCTGCATCCCAGCGAGACCGCCGCCGATGGCAACCAGGAAGGCGTGCCCAACGCGATGCTTGAAGCCATGGCCACGGGCCTGCCGGTCTTCGCCACCCGCCACGGCGGCATCCCCGAGGCCGTAGAACACGGCGTCACCGGCTGGCTGGTGGCCGAGGGCGACCACGCTGCCTTGGGGCAGGCCTTGCTCGACCTCGCCGCCGACCCGGCCCGGCTGGAGGCGATGGGCTTGGCGGCGTCGCGGTCCGTGGAAGCAAATTTCTCGCTGGCCGCGCAGGCCCGCAAGCTGGAGGAGTATTACTCCGAAGCGATGGGCCTCGGTTAGCCGCGTACCTTCCGCCTTCCGCCTTTCCATGTCCGACCGCCTGCCCATCTACGAACTCGAACCCGCGTTCCTTGCTGTCCTGCGCGCCGCCGGGGGCAGCCGCCGCCTCTTTCTTCAGGCTCCCACGGGCTCGGGTAAATCCACGCAGGTCCCCCAGATGCTGCTCGACGCCGGGCTCCTGGGCGACGCGGGCCGCGTCGTCGTCCTCCAGCCGCGCCGCCTGCCCGCGCGGATGCTCGCCGCCCGCGTGGCGCGCGAGCGCGATACGCCGCTGGGTCAGGAAATCGGCTACCGCATCCGCCTGGACAACGTCACCAGCGCGCGCACCCGCATCGAGTACGTCACCGAGGGCATCCTGCTGCGCCAGATGCTCGGCGACCCGCGGTTGTCCGGTGTCTCCGCCATCCTCTTCGACGAGTTCCACGAACGCCACCTCTACGGCGACATCACGCTCGCCCGCGCGCTGCAAATTCAGGAAACGATGCGTCCCGACCTGCAATTGGTCGTCATGTCGGCCACGCTGGAAACCGGCCTGCTGGAGCGATACCTCGCCCCGTGCGAAACGCTCGTCTCGCGGGGCGGCACGTTCCCCGTCACGACCGAATATCTCCCCCGCCCCGCGCCCTTCGACCGCATCCCGGCCTGGGAACTCGCTGCCGAGGAACTGGCCCGCCTCGCCACGGCGCACCCGGAGGGCGACGCGCTGATCTTCATGCCCGGCTTGTACGAGATCAACCGCACGCTCGCCGAAATTCGCAACCACCCGCGTCTGCGCGGCTGGCTGGCCCTGCCGCTGCACGGCGAACTGCCCCCCGCCGAGCAGGACGCCGCCGTCGCGCGCTACCCCGGCACGCGCAAGGCCGTCGTCAGCACCAACGTCGCCGAAACCAGCCTGACCATCGACGGCGTGCGGATCGTCATCGACTCCGGCCTCGCGCGGATCGCCCGCTTCGACCCGTACCGGGGCATCAACACACTGCTGGTGGAAAAACTCGCGCGTGCCGCCTGCGACCAGCGCGCGGGCCGCGCGGGCCTCACCGCCCCGGGCCACTGCCTGCGCCTGTGGACCGAGGCCGAGCACGCC
>CALMAQ010000289.1 GCA_937859745.1 uncultured Verrucomicrobiota bacterium | reverse complement strand
GTAGCCCGGCACCGCCGGACGCCGCATCCGCGGGCAGCGCACGCAGGCCCGCACCGCCGCGACGTGCCCGGCCAGGCGGTCCGCCAGACTGGCGTCGGGAGAAGGCAGGGCAGGATGCACGCGCCAACCATCCGACGGGCCGCCGGGTCCGCAACTTCTGGAACAACTGAAACAACCGGCACGTCTGGCGACTAAATCCCGCATTTTTCGCGGATTAAACCGGGGTTTGCGTGCTCTTCCGCGCGGCACGCTCGCCGGGCGGATTTGCTGCAAGCCATTTGCCGCAACCGGGCCGTGGCGGCAGGAGCGGGCCGCTTGCGGCGGGGCGGTTTCGTGCTAGGCTATCAGGCGAACTTGTTCCCGCCGCCATGACCCGCAAACCCGCTCCAGGTCACGTCCATCCGCACGGCCGGTCGGCCTTTCCCGGACGGCTGACCCTGGAGAGCCTGGTCGCCGTGCTGCGCGGCCACGGCCTGCGGATGACGGCCAACCGCCAGGCGCTGCTGCGCGCGCTGTTGGCCGCCGACGTGCCGCAAAGCCTGGAGCAACTCCAGGCCCAAGCGGCGCGGTTCAGCCCGCGGGACGAGGCCCCGGACTTCGCCACGGTGTTCCGCATGATGACCCTCCTGGAGGAACTGCGGCTGGCGCGCAAGGTCCACCTGGGCCGTCCGACGAGCCACTACGAACTGACCGACAGCGAGCACCACCGCGACCATCTGGTCTGCACGGACTGCGGGCAGGTGACGCCGTTGGAAGGAAGCTGCCCGGTGGAAAAGCTGGAGCAGCGTATCGCGCGCGAGCACGGCTACACACAGGTGACGCACTCGCTGGAGTTCTTCGGCCGCTGCGGGGATTGCAGCAGCCACGCGGGCGCGCCGGGAGCGTGAAGTCACCGCCGGCCCGCCGAGACGGCAGGTTAGCCCACGAGCACCGCCGTCAGCACGACGATCAGCGCGCCGACGGAGGCCACGAGCCGGTGGGACGGGGCCACCCCGCCGCTTCGATGTCGTGGCTGACCCGATAGTGGTGCCACGCCGCACAGACAGGCCACGACCGCCGAAGGCTCGGGCACACCGCTGGCGACCGTCAACGAAACGTCGTTGCCCGCCGTCCCGCCGCCGTCAAATTCATTTGGCTGCCGTCCTTTGCGTCAGATTCCCGCGTGGATGGCCGGGCGGCGCGCCAGGTCGGGCTCGGCCTGGCGGAGGATTTCGCGCGTGAGCGGGGCCACGTCGCCCTGACCGCTGAGCACGTAGCGGATCAGGTAGAGCAGCGGGTTGCGCTCGCCCCAGTGGAAATAGGCGTGCGGGACGTGTTCGTTCTTGTCACGCAGGTAGAGCATGAACGCGGCGATGGCGTTGGGCACGGCGGCGCTCTCGCCGCGCAGCACCCGGTAGCCGTCCACATCGACCCCGTGGATTTCCAGGTCAGCCGAGAATTCGCTGGCGTCGCGCACGTAGATTTCCAGGAACAGCACCGGGTCCTCGGCCGGGATGTTCTGGTCCCCGCGCGCTTCCTTCTCCTGCTCGGCGTACTCGGCGGCGTCGCAGCGGTTGGGATGGTTGGCCAGCAGCCGGATCACGCCGCCCTTGCTGGCCTCCTTGACGAAGCGTTGCGCCGTGTCGTCGAGCGTGATCTCGCCCACGCGCAGCTCCGTCGTGCGCCACACCCGCGAGAGCAGCGACAGGATCACGATGGACCCGATGAAGAACGCGGCAATTTTGACGCCGTCGGGCCGCTCGATCACGTTGACCACCGTCGTGTAGAGAAAGATCAGCGCGATGGCGGCGGCGAAGCACGTCCAGAACGTCCAGCCCCCGCGCTCGCGCCGGATGGAAAGCGTCACGGCCACCGCCGCCGAGGTCATCAGCACGAGCACCCCCGTGGCGTAGGCCCCGCCCTGGGCGTCCACGTCCGCGTGGAAGATCAGCGTGACCGCGAACGCCATGGCCATGTAGATGAGCGTCAGCGGCCGGGACGCACCGGCCCATTCCGGAGCCATGCCGTAGCGCGGCAGGTAGCGCGGCACGAGGTTGAGCAGCCCCGCCATGGCCGACGCCCCGGCGAACCAGAGGATGGCGATGGTGGACAGGTCGTAGGCCGTGCCGAAGCCGTTGCCCAGGTACCTGTGCGCCAGGAAGGCCAGCGCGCGGCCGTTGGCTTGGCCGCCAGCCTGGAAGTCCGCGGGCGCGATGAGCAGGGTCGTCACCAGCGAACTGGCCAGCAGGAACACACTCATGATGACCGCCGCCGTCACGAGCAGGTGGTGCGTGGCGCGGATTTTGCCCGCGGGCCGCTCGTGGTCGTCGTCGGCGTCGCCCTGGACGAGCGGCATCATGGCGACGCCGGTCTCGAAGCCCGACAACCCCAGCGCGAGCTTGGGGAAAAGCAGCAGCGACACGCCGATCATCGCTAGCGGGCTGCCGTGCTGGGTGTAGAGCGCCTGCTTCCAGTCCACGAAATGGTGCGGATGCTGCGCGAGGTGCCACAGGCCGTCGGCCACGACCACCGTGTTGAGCGCGAGATAAATCCCCACGAGCCCTACGGCGATGCCGATGGCTTCCTTGAACCCCTTGAGGAACACGCCGCCCAGCAGCGCCACGAGCACGAGCGTCGCCCCGACGTTGTGCCCGTGGATGAATCCGGGCACGTAGGGGTTCTGGACGAGGTGGGCCGTGGCATCGGCGGCGGAGAGGGTGATCGTGATGATGAAGTCCGTCGCCGCGAAGCCCAGGAGCGTCAGCACGAAGAGCTTGCCCTTCCACCAGGGCAGGAGGTGTTCGAGCATGGCGATGGAGCCCTCGCCGTTGGGGCTTTCGCGGGCGACGCGCCGGTACACGGGCAGTGCGCCGACGAGCGTGAGGATGACCAGGACGAGCGTGGCGAGGGGGGCCAGCGCCCCGGCGGCCAGCGCGGCGATACCCGGTTGGTAGCCCAGGGTAGAGAAGTAATCGACCCCCGTCAGGCACATGACCTGCCACCACGGATGGGCCTGCTGGTGCGACTTGGTGGCGGCGGACGGGCCGGCGTGCTTGCCGGTGGTGTGCGCCCCGTGGAGCAGCCATTCCCGGCAGGCACGCTTGAGCGGGGATTCAGCCGGGGCGGCGGGAGCAGGAGGAGCATCGGCGGCCATATCGCCGCTGAATCGGAGTTGGCGGCGCGCGGGGACGCCAGGGATTGCGGCAGCGACGAATCCCCGGGTTCTATCCGATTTTCTTCAAACACCCGGGTTTCACACCTTTGGCCGTCGCGTTGTTGCCGACCCGTCCTTCCTCTAGGATTCTACGTGGTGGATGCCGTGCTCCCGCATCGATCCGACAGTGCCGTCCTGGCTATGATGAAGAGGATCATCTTGCCGTGGTAACGCGGCCCCGCCGGTCGCTTGTTATTTCCTGGCAAAGATGAAGGCGCTTCGCAAGTCGATCTTGGCGCGAGCGTGTGCTCTTGTCGGTAGCCAAAACCATGCGCGGCGGTTCCTGGTCGGGATCGATGTTTTCGGATGGACCGTTGGTTGGACGGGTGCTCATGATGGGCAGCGTTGCCCTCATCCGGTCCGCTTGTCCAAAATACCCGGAACATCTGAAACAACGGGAACCTGAAACTGCGTGGAGCTGCAGAAAAGTTGCTTGGCCGCCCTGCTCAGATCGGCCCGCGCGGCGGCACCGGCGGCTCGACCGTCTGCGGCGGGGGCGGGAACGGCGAGGGGACGGCCTGCGCGGCAGGCAGGCTGTGAACGGGCGTCGCGGGCGGCAGGACCTCCACGCGCCGCCGGCGGGCGAGCGCGCCCGTCAGCGCCACTGCCAGCCCGAGCAGCGTCACCACCGCTCCGCCCCCGTAGAACCACCGTGCGGGCGAGGGCGCGGGTGCGAGGGCGAAAACCAGCGCCTGGTCGGCGTGGTTGGGGTTGGCCACGTAGGCGTTGAGCGCGTTGGCAGGCAGCGTCACCTTCACGTTGTTGAGCGCGTTGCCCCCGCGCGGGTTGTTGCCGCTGAAGAACCACGTTCGCCCGGAGCCGTTGACCAGCCGGAAATAACCGTCCACGGGCACCTGGAAGCTGCCATCGTCGCGCAACTCGGGCCCGGCTGGGCTGTGCAGGCTCATCTTGGCCACGCGGTTCATGTCGTCGCGCTCCAGCTTGAAGTTCTCCAGGGTCAGCGCGGCGAACTGGTGGCGCATCATCGCGCGCAGCCGCGCCGGTTCGTCGCCCACCATGGCCTTCCACTGCCGCCAGGCCGAAGCGTCGAACTCCATCTGGAAGGCCAGGTCCACCGAGCCGTCGGCGTAGACGGTCTCGTTGATGTCGGAGGTCTTGGGCAAGGACTGCGCGCGCAGGCCGCTGCCCGCGCACAGGCAGGCCGCCAGCGCCAGCGCGCGGGCGGCGGTTTTCAGGGAGTGCGGGGTCATTTGAAATGCACGTTGTTGAGCAGGTCCATGATGCCGTTGTACTGCGTCTTGAAAGCCAGGTCGTTCGTGCCCACCGAGACGAACAACACGCCGTTGGGCACGGGCTTGGCCGCGCAGAGCCACCGCCGCAGCAGGCCGTGGTTGTTGGTCGTGCCGCCGAGGAACACCATGCCGTTGTCGCCGTTGCGGTTCGCGTCCAGCTTGAGCTTGAGGCCGACCTTCGCGGCGGAGCTGACGATGTAGCGGAACGCCCGGCCCGGGTCCTCCGTGCCGACGACCTGCATCACGTCGCACTCCATCGCGGTTTTGGGGTCGCCCGCCACGAGCAGCAGGACGTTGCCCGGGTTCTTCACGGGTTTGACGCTGATGAAGTTGGACGGGAAATCAATGGAAACATAGCCGTAAGGGTGCGTCCAGTTGATCCGGTTCCGGCCGGGTTGCCGGGAAGCGAGGGTCTGCTCGGGTGGGGGTGGCTGGTCCGCGATTTCACCGCCCGCGTTGTCTGGCTGGCTGCCCTGGGCCACGGCGGCGGGCGGCGGCTGGGCGGCGCGCAGGCGCTTCTCCAAAGTCTCGGTGATCTTGGTCACGTCCACGTCGGGCAGTTCCGGGGGCGTGAAGCCCATCTGCTGGTAATCGGCCACGGGCAGCACGAGCATCCGGCCGTCCTCCAGATGGTGCTTGGTCTCCTCCACGGCCATCTTCACCGAGTCATCGAAGGACACGAACCCCTGCTTGCCTACGGCCTGCGGCGTGATGGAAGTACACTCGATGGGGATGCCCTGGTCGAGCGGCAGGCCCATGCCGGGCGAATACGCGATGACGTAGCAATGCCCGGGCACCATGACCAGCGCGGCCTCCACGGCCAGGTGCTTGAGCACCGAGGCCCACATGATCGCCAGTTCGATGCACAGGCCGTTGTCGTTGAGGATCACGTCGCGCGGCAGGCGCACGGCCTGGGCGTAGGTCTTCACGTCGTCGTAGTTGGCGGGAACGCCGGTGTCGCCCGTGTAGCGCAGGCCCGTGTGGCACATGTAATCGTAGGCGACGCCGCACAGCCGGTAGATTTCCTTCGGGCCGCCCGTGACGCCCGCCACCGTGCCCCCGGCCTGCTTGCTGATCTGCGCGGCGTAGGCGGCCACGACCGGGTCGTTGGGCGTGACCATGGCCACGGCGAAGTCCGATGTGTCGAAGGCGTCGAACCACGATTCGACCTCCCCGGCGGGCAGGTCGCAGTACGTCAGCTCGTTGACCGAGCGCAGCAGCACGTCGTGGCGGAAGGTCTGGGTGTGCGGCTGGCCGTTTTCGGTCCACTGCACCTTGACCTGGAGCGCGCAGGTGGTCGGCGAGTGCAGGGCCGTCACGCTGGCGGGCAGGCGCGGGTAGTAGAGCTTGGCGAAGGAGAACCCGGCCGGGATCGCGGCCATGGTCTCCGGGTCGGTCCACGGGATGTAGTCCTCCAGCTTGTAACTGATGGAGAAGTCCGTGACCGGCCGCTCGCCGGAGTTCTTGAAGGTGATCTTGGAAAGGTAGTGGCGGCCGTCCTCCATCTTGGGGTTGCCGTAGACCTTGTAGGCGAAGGTCATCAGGGCGCTGCGGAACTCCGGCGGGCTCCAGGAAAGTTTGCCGGGTTTTTCTCCCGCGTGCAACAGCCCGGCGGCGATCAGGCCCAGGCCGGTCAGGGACACGAGCGTTCCCAGAGCGATCAACAATTTTTTCATGGGTCAGGGCGAGGTCCGCCAGGGCGGCGGCAGGTCAACCACGGCGTGAAAGCGTAACCAACTCGTGGTAAGTTAAGCGAGCACAAAGGTGACCCATCCCCTTTACCTGCGCCGTTTTGCGCGGCTGGCGGACAATAATCTTTCCTCCCGGCCATCTTTTTTACCGGAACTCCCTTCCTGCCCTCTATGAGCCTGCCTCTTTCCGTCCTCGATCTCTCGCCGCTGTCCGCCGGGTCCACCGGCGCGCAGGCGCTCCGCAACTCGCTCGACCTCGCCGCCCACACGGACGCCCTCGGCTTCCGCCGCTACTGGGTCAGCGAACACCACAACCTGCCCAGCGTCGTTTCCACGTCGCCGGAAGTCCTCATTGGCCATCTCGCGGGCGTGACGGAGCACATCCGCGTCGGCAGCGGTGGCATCATGCTGCCCAACCACGCGCCCCTACGGATCGTCGAGGCCTTCCGCACCCTGGAAGCCCTGCACCCGGGGCGCATCGACCTGGGGCTGGGCCGCGC
>CALMAQ010000288.1 GCA_937859745.1 uncultured Verrucomicrobiota bacterium | reverse complement strand
CGCTCAGGATGACAGAGTTGTAGAGGAACGCGCCCTCTGCCTTCCGCCTTCTGCCTTCCGCCTTCTGCCTTTCCCCTGCGTCCGCCGCGGCGCGCCGAGCGTTTTGCCTTTTGCTTGCTCGTCGGCGAACTTGTCTTTGCCGTCCTTCGCCGATGCATACCACCACCGCCATCACCATGCGTGCCCCGCTGGCGCGCATCTTCGAGACCGCCGCCGACCTCTCCGGCTGGCCGAAGATCCTGCCCCACTACCGCTACATCCATTACTACGAGCGCGGGCCCGTGCGGAACATCGTCAAAATGGCCGCCACCCGCTCGGGCCTGCCCATCGCCTGGACGAGCGAGGAGATCATCGACCGCGACAAGATGGAGGTGCGCTTCACCCACCTCAAGGCGTTCACCAAGGGCATGCACGTCGTCTGGCGGTTCCGCGACACCCCCGCGGGCGTCCACGTCGAGATCATCCACGACCTGCGCTTTCGCGTCCCGGCCCTGCAATGGCTTTCCGACCCGGTCATCGGCACGTTCTTCATCGACCACATCGCCCACCGGACCCTGCGCTGCATGAAAAACCACCTCGAAGCGGAGGCGGGCGTCCAGTGAGCCGCCGCGCCGTCATCACGGGCCTGGGGCCCATCACCTGCGTGGGCATCGGCAAGGAAGCGTTCTGGGAGGGCCTGCGCGCGCAACGCAGCGGCATCACGCGGCTGACCGCGTTCGATGCCAGCGAGTACAACGCCCACCACGCGGGCGAAATCCGCGACTGGAACCCGGGGGAGTTCTTCCCGCCGCACCGGTTGAAAAGGCTGGACCGCTACGCGCAATTTTCCGTGGCCAGCGCCGCCCTGGCGCTGCGCGACGCGGGGCTCGCCTACTCGCCCGAGGACCCACAGGCCCGCGTCGGGGTCAGCTACGGCACGGCGCTGGGCGGCATTGCCAACGCCGAGGGGCAGCACGCGCATTTCCTGAAAAAGGGCACGCGCGGCGTCAACCAGACGCTGGCCTTGCAGGTCTTCGGCGGGTCGGCGCACACGAACATCGCCATCGAGTACGGCCTGCGCGGGGTGGGCACGACGAACTCCAACTCCTGCGCCAGCGGCACGGTGGGCGTGGGCGAGGCGCTGCGCTACATCCGCGACGGCTGGGCGGACGTCATCGTGGCGGGCGCGGCCGAGGCCCCGCTGAGCCCGCTGACGTTCAGCGCGTTCGCCATCATCAAGACGATGAGCCAGTGGGAGGGCGAACCGGCGGCGCGCGCGGGGCCGCCGGTCGCCCGCACGCGGGGGGGGGTGGGGTAGGGGGCGGGCGCGGCGGCGGGGGGGGGGGGGGGATACGAGCCCCCGAAGGCGCGCGGCGCGCACATCTACGCGGAGGTGCTCGGCTACAGCCTCAACAACGACGCCTTCCACATGACGAGCCCGCTGCCCGACGGCGCGGGGGCGATTGCGGCGATGCGCGCGGCGCTGGCCGACGCGCGGGTGGAACCGGGGGAGATCGACGCCGTCAACGCGCACGCCAGCTCCACGCAGGTCAACGACTCGACGGAGACGATGGCGATCAAGATGGTTTTCGGTGAGCACGCCTACCGCCTTCCGGTGAGCGGCACGAAGGCGTACCACGCGCACCCGCTCGGCGCGACGGGGGCCATCGAAACGGTGGCCGCCGCCCTGACCCTGGACCGGGGCTGGATGCCGCCCACCCTGCACTACGAGGAGCCCGACCCGGCGTGCGACCTGGACGTGGTCCCCAACGAGGGCCGCGACGTGAACGTGCGGCGGGTGTTGAGCAACTCGTTCGGGTTCGGCGGGATCAATTCGTGCCTGGTGCTGGGAAAGGTGTGAGGCAGGATGCAGGATGCAGGAGGCAGGATGCAGGATGCGGAAGGTAGCCAGGAGGTAGCGCGCACTTCTCAAAGTTCTGTCATCCTGAGCGCAGCGAGTCCGCGAGCGGAGCCGAAGGACCTGGCCAGGGGTACCCGCTCTCCTTACTCCACCAGCTTGCCAGGAAAATGTGCCCGCTTTCTTCCACCCATTTCCTGTGCAACCATTTTTGTGGCAGCCTCTCGGACCAAGGAAAGCGGGTACTCCTGGCC
>CALMAQ010000287.1 GCA_937859745.1 uncultured Verrucomicrobiota bacterium | reverse complement strand
GATGGATGGCGAGGAGGGTATCCGCGGCAAAGCGTCCGGCGGCTTGCAGCAACGTCGCCTCCTCGCGGGGCAGCGCCGAAACCTGGTCGAGGATGCGCTGGCACGCTTCGTCCACGGACAGCAGGGGGCGGTCATCGGGCGAGGGCGGGGAAGCGGGTGTGTTCATGGAGCGGGGGTAGGGGTCGGGAAGAGGAAGCCGGGAACCGCTGGCGGCACGATGGCGGCCGGCGAGGAGGCGAAGGGGATCGTGGCCGCGGTGCCTTGGGCGAAGTACACCTCGTCCCCTGCGTGCGGCGTGCCGCTGACCACGTCCGCCACGACGAAGGGAGCGCGGCGTTCGCGGGCCACCCGCGCGATGGCGGCCTGACCGCCGGGACCCACGCAGCGCAGGAGCTGGCCGTCGTTAATGTCCGGGGCGCTGTCCGTGGCGGTGATTTCCACCAGGACGAACTGGCCTTGCGTCCCGATGGCCTGGACCGTGCCGATGCGATGGCCGGGCAGCGGCTGGCGCGCTTTCGCCACGGTGCCGGGCCATGTTTGCGGCAGGACTCCCGCCCCGGTGCCGCTGGCGGCGGCGGCCGGAGCGGGCGCGTCGTTCTGGCGGCCCGGAAATTGCAGGCACGACGCCAGGAGCGACGCCGGCAAGAGCAGGGCGAGGGTCAAGCCCGGCGCAGGCAGGCTCGTCTTCGGGCGGTCGGAGGGCATCCTTTTGGGAAGACGGTTGCCACGGTCGGACGGAGAACGCAATCCGCGAAACGGGGGCTGGCAACCACGGACGATTCCTCATTGACCGCGCGGCCCATTGTGCGATAGCTTGCCTCCCGAACGACGCACGGCGCATATTTTTTGGTGAGGTGGCTGAGTGGTCGAAAGCAAAGCTTTGCTAAAGCTTCGTAGTCGAAAGGCTACCGAGGGTTCGAATCCCTCCCTCACCGTAAGTAATTGATGGGAAATAGTTTATCGAAGAAATATTGAGTCTGATATTCGTCGAATGGTTTGGTCCGCACTGCAAATTTCGTCTTGCTTCGTTCGACCCACGATTGCAAACACGCGTTGGGGACGATGCTTTTGGACAACTCCATGGCATCAAGAGGTTGCTCACTGTCGAAGCGTCTTCCGAAGAAAAATAGCCAACGCGGTCGAAATATTCCGACCTTCCGCTAGACGCACACTATGCAGCCAATGCGAGTGGGCACGGGTTGGAGAGCAAGAACTCTTGCTCGAAACATTCATCATCCTCCGCCGTGTTTGCTCCGAGGAGTGCCCGGTGGTAGCGCATTCGCCTGTCTACCCATCGGGGTAAGATCAAATTGGTAGCCAAGATCGACATCATGCTGGGTGGGTGTCGGATTGAAAATGTCACTTAGTTGGGTAAATTTTTTGTGGATGAGACAGGTGCCGTTGCCGTGGGTGAGCGTTCCTCCAACAACGGCGACTGCCGCCCCACAATCAGAAGCGAGTCACAGTTTTGTCCGGCAAAGTTTCATAGGTGCATGTCCGCCGCGATTTCCTGCTGATCCATTGGCCATTGGTGAGAGCCAAGGGGGTGGGGTGGGGAGGTGGTGCGGAATCGGTCAACACATTCGAAAACGTGGGCTTGTAGCCGCGAAAATTCTCCGTCGGGCCTGCTCAACAAGTCAGTCAAGGAACCAAGTTCTACTAACTGACCTGCTTTGAGCACCACGATCTTCTCTGCCCGGCGTAAGCTGCTCAACCGGTGCGCCACGATGAACGTGGTTCGGCCCAGCATCAAACGGTTGAGCGCCTCCTGCACTAAGGCCTCGCTTTCTACGTCGAGGGCGCTGGTCGCTTCATCAAGGATGAGCACACGGGGGGAGCGAATCAGTGCCCGTGCGATGGCGAGGCGCTGACGCTCCCCACCACTGAGCATTGCGCCTCGTTCACCCAGGAAGGTGTCTAAGCCTTGTGGCAACCGCGCGATAAACTCCGCGGCGTTGGCGTCCCGCATCGCCGCAAGCAGTTGGGCCTCGGATACGTCGCGGATCCCGTGAAGGATGTTCTCGCGCACCGTGCCAGCGAAGAGCAAGGTTTCTTGGCTGACGACCGCAATCTGACGGCGGAAACTGGTCAGATCCACGGTGCGCAGGTCGGTGCCGTCAAGCTGAAAGCAGCCATGGGTGGGCACATGGAAGCCGAGCAACAGGCCGAGTAGGGTACTCTTGCCCGCGCCGGAAGCCCCAACAATGCCTACCTTCTCGCCCGGGTCTACCCGCAGAGAAAAGTCTGTCAGCGCGGGTCGGCACGTCCTCTGACCAGGGTAAGTGAAGAAGACATTCTGGAAAAGGAACGCTCCGCGCACCTCAAGCAGACGGGTTTTGCCGCCGTGAACTTCCAGGTCGCTGCAGGCCAGCACCTCATCCAGACTTTGCAGGCTCTCCAAACCGCGCGCCGCCACGGACAGCATGTTCAGGAACCCGGCTAGCACGTTGGTCAGCACAGCAAAATAACCGCCAATCAGGACCACGTCACCCGGGGTCAACGGAAGAATGCGCCGGTAACTCAACCATGCGGTGAGCACCAGCCCCAACAGGCCAAACTCGGCGAAGACGACCCAAGCGGCGGCGTTCCCTCCTCCGTACTGCCGGTCGAGCAGCAGCCCGGCTTCTTCCACCTTGCGGACGTGCCTTTCGGCCCGCGCAAGCTCATCTTCCTCGACAGCATGTGCGCGCGTGACCGGGATCATGTCGAGCATCCCACGCAGGTGGATGGACAACGTCTCGCTTGCCCGCCGGTAGCGGTGGATCGCCTCACCCAGCCGCTCGCGCAGGCAGTGATGCAGACCCGCCGCCGCCGGGGTGGCCAGCAGCAGAATCGGCACGAATACCGGGACCCGGCAGGCGACCACCGCGAGGGTGATCAGCACTGTGCAAAGCGCGTACAAGCCGTTGCTATAAAGCTCTCGCAGGGTCAAGCCAATGTTCTCTACATCCTGCATCACTTTGGCTTGCAAAGCCCCGCCGTGGGCGTGTTTGTGGTAGGAGATGGAGAGCAAGTGAAGCTGTCGACACACAGCCAGCCGCAGACGTGCCTCGACGCGGCGCACCGCCCGGGAAAGCGTGTGGTAGTGCCAACTGTGGGTGACGAGGTGTTGCCCGATGAACACCGTCCCCCAGGCAGCATTCCACCATAGACTGCGAATGGGGTGAACTGCTGGAGCGGAAACGATCTCGATCACGTTTGCCGTGAGGATGGGTAGCACCCAGAAGGGACTGCTGCGAACCAGCCAGAACACGGTGGAAATCCCCAGCAGCCTGCGCTCCGGCGAGTACAACGCCAGTAATCTGCGCCAAGATCGGGTCAGGTGGAAGAGAGATTTCTTTGGCAGGGAGAAAAAAGAGGAGTGTTCCAAACAGCGAAGAGGGTTAGAGAGGATGAGGGCGGCGCATGAGCCGTGCTTCTTCCCTGACGGGAGACCTGATTAGCCCATTCAAGAACTTGACGGGTACGCTCGCCGCCTCCAAGCGGATTCCGTCGTTTGCAAGCGTGTAGAGGCACAGAGACGGTCAGCGGGAGCCGTTCCGTAATCATCGAGGCACGGGCGATTCTTTTCCTCTCGCATCTCAAAGATGAAAAGCTTTTGCTGACCGCGTGTCCGCCCTGGCAAGATCACTGCACCTATCCGTCCTTTTTTTGTCGTGCGTGCTGGTGTTATCGCTGCTGGAATTTCGGGTCGTAGACCTGATCCAGGGGCGCAACCTTTCCGCCGAGGTTGAGGTAGCAGCCGGAGTGCGGTCGGGGCACCCGTACTGGAAAGCGTACCAGAACCGGTTGCTCGGGCCGGTAGCGGTGGGTTGGATGGCACGTCTGACGGGTCAACCACCCGCCAGTGTTTACCAAGCGTTCTGCTTTGGATTGCTCTGCGTGGCGAACGGGGTCGCGGGGGTCATTTTCCGGACGGCATCGGGTTCGTCGGTGGGGGCTTGGGGCTACGCCGCGCTCTATGCCGGATTGTTCGTGGCATTTCAGGATCCGGAATGGCTCTACCTCTGGGACTACGTGGACCTGATCACGATGCTGCTGTTCGCTTGGGCGGTCGTCATGGGGCGTTGGACGACGTGGCAGTACATGGCGCTGTTCGTGATCGAACTCGCCAACCGGGAAGCGGCCCAGTTCATCGCGTTGTGGTTGGTGCTCGCTGCCTTCCTGCCCGAGGTGGGAACGGAAGGACGCCAGGACCGACCAGTGGATTGGCTGTGCTTGGGAGCAGGCGTAGGATTGGGCCTGGCAGGCACGGCGTGGACGCATTACATCCGGAACGTGCTTTGTGTCGGTGAAATCGGCATCGTTCCCCGCCAGGAGATTACCGAGTTCGCTGATGGACAGTTCTTCATGGGACGAGTGACGCTGGACCTGCTGCGTGCTCCCATGAACCTCAATGCGGCTATGGTGGGATTGCTGTTGATAGTCCTGGGGTCTTTGCTGTGGCATGCGCGGCGCTCGCTGGGCCAGCGCGCCTGGAAGATCGCGGCGCTGTTGACGGCGATGGTGGTGGCAAATCTTTGTCTGTCCTTTGTTTATGAATTGCGGGTCTGGTTCGCGTTGTTGCCGTTCGCGGTTTGCCTCGTCTATCGCTGGCAAACGGAAGTTCCCCCGGTGAATCCGCCGGTCCACCGCGCGGAATATTGATCCTCCAGTTTGCGACCCTGCGGTAGAGTGCCGACCCATGAAGCGAGCGAGCGCCCTAGCGTTGACCCTCCTGATTACCGTGTTGCTGGTCGCCAACAGCGCGGATTTTTTCTTCCGCCAGCCTTACACCGAAGTCTGGGACAGCGCCGCCAACAGCCTTTCCGTGTTCCGCGCCAAGCATTTTGCGCAACTCTACGGGCCTTATTCCCGGTGGGGCTTCTATCATCCAGGTCCCACGCTCTTCTACGTGCAGGCTTTTGGGGAATGGCTGTTTCACGACACCCTGGACTGGACCCGTTCACCATACGCCGGACAAACGCTGGCGCACGCCCTGGTGATGAGCGGTTTTTTCGTGGCGGCCCTCATGGTTTTTGCCAACTGGCTACCTCCCGGCCGAGCGCGCTGGTGGTTTTTGTGCGGGGCTCTCGCCTTGGCGGTGACACATTTCACGGCCATGAGGAGCGTGCCTTCCTACGACGTGTTGCATGGTCCGTCCGCCTTCCTGAGCCCCTGGAGCGCGCACGCCTTAGTTCTGCCTTTCCTGTGTCTGCTGGTGGCGGGCAGCAGCGTGGCGGCTGGCCGTGCGACGGACCTTCCGATCCTCGCTTTGGCGAGCGGCTACCTGCTGCAACTCCACGTGGCGGAACCGATGTTCGTCTTTCCGGTGTTCGCCCTGGCTTACGGGGGGTTGGCGCGGCGATGCGCTGGACCGGGCCGCTTCCTAGATTGGCCTTGGCAAGCCTACCCGCGACTCCACGTGGTGACCGGCTTGATCTTGCTGTTTTTCGCGCTGCCTTTCCTGCTGGACTTCACCCGGGGACGGGACGCGAACGTCGCCGTCATCTGGCAGCACCTACGCGAACACAGCACGCACAAACCCCTAGAGCGGGCGGTGTTTTACTTCCTGATGTTCGGGGCTTACACGGCGTACAACCCGGCGGACAATGAGTTTGCCGCCTATGACCACGCGGGCATGTGGACATTTCTGTGCGCGCACGCCGGACTTTATGCTCTCTGGAGCCTGGTAGCGCTGGCTATCTGCTGGGCGGTGCTCGCAGCTTGGCGAAGCCGGAAGATCGTGGAGGAAAAGGCAGGACGCCGGTTCCGCGCTTGGGGCGGCATCTTCTTGTCCCTGATCGTCGCGCTGACCTTGCGCTGGAACAGCCGCCAGGACGATCAGATGTTCTACTTCAACTCTTGGTTCACGTTCGCCATCTATTACTTCGCTGCGTTGCTCGCCGGGGCGGTGGGATGCGCCGTGTTGCGCCGGGGCGTTCCGAGTTGGTTGGAGCGCGGACTCGGCGCGGGATTAGTGGGAACCGTCGCCGTCTGGCATGCGTCCGTCTTGCGCCTGACCGACCCCAGTCCAGAGGCGACGCATGCCTTGCGAGCCGACATTGCGCGCTTGGAGGCCAACTCCCTCGCCGCCTTGTCCAGCCCGGCATCCCATCCCGTTCGGCTGTTGCACTTCGAGTACGACACGTCCCCGACCGCAGTCGGCGTAGCGCTGCAACTCGCCCGGGACGGCCTCCCCTTCTGCACCGAAAATCGCTGGCACGCTTACCTGGGGGATAGGGAGGATTGGAGCCATTCTGCCGTCGCCAATCCATCTGGAGGGGCCGTGCAGGTCTGGCGCTTCGCGCACACGGCTTCCACGCTACCCGGCGTGCATCTCACCACTTCGCCTTACCTGCGGGATTTCTTCCATGCCCCAGATGATCTCGCTGTGTGCTACACCGACCGACCTATTGACCCCGCGGTGCCCGGCGGAGCTGTGCTCGACTTTGGTCCTGGCGGAAATGCTCCGAGCTACGGTGTCGGTGGCTGGTTCACCGGGGACGATGGTCAGACGTGGATCGACGATCCTCACGCGGCCTTGGCCTTTCAGCCAGTGCCCGTTCGTCCGGCGGAGGGAGACGTGGAGATCACCCTCGCGGACCTTCTTTCCGTCCTAACCCCGGCGCAACAAACGGCGCGGCAGCGACTTCGGGTGTTTTTTGACGGGCAGCCGCTTGGAGCGGAAGCCGTGCTGACGCCAGCACCCACGACCCTGGTTTTTCGACTGTCAGCGGCCCATTGGAACGTCGCCAGCACGCCGGGAGCGTTGCGTGGACGCTTGCTGTTCGAGTTGCCCGACACCCTGCTTGCCTCCAAACCCAACGCCTTCGCATCCCAGCCGCCAAAGCCTGTAATTGGCCTGGGACTGCGCGAAATCCGCTTTCGGCAGGTCCCTGCTGCCGGGCCGGAGCAGCCCGCTTCAAGGTGAGGCAACCCCGGCTGGTGCCGTCGTCCAACGCGGCTCCCGCACGGCAAAGAGCATGGGCCGGTTGTCGCCGGGCGGGATAACTGTCTGGCCCTGCCCCACACACGACAGAACGTTGGGGCCTGGCTGCCAGGGTCCGCGCACCAGCAACGGCGTCCATCGGCCCACTTCCGACTCCAGAAAAGTCCTGTGCTGCACCGCCTGGCCGTTGACGGAAATCTCCAGCGTCTGGCCCGCCGTGCGCGGACGCACGCTTATCGCCAGGGCAGAATCCGGGGGCGGTGCGGGCCAACCGTTATCGGGCGGCAGGTAAAAATCGGCGTAATGCGAGGTCTGGTAGTAGGTGCCCTCGCTGTCGAAGTCCGGGAAGTACACTCCCAGAGCGTGCGGTGGAGGCGTGCCGCAGTAGGTTCCTTCTTGGACCACGTCGGCGGGCAGCGAGGGAGCAAACTCCCGCAAAGCTTTGGTCAAGCGTGGTGCTAGTTCCGGTCGGGGTGCGTAGAAGGAAACCGTCTGCGAGGCGCAGACCCGGTTGTCCGGGATCGTCCAGCGCCCAATAGGCATGCCCCACTCCGGCAACTGGCCGCCGTAGATACCGGCCCAAGTGTCGTAAACCGCGATGACCTGCACGTCGTAATGCACCAACAGGCGGCGCATCGCTGCTTGGTCGTAGGTGTGGGCACGCAGGCGGCGCATCACCTCCTGGTTGACCAACCCGGCGGTGTCTAGTAGCCGGGTGTCGGTGTAGAACGCGATGTTGCCGATGTCGTTGGCCGCCACTCCTTCTCCCTCGTAGTACCGGTGTAGAAAGCGCGCCATCTGGTACTGCTGCTCGTCGATGTTGCGGCAGCCGTCCACCAAGGTCGCGCAGGACTCGGCGGTTCGCTGCCAGAACGGCAGCCCGAACAACGCGAGGGCCAATGCCCAAGCCGCGAACCGGGGCCAAGCGGCGGCTTGCTGCCAACTCCGATCCGCACTGTGTGGCAGCACATCCGCTAGCGCGGCGGCGACGGCGACGCATCCCACCGCCACCAGGTAGGCTTCGTACCGGTAGAACCAACCCAGTGCCGCGAACTGCAAGTGGGCCAAGGTGCCCATGAGCGTCAGACCGGGCAGCAAAGTCAGGTAGCTCCAGCCGCTTGCACCACGGGTGTAACGCACCACCAGCAGGATCGCCAGCACGAGCACTAGGAACAGCATGTGCGGGTTGTCGGTCATCTGGACATAGCCCCGTTGCGCGTAGGTCCACACGTCGGGCAGACTAAAGCTCGCGGGCTGGGTGCCCTTCAGCAGAACCGAACACGGCAGGAACGGCCAGCCTTGCGCTAAGGAAAAGACGCCGAACGTGGTAATCGGTGCGGCGGCGGCTAGGGCAACCGTTAGCACCTTTTTCCATTCCCGCTGGCAGGCCAAGAGAAAAACGGTCGATCCTACTAGGAACATCCCCTCGTAGCGCGTCAGCGTGAGCACTCCCGCCACCAGCGGCAAAGCCCAGGGCGCGGGCACTGGCCAGCGGGCTTCCCCTCGGGCCAGAGTGCGGCAGGCCAAGTCGAGGAAAACGAGGCTGATCAAGGCATGAAAACAGTGTTCCATGCCGACGATGATCAGCAAAGGCAAAGGCGTGAACACGGTGACAGCCAGCAGCCCGGCGGCTGTCAGGGCAGCCGGTGCCTCTGCCCGGCGTAACATTCGCGCCGCGTACCAGAGCAGGCCGAGTGCGGACAGCGCGTTGAGCACCAAAGTAGCGTAGGCGTTGACGCCCGTGACCAGAAAGCTGGTGGCGAGCAGCAGCGGCCACGCCAGCGAGCTGATGCCCGAGTCAAAGCCGTTGGGCGCGCTGTAAGTCCAGACCCCGTGCCGGACCAGGTTCTTCGCCACGGCTAGGTGACCATAGGCGTCGTCGATGGGGTACTCCCAATGCCCAGCATTCCGGGCTAACACCCGTAGCACGAAGAAACCCGTTGTCGCCAACGTCAAGCCGCCTGCGGTCAGCAGCGGCCAGGCGGCGACCCACCTCCGCCAGCTTGCCACCCGGGCGAAAAATCCCAGCGGCGACGATGGCTCATCGGCGGAGCAAAAGGTTTGGGTTGCAGGCATGGAAGGGGAAGGGGTGACTGAGTTTTCCGCGGCACCCCGAGATCTCCGCCGTTTGAGTGGCGAGCCACTTGGCATCTAGCGCATGTCCCGGGTTGTCGTCCAGGGATTCTGGATGGTTTGTCTCTCGCGGCGGTTGCTACAAATCAATGATCCTGGCGAAATAAACGCTTGAGGACGGATTTGGATCGGTGCTAGGAAGCTGCTCCTCCCTTGCGACTAGCGTGCATCTCCGTGACCTCCTTCAAACTTTCGTCGTGTGGAGGCACCGGTGGTGACGCCGAATTTCCGTTTTTGTCTGGTGGTGGTGTTCAACCATCGTTTCGACCAAAACCTACCCTTCCTTCGCTCTTTGTATCGTGGGCGCTTTTCCATGGTGCGCTTTCTGGTGCCCTTTTACCGGGGTGACGATCCTGATGTGATCCCCGTCTTTGAGAGTTCGGCCACCTTCCAAGGCTATTTCGCCCAGGCCCAAAGGAGTCTCTTGATGCCAGACATCAGCCATTACGTGTTCGTGGCGGATGACCTGCTGCTCAATCCGATGGTCAACGAGCACAATCTAGCCGCTTCCTTGCGCCTCCAGCCAGACGGCGGCTACACCAAGTACCTGCAGCCGTTTTCATCGGTCACTTCGCGCTGGACTCATTTCAACCGGACGCTGCGGGCGTTGCGCTTCGACGAATTTGTTAATGCTAGAGCCCTACTCCGTTGAGTTAGCTAACGTAGCCGCAGTGTTTGAAGAAGCCA
>CALMAQ010000286.1 GCA_937859745.1 uncultured Verrucomicrobiota bacterium | reverse complement strand
CTGCGCGGCGGGGGCGCTGCGGGCGTTACGCGTGCCCGCCTTGGACGGCGCGCGCTGGGCGATGCCCGCCGCGCGGCGGGAACCGGTCGCGCGCTTCTTGGGCGCGCCCGTCTTGTCGGTCGTCCCTGCTTCGGACTTGGCCGGCCTAGCCTCGCCTTCCGGCTTCCCTTCCTTCTTGGCGGCGGGTGCCTCCACCTTCTTCGGCGCGAGTTCGTCGGCCGCCGGGGCGCTGTCCACCCATTCCAGGTAGGCCATCGGGGCACTGTCGCTCATGCGCGGCCCGAGCTTGATGATGCGCGTGTAGCCGCCGTTGCGACCGGCGCTGCGCGGGGCAATTTCCTCGAACAGCTTCTTCACCGCGGCGGGCTGGTGCAGGTACGCGATGGCGTTGCGGCGGTCGTGCAGCGTGCCGCGCTTGCCGAGCGTGAGCATCTTTTCCGCGAACGGACGCACTGCCTTGGCCTTGGCCAGCGTGGTCTTGATGCGCGTGTGCTCGATGAGGCTGCAAACCTGGTTGGCGAGCAACGCCTTGCGGTGCTCGGCCGTGCGGCCCAGCTTGACGGTTTTCTTTTGGTGTCTCATGACAGGAGAATGATCGGTACGGTCCCCCACGCGAGGCGGACGGCGGGAGAAGCATGTAGTCTCTCGCCGCCGCCCCCGCAAGGGGATTGTTCAGGCGTTGAAGTCGAGCGCCTTGCTGTCCGCGCCGTTCTCACCGGCCACGGGCAGTTCCACCAGCCCGCTCTCGAACTTCAGACCCAGGCCCAAGCCGAGTTGCTGGAGCTTGTCCTTGATCTCGTTGAGCGACTTCTTGCCGAAGTTGCGGTACTTGAGCATTTCGCCCTCGGTCTTCTGCGCCAACTGGCCCACGGTCGTGATGTTGGCGTTGTTGAGGCAATTGGCCGCGCGCACGCTCAGTTCGATCTCGTTGACGCTCATGTTGAGCAGCTTCTTGAGCTTGGCGTTCTCCTGGCTGACGCCCTCCGGGGTGATGTCGAACTCCACCGCGTTCTCGTCGTAGCCGACGAACACGTCAAGGTGGCGCTGCAGGACGGCGCTAGCTTGGAGCAGGGCCCCGCTCGGGTCGAGGCGGCCGTCGGTGTGGATGTCGATGATGAGCTTGTCGTAGTCCGTGCGCTGGCCGACGCGGGTCGCTTCCACGGAGTACTTGACCTTCGTCACGGGCGAGAAGATCGAGTCGATGGGGATCAGGCCGATGGGCTGGTCGGGGCGCTTGTTTTCCTCGCCCGTGGAGAAGCCGCGGCCCACGCGGACCTCAAACTCGGCCTCGAACTTCTGCTTCTTGTCCACCGTGCAGATGACCTGCTCGGGGTTGAGCACCTCACACTGCGACGTGGACTGGATGTCCCCGGCGGTGAGCGTCCCTTCCTTGTTGGTGCTCAGGGTCAGGTTGCGGATCTCGTGGTCGTTCGCCTTGAACTTGATCTTCTTGAGGTTGAGGATGATGTCGGTCATGTCCTCCAGCACGCCGGGCAACGCGGTGAACTCGTGCTGCGCGCCCTGGACACGGACGGCCGTGATGGCCGCGCCTTCGAGCGAGGAAAGCAGCACGCGGCGCAGGGAGTTGCCGATGGTGTGACCGTAACCGGCCTCGAAGGGCTCGGCGGTGAAGCGGCAGTACGTGGGGGTGGCGGTGCTCTCGTCTTTGGTGAGAGTCTTGGGCATTTCAAAACGCCCGAGGCGGATAGGCATAACTAGGATGGGGTCATTCGGCACCGGGTTACCCCTGGCGAGTCGGTGGCGCACGCTGCGGCGCGTCACCCAGGGACCAACGGCGCGATTCTACGGTAAGGCTCGCGGTTTGGAGCGGAGAAAGAACCACGAAACGAGATGCGGCGCAACTGGAATTATCACCGCGAAATCCGACGCGATAGAAGCCTTATGGATAGAGCATCGCCGTCCGGTTCAGCGCGAGATGGCGATGCTGTGCATCAACGAAGTCGGTCGGCGTACATCTTTTGCCGAGGGCAATCTCCTCGTAAGCCGTCCAAATTTGAAACGCGGCTACCGCTGACGGCAGCTTCCCGATGCCAGTGCCGAGTCCTGGCACCGCCACGGAGCGAATTGGAATTTCACCGTCGTGGGTCCGTGCGGCGCAAAGCAGCGCCTTCATGGCGAGATATGCGTTGATGCTTTCGCGGACCGGCATCGGGACACGCATCGTTGGCGCACAAATTAGCCAAGGAACACGTGCATCGCCGGTTCGGACTACCAGCGCCTCACCCACCAACAATTCACCGAGCGGACGCGCTGCGATTTGCCTTTGCACTTCCTTCTCCAAGCCCCAGCCGAAGTGTTCCGAAATCTGGTGATCCAAGCCACCATCCATGAAACCAAACGAGTTTGCCGGACTGACGATGGCATCACATTCCACCCTGCAAATATTCTCGGGAGTGACGATGACATCGGCCTGTTTCGCAAAAAATTCTTGCCAAGCACGGCCAAGATGTTCATCCCGATAGCAGAGAACGAGCTTCATCTGATTGGCTCTACGATCGGAACAACGCCCCCATCCGCTTGCCCAGCAACGCGCTGGCCCCGAGGATCGTCACCCCCAGGAACGCCATCGCCCACACGCCCAGTGCGCTTGCCACGCCCCGGCCCGTGCCCAACAGGTTGAACAGCTCGTAGATCGCCTTGGTGATCGGATAATTTTCCTGCTTCTGCGCCAGCAGGAGCGAATCACTGACCTCCAGCATGGCGAAGGAGAACGTCAGCAACCCGCCCGCGAGCAGGTTCGCCGTGATGAGCGGCAGGGTCACGCGGCGCAACGCCCGGAAGGGCGTGCTGCCCAGGTTCTGCGCCGCTTCCTCCAGCGTGACGCTCGTCTGCTGGAACCCCGCCGACGCCGAGCGCACCATGTACGGCAGCCGCCGCACCGCGTAGGCGATGACCAGCAGCGGCACGGGGTTTTTGATCGGATTCAAGAACGCCAGCGGCTGCCCCTCCTGGGTCATGGCCAGATAACCGAACGCGAGCACGATGCCCGGCACCGCCAGCGGCAGCATGGCCAGCGCGTCCAGCGCCTGCCTCCCGGGCAGCGTCGTGCGGACGACCACGTAGGCGATGGCGATGCCCAGCAGCGCGTCGAACACGGTGGAGATCGCGGCGTACTTGAGGCTGTTGCCGATGGACGGCACGGTTAGGCTGTGACCGAGCGCGGCCTGGAAGTTGGCGAGCGTCCAGCTTACCGGCAAAATGGTCCCGTACCAATCGCGCGAGAACGCCGTGAGCACGACGCCGAAGTGCGGCAGCATCGCCAGGAAGATCACCGCGCCGAAGGCCGCCGCGCACGCCAGGCTCCCGGCCCGGCCCACCGCGCGCGGGCCGCCCCGGCTCGTGGCTTTGGCCATCATGGTCAGGTCGCCCGCGCGGCGTCCGAACAGGAACCGGCTCAGGGCATACAGCAGCGTGGTCGCCCCGAGCATGACGGCGACCAGGCCATACGGGAACGGGTTGGAGCCGATGTCCTTGATGCCGTAGAAAATCTGCACGGGGGTCACGCGCGTGTAGTCGAAGATCAGCGGCACGCCCAGCTCCGTGAACGCCCAGATGAACACGATGGTCCCGCCCGCGAATACGCCGGGGGCGATGAGCGGCAGCGTGATTTTGAAGAACTTGCGCCAGCCCGTGCAGCCCAGGTTCTCGGCCGCTTCCTCCATCGCCGGATCAATGTTGGCCAGCGCCGCGGCGACGTTGAGATACAAAATCGGGTAGAGGTGCAGCGCGTTGAGCGCGACGACGCCCCAGAAGCGGTTCTGGCCGAGCCAGTCCACCGTCCGGTCGTGCCCGAGCAGGCCCACGTCGTGGAGCAGCGCGTTGAGCGAGCCCTGCTGCCCGAGGATTTTCCTGATCCCGATAGCCCCGACGAAGGGCGGCAGGACCATCGGGGCGAGCAGCAGGCCCGTCAGCGTCGTCTTGGCGGTGAACTCGTACCGGTCGCCCAGCCACGCCAGCGGCATCGCCAAGACGAAGGCCGCGCCGGTGCTGCCGACCGCCAGCAGGAAGGCGTTGCGGAGGCCTTCCACGTAGATGGGATTTCGGAACACCTCCTTGACGAACACCAGCGTGGGCCGGTTCTGGTAGATGAACGCCACCCGCAGCGTCTGCGCGATGGGATACAGGAAGAAGACCACGAAGAACGCGCCCGTCAGCAGGTAAACCAGGATCGAGAACAGGCGGGACATGGCGGGAAAGCGGATGGGCCTCTTACTTGCCGGCCCGCGCCAGTTCAGCCGCGTGCTGGTATTGCGCGCGGAAGTGAGCGGCGTACTGGGCCGCCATCCGGGTTTCGGCCAGCGTGTCGCCGGTGTGCAGCACCTCGTTGATGTGCCCCCTGGCCTCCTCGTAGGAAACGTCCGAAACGTCGGCGAACACGCGGGAGGCTTCCGGCGGGAACCGTGCCCGCATCAGGGCTTCCAACGCCTCGCGCGCTTCCGGGTGCGGGTCGATGCACATCACCCGCACGACGAACCGCAGCGGGTTGAAGAGCGGTCCGGTCCACTCGGGATGGTAGGTAAAGTTCTTCGCTTCCTCGTAGGGATTCACTTCCGGGTCGGAACGGTACGCCGTGTATTCCGGCGCGTACAGGTCGGGCCGGACCGGCAGGCGGCGCAAGGCGTAGCGTTCCGGCCCGCCGGGTGTGCCGACCTTGAAGTCCCACAGCCTCTGGCCCTCGTCGCTGAGCACGTATTCCATGAAGGCCAGCGCCAGCGCGCGGTGCGGCGCGCCGCGCAGCAGGCCGATGGGATCGACGCCCGTGCTCGTGCCGCCCGGCGGGTTGAAATAACGCATGCGCTCCTGCCCGGTGCGCGCGTCGCGGCTGGTCTCGGCCTCGAAGCGGCCGTAGAAGTCGATGGCCATGCCGAGGGCGGCGTCGCCGTCGGAGACGTCGATGGCGACTTTGGTCGCGCCGTCGGTGAAATAGCGCGCGTTGGCCGAGGCCATCTGGATCAGGCGCATCCCTCTTTCCCAGCCGTCGCGGAGTTGCTGGCGGCGCTGGGCTTCCATGGCCTCCGGCTCGAAGATCGGCGTGTCCACCGCCCCGGCCGCGGCAGCATCCGGGCTCGGCCGGCGCGGCCCGAAGAATCCTTCGACCCTCGGCCGGGCCAGCTGAATCTGCTGCTGGAGGATCATCTCGAACGCCTTGGCGATGGACCCGGACTTGTTTGGGTCGGCGAGCGCCACCTGGCCGAAGCACAGCGGGTTGGCGAGGTCTTCCCAGCCTGCGGGCCGCCCGCCGCGCGCGCGCAGGCCGGTGGTGTCGGGCACGGGCACGCCGCCGGGGCCCGCCTGGTCGATGATCTGCCTCATGCCGTCGAAATTATAGCAAATCCCGAACGCGGACAGCACCGTGCCGATCCACGACCCGTTCTTGTCCCAGTAGGGCTCGCCGCCCAGAACCTGCGGGATGCGTCCCGGCCCGTCGCCGAACCAGCCGGGATGCGCCTTGACGAATCCGCTGTCCACGAGCCGGCCCGCGGCGGCCTGTTGCCCGAAGTCGTAGCTGCCGCCGCCGAAGAAGAGGTCGATCCCGATGCCGACGTCCGAGGTGAGGAACGCCCGGCGCGCCATCTGCGCCTCCGTGTCCTTGGCCGGGTTGGTTTCGAGGCGGATGCGTGGATCGTCAAAGGAACGTTGCGTCAGCGCGTTCCAGTGCATTTTCTGCTTGTGCCGCCACTGCATTTCAAAGGGGGCCTGGTATTCACTCGCGAGGTAGCGGGCGATCTCGGTCGTGCCGCCGGGAACGCGCCAGTCGATGCGCGCGAGGCGGCCGGTTTTCGCACGGTACCAGTCGCGGAAGCCGCGCGCGAACTCGTAGCGGATCGCCTCGTTGTGCGGGGTGATGATGACCAGCGTCTCGTCGGCTGGCGCGATGAGGCTGGCGCGCGGCCGGAGCAGGAAGGGCAGCCCGAGCACCATGACGAGCGCCACCAGGATGAGCACGTTACGGATCATGCCGAGGGGAACCCGGTCAAGGGTGGAGCACGGTCACGTCTTCGGGCGCGACGAAGGCGGTGATCTCGGTGTCGTCGGCCACTTCGAGGAAGCGCGGGTTGAGTTCGAACATCTTCAGCGGTGCCGCGCCGTTCCCGACACCGGTCGGCTGGAAGTCGTACTCGGCCACTTCGCCGAGGTAGACGGTCCGTCCGATGCGGCCCTGGACCCGGTTGTGCGGCGCGCCGTCCGCCGGGGCGGACGCGCGCAGCTTCCAACTCTCCGGGCGCACGGAGAGCACCACGGGCTCGCCCACGTGCAGCTCCCAGTTCGGATCGGCCTTGAACCCCATGAAGTCGCCCAGCGGCGTGCTGATCCTCCATTCGTGCGCGTTCCCCGCCGGGTCTACCGCCCTGCCTTCGACGAAGTTCGTTTCACCGATGAAGTCAGCGACCGCCTTCGTGCGTGGCTGGCGGTAGATTTCCCGCGGCGTACCGACCTGCGCGAGGTGTCCGCGGTCCAGGATGGCCAGACGGTCGGCGATGGAGAGCGCCTCCTTCTGGTCGTGCGTGACGTAGATCGCCGTCAGTCCGAACTCCTTGCACACGCGCCGGATTTCCGCGCGCATCTGCAGGCGCATCTTGGCGTCGAGGTTGGACAGCGGCTCGTCGAGCAGCAGGCAGCGCGGCCGGATCACCAGCGCCCGCGCCAACGCGACGCGCTGCTGCTGGCCGCCCGAAAGCTGGTTAATCTTGCGGTCGGCGTAGGCATTCATGCCGACGGACCCCAGCGCCTCGTCCACCCGCCGGGTGATCTCCGCGCGCGGCACGCGGCGTTCCTCCAGGCCGAAGGCTACGTTGCCCGCCACCGTCAGGTGCGGCCACAGCGCGTAGGACTGGAACATCATGCCCGTGCCGCGCTCGTGCGGCGGGACGCGGCTCACGTCCTGGTCATCGAAGAGGATCTGTCCGCTGTCGGGATAATAGAAGCCCGCGATGTGCCGTAGCAACGTCGTCTTGCCGCAACCGCTCGGGCCGAGCAGGAAAAATAGTTCACCGGGCTCGATCCGCAGGTTGATGTGGTCGAGCACGAGATGGTCACCGAACTGCTTGTTGAGGTCGCGGATGGTGACGGCGATCATGGACGAAAAAATGGGGTCGGGCAGGTGCTACGCCCACCTCTAACCGTTGCGGCCCCGTTTGTCATCTCTCCGCGCCGAACCCGCGCCGGGAGGAAGCTGGCCCCGAAGTTAGATCGCCGCGAACAACCCCGCGCTGACTTGCCTGACGCCCTTCAAGCGATAGATGCGTGCCGCCAGATTCTTCTTGGGTTCCGCGGCGGTGAACAGATAACCGTTCGCGGTCAGACCGCTGAGGATGTCACCGACGTTCATCGGCTTGCGCTTCGCCTGGAGCACTTTCACCACGGCGGGCGCGAGCGGGCCGGAGGGCGAAGCCGCGCGCTTGCGGCCCAACAGGGGAGAACGTTTCACGCCCTTCCGGCCGCGCTCCACCACTGCCCTGACCGCTCCACGCCCGGGTCTGCCCGCCCGGGTTTTGCTGGCCGCGACTTCCGCCTTCGCACCGTGCCGCCGTCCGTTGCTCTTGAACATCTTCGGCCGGCCCGCGCGGCGCGTGGACGGGATGACTTCTTCCTTCGGGGCGGACAACATCTCCTCGCGTGCGCGTTCCAACAACTGTGTGAGTTGCCCGCGCAACCCTTCAATTTTCTGCTGGAGTTTGGTCGCGCGACGAAGGGTGGTGGAAATAGACATTGTGCCGGAAGTTAGAAATGCGCCCGGGAATTGCAAGGGTTATTCACAAAATAATCACAACCCATTTCCGTAAAGCGGCATGTCGCGCGAGGTGGTAATACATGCGTGTATTGGACGCGGCGGTTGGTTGTCGATCGGCAAGGTGGAACTATCTTCGTCCTGTATGTCTGTCCTATCTTCCCGTGCCCCCGGCCGCGTCGAACTGCTCGGCAACCACACCGACTACAACGAAGGGGTCGTGCTTTCCGTCGCCATCGACCGCGTGGTCCGCGCCGAAGGCGAGGCGGTTGCCGGCGAAACCGCCGAGTTCAGTTCCGAAGCGTTCCCGGAGCCGATCACCGTCTCTTTGCACCCGCTCGTCCCGGCCGCCGGAGAAGCGGCGTGGATCAATTATGCCTTGGGGGTCGCCGCTTCGCTGCGGCAGGAAGGCTTCCCGGTGACGGGTTTCCGGCTGCGCGTGACAAGCGACCTGCCCGTCGGAGCGGGCCTGTCGAGTTCGGCCGCGCTGGAGGTCGCCACGGCCTGCCTGCTCAGAAAACTCTTCTCGCTCGAACTTGCGCCCATGCCGATGGCGAAACTCTGCCGCCGCGCGGAGAACGAATTCGTCGGCGTGCAGTGTGGCTTGCTCGATCAGGTGTCCTCCATCTTCGGGAAGGCGGGCCACGCCGTTTACCTCGACTGCCGCAGCGAGCAGGTGGAGAACATCCCGCTGCCGCCCGGGACCGCGCTGCTCGTCTTCCAGAGCGGCGTGGAACACCAGCTCGTCGGCGGCGAGTACAACGAGCGTCGGCAACAATGCTTCGCCGCCGCCGCCGCGCAGGGCGCGCACGCCC
>CALMAQ010000285.1 GCA_937859745.1 uncultured Verrucomicrobiota bacterium | reverse complement strand
CAACATAGCAGCCAGCCTCGGGAAAAACTTGCCTAATCAATGTCCCGATCTGTAACTTGGCCGGCTTGCCCGCCTTCTCGGCGATGTACACGGCTTTGCTAAAGATTTTCGTTTCCAGTCCGTTGACGACTTCCTCGACCGCAAGGGAATTTGTCGAGCCGGACTCTGCGCACTCCGGGTTGATCGACAAGACGACCACATCGGTTTGCACAGGGTTGTTTTCTTCCAGCACTTTTTCCAGGTGCGTCAGGTTGTTCGGATCGTGGATGGCCACCAAAATGCTGCTGGGCCTGACCCCGAGAGACTTGGGCGACAGGTTTTCCCCGACTTCCAGACGGAACACCTCCATCTCGCTTTCCTCACCTTTAGTGGGGCCGCCGTCACTGGCGGGAATTTCTTTCCGGCCTTTGTGATGCGCCTTGTGATACCGCTCGCTCAACGTGAAGGCCGTGAAGAAGACAATCGTGAACAACACTCCCGAGATCGTGGCTTTGGTTTTCGTTAGAACGTTGATGCCCGCCAGTAGAAACAGCATCACGGTGATCATCGAGAGACCGACGGGGAGGTCCACCCCGCGGAAACGCACGTTGAACGGCACCCGCCAGCGTTCCACCCCGGGTTCTGTAAACCGCAGAACGACGACGGCCAATGCTTTCATGGCGAAGCTCCAAGCCACACCGAAGGCGTAAGCCTCACCGAGTAGGATCACGTCTCCTCGGCTGATGAGAATCGTGAGGATTTGCAACGCGGCGACCAAGGTAATGATGCGGTAGGTGGTGCCGTACTTCCGGTGCGGACTGCGGAACCATGCCGGCAACACCCCGTCTTCGGCCACGCGGTTCAACACGCCGTTGGAGCCGATGATCGACGTGTTCACCGCGCCGGCCAAGATCAGCGTGCCGACCAGCACCACGAAGCCTTGGAAGAGGAGCTTCAGTGGCTCCGGCCCGACCAGAAACATCGACAGTCCGCTGATCAGGTTGTCGAAGTATTTGGGCCGTTCCGCGTCGGGGATGATCATCACCGCGAAGAACGACACCATGGAGGTGAAGATCAGGCTGTAGAGAAAGATGACGAAACCCGTGCGTATGAGGTTACGATGTTTCGGGTGTTCGATCTCGCGGTTGACCTGTGCGAGGCTTTCCTCGCCGCTCATCGCCAGCAGGGAATGGCCCAGACCGATCAGGATCGCCACCGCGGTCAGGCTGGGTGCGACCGTGCCCTTGAGCCATCCCAGGGCATCGTCACCGAACTTTAAATTCGCCAAGGTGGGTGCCGGAACCGGCTGATACCCTTTGGTGAAGACCGTCAGCAGGCACCAGCCAACGAGAATGACCACCATCACGGTCGTGATTTGCATGATCCGGAGCGCCTTGCCGCTCGAAAATCCGATCCCGACCGTGTTGGTCCACCAGAAATAAATTGTTACGGCCACGGCAAACAACGCCGCTAGATAATGGTCGTTCCCCGGCAACTCCGGATAATGGAAATAGATGGCGGTCTGTTTGACCAACCCAACTAGATATAAACCGGCGCTGACCGCGCTGATGGGACCGGTCAACACGTAATCAAACATCAGCGCCGACACGGAGAACTTGGCGGCCGTGCCACCCATCGCCTCGCGGACGACGCGGTAAACGCCACCCCGCACGAACATGCTGCAGCTCTCGATGTAGACCGCGCGCACGGCGTACGAGAAGAGCATAATGGCGAGGATGAACCACGGCGCTGCCTTGCCGATGGCGCTCTCCGTGATCCCTCCGATGTAGAAAGCGGTTGAGCCGAGGTCGCTCAACACGATGGCGGCTGCCCGCCAGAACGACACGAACGAGAGCATAATCGTCGCGGGAACGACGTACCGCGCCAGTCTTGAAGGGTCGGAACTGATCGTCTTACTCGAAATGTTCATTTGATGTCAGATTTTCTCTACTGCTGAGAAAGTGATATTTATGCAGGAGTTACGCACCGTGACGCTTGAGGGCGAGTAAAATCTGGCGAGGTTTGAA
>CALMAQ010000284.1 GCA_937859745.1 uncultured Verrucomicrobiota bacterium | reverse complement strand
CCGCTGGCGCGACGGCGGGCAGCCGGGCCGTCTCGCGCCCGGTCGCCCGTGCCCCCAAAGGGGACGTGCTCACCGTGATCCGGCGAGTCTGCAGGGGCGGCGTGGAGGCGGCGAGGTCGTGCATGGGAGCGGACGCGAGGGCGAAGGCTCTATCCTTTGGTCAGGAAATAGCCGCGGTCCTTCTCGGTGATGGCGTGGCCTAGGCGCTCCTTGACCAGCAGCATGTCCTCCCAGACTTTTCGCTTCTCGGCGGGTGACTGGTTGCGGAGCAGATAGGAAGGATGGTAGGTCGCCATGACCGGGATGCCCTTGAAGTCGTGCCAGCGCCCGCGCAGGTCGCGCATCGGGCTCTCGTCATCCATCAGGCCCTTCATGGCCGTCGCCCCCAGCGCCACGATGGCCTTGGGCCGGATGATGTCAATCTGCTCGAAGAGCGTCGGGCGGCAGCTCTGCATCTCGTCGGGCCGGGGCGGCCGGTTGCCGTAGGCTTGGCCGGGCGTGTCCGGGCGGCACTTGAGGATGTTCGCCACATAAACGTCCGCGCGCTGGTAGCCCATGACGTTGATGATCTTGTTGAGGAGCTGCCCAGCCTTGCCCACGAACGGCTCGCCCTTGGCATCCTCATCCGCGCCCGGTGCCTCGCCGATGAACATGATTTCCGCATCGACGTTGCCGTTGCCGAAAACGACGTGGTTGTGCGGCTCTTGGCCGTAAGGGCACTCGGTGCAAGGGATGCGCTGCGGGCAGACGCGCAGAAGCGCGAGACGCTCGTCCTTGGATAGAGCAGGGTCGGTCACGGGCTCGTACACTCCGGGCGCGGTGGCCGGGGGCGTCTTGGCCGTCCTGGACTTCGGGGCAGCTACCGCAGGCTCCTCCCCGAACAGGGACAGAGCGTCGGCATCGTCGGACTTGGGCATGGGCGTCGTTTCAGATTCTTCCTGCGCGTCTTCCGGCTCGGGCGGCCCCGGGGCGACCGCCGCTGGAACCGGAACAACCCCCCGGGGCCGCGCCGCGCCGTGCCGCTGGATGGCTCCGGCGGCAGCGCGCCAGTCACCATACCCGGACTCGCGGCGGCGGTCCAGTTCGCTCAGGACGAAATCGAGGGCGTTGTGAAATCGGCTCATGGCGTGGCGGCGTCGAGGCCGAAGGCGAGGAAATCGGCGGGCAGCGGAGCGCGGAACTCCATCGGTTGGCCCGTGCGCGGGTGGGCGAAGCCCAGGGTCCAAGCGTGGAGCATCGGGCGCGGAGCCGAGGCCGGACCGCCGTAGAACGTATCGCCGAGAATGGGGTAGCCCAAGTGCTTCAGGTGGACGCGGATCTGATGCGTGCGGCCCGTGTGCAGGTGGCATTCCACGAGCGCGGCAGCATGGCCCGTCACGTTCGGGATCGCGTGACGCACCCGGTAGTCGGTCCTGGCGGTCCTCCCGCGCGGCGGCGGCACCACGGCCATCTTCTTGCGCTGGACCGGGTGCCGCCCGATGGGTGCCTCGATGGTCCCGCTTGCTTCCCGGGGCACGCCGCGCACCAGGGCGAGATAAATCTTACGGGTCGTGCGGGCGGCGAACTGCGCGGCCAGCGCGCGGTGGGCCACGTCGTTTTTCGCCACGACCAGGCAGCCCGTCGTGTCCTTGTCCAGGCGATGCACGATCCCCGGACGGCGCTCGCCACCGATGCCCGAGAGCGTCGGGCAATGCGCCAGCAAGGCGTGGACTAGCGTGCCCGCATCGTTGCCGGGCGCGGGGTGCGTCACCATGCCCGCCGCCTTGTCCAGCACGATGAGGTCGTCGTCCTCGTAGAGCACCGCCAGCGCGATGTCCTCCGCGACCAGCGCGGTTTCCATGGCGGGCGGCTCCTCCCAGGAGACCACGTCCGCCGGGCGCACGGACTCGCTGGGCTTGACCGCGCGGTCGTTGAGCCGGACGTGCCCCTCGCGGATCAGCGCCTGCACGCGCGAGCGCGAAAGGTGGGGCAGTTCCCCGGCCAGGAAGCGGTCCAGCCGGTTGCCCGCCTCGGTCGGTGGCACGGTCAGTTCGAGCATGGGCAAAAGGGTTGTGCCCCGCCGGTCGGACCGGCAAGCCGTTGCCGGGGCAAGCCCGAGGTTAATCCATCCCCCGGCGGGCGCAAAGGAGCAATCTGGCACGCGCGCGTTCCTGAACATCATTAAAGGGGTGTTTAAGCAGGTGCCGCGCCCAGTGCCCCAGACCGGGGAAAGAATTGAACCCCCACGCTTTGGTGCTACGCTGCCTGGAGTATGACCCAAACCCCCGGCGACGCCTGCGTCCAAGCGTGTCCGAACTGCGCCGCGCCGGTGGACATCTCCGATCAGGAGCCGCTCTCCAGGTTCCACTGCCCGCGGTGCGGCACGGCGATGCGCGCCAGCCGCCAGTACAACTACTTCGACATCGTCGAGGCGCTGGGCCAGGGCGGCATGGGCACGGTCTACAAGGCCATCGACCGCAACCTCAACCGGCCCGTCGCCCTCAAGCTCCTGCGCCGCGAACTCAGCGAGGACGAGACCTACATCATCAAGCTGGAAGACGAGGCGCGCATCACCGCCTCCATCAACCACCCCTACGTGGTCAAGGTGTTCTCCTTCGGCAGCGACCACGGCCAGCATTACATCGCCATGGAGTTGGTGGACAAGGGCACGCTCGACGACTTGATGCAGTTGCAGAACCGCATCGCGGAATTGCAGGTGCTCCAAGTCGGCCTCCAGGTGGCCAGCGGCCTGCAGGGCGGCCCACGAACGCGGGCTGATCCACCGCGACGTGAAGCCGGGTAACATCCTCTTCGCTGACGCGCACACGGCCAAGATCACCGACTTCGGCTTGGCGCTTTTGGCCGAGCACGAGGCCGACCCACGCCGTCGCGGGCCGTCCGCCCTTCGAGGCCGAGAGCGCCTCCATGGTGGCGCTCAAGCACCTTACAGACCGGGACATTGATTAGTGAAGTCGCAGCGGAATCGTTGCTGAAACCAACACAAATTTTTGGAGCGCATCTTACTTGCATGCAGATGCTTGCGAAGTATCGTGTTCCGGCTCTCTTTTCTGGGTCATCTCAAAAAGTTTACTGGTCAATGTCCCGATCTGTAAGAGCCGCGCCGTGAGCCTCCAGGCGTTCGCGCTCGACGTGTCCAGCGAGACGGCCTACGTCATTAACCGGATGCTCCACAAGGACCCGAACCAGCGTTACGCGTCTTACGGGAAACTCATTGACCATTTCAAGTACGCCATCGACACCCTCACGGCCAGCACCACCAAGCCGCGCGTGGCCCGGGAGCGCGTCGTCGTCGAGAGCCAGAGCCAGAACAACCTCGTGGGCATCCTGACGCTCATCCTCCTGGCGCTGCTGCTTATCGGCGGTGGCCTGGCCTTCTACTACCGCGACCGCCTTCTGGACGGGGGCGACAACGCGAACGCCCCCAGCGCCGCCTCGAATGCCCTGACCAGCAACGACCGCGCCTCGGTCGAGGCGGCCTACGAGGACGCGCGCCACCAAATCGTCGCGGGCCAGTACGCCGACGCGCAGGAAAGCTTCAAGTCGCTGCTCCAGCGTTCCGACCTGACCCAGCCGTTGCTCAACTGGTCGCGCCTGCACTACGGCATGACCGCGCTGCTCAACCAGCAGGTGGCTGACGCGCGGGTGATCTTCGGCAACCTCCAGCGCGCGGGCATCTACTCCAACGACGCCGGGGAGCGTGCGCTGGCCAACCTCTTCCCGGAGACGGGCCGCAACCTGGCCGACGACAAGAACATCCCGGCGGCCGACGCCACCAAGCTCTGGAAGAAGGACACGTTCGAGAACATCGCGTTGTTCCTTTTCGCCCTCAAGGATTGGGAGCAGGGCGACTTCGACGACGCCAACCAGCTCTTCGACGCCTACCTGGCGGGCAGGCCGCCCGCGCCCTTTCAGTGGATCGGCGACTACGCGCCAATCGCCCGCAAGTGCATGCACGATTTCGCCCTGTACGCCCCGCTCAGGGCCCGCCGTGCGGCGGGCAACGAAAATCCGTCGGCGCTCGAAACGGCTTTCAGCAAGGCGCGGGGGCAGCTCCAGACCACGGGCCGGATCGTCGAGGCCTTCTTCACGGCGGAAACCGACCTGGCCGGTGGCAAAGCTCCGGTGGGTATTTCCGCGGAGGCGACCCTGGCTCCGCTGCCCAACGCGGCCACCGCGAGGGCTGCCGTCGCTCCCGTCCCGACGCCGACCTTGGCCCCGATGGTCGCCAGGGATGTCCACGATGCCGAAACGGTCCGCTGGCAGACTGCGCGGGAGAGTTACGAGCGGATGGTGGGGCTCAGCCGCTTCGACGAGGCGCAGTCGGTGCTGGACCACATCCAGTTGACGGACCCGGAATACCGGCGCGCGCACAATCTGATCCGCGTGCGGGTGGGCCGCCTGATCGCTTTCAAGCGCATGTTGATCAACGACATCAACGCGCACGCCGGTTATCCGAAGCCCGTGACGAGCCGGCGCGGCAACGTGTATCCGCGCGGCATCCAGTTGGCGGCGAACGATTCATTTCAGGCGGGCACGCCCTACGGCACCATCGGCGTGCCGTGGACGGATTTCTCCCCGCAGACGATCCTGGCCGTCGCGGCGTATTACACGGACGCGGCCACCAACCTCACGCAGGCTGCCGACCGCCGCTGGCTGGCGGCGAATTACGCCTTGGAGACGGGGCAGGCCAACGAGGCGCGGTCCCTGGCGGTGCGGGCGGCGCAAGGCAACCCCGAATACGAGCAGGAGATGGAACAGTTCAACGGCGGCAAGGGCGCGGCAGCTCCGCTGACACCGGGCAAGCCGGTGCCGTGACAGATGGCGGATGAGGGTCGCCACTTCACAGGTGCCTCGTCATTCAAGTAAGGTTGGGCGTCCCCGCCCGGCCGTGGCCTTGCTGGCCGGGCGCTGCGCCGTGGATGACAGCGGTGCGGTGGCGGCCGGGCTTTCCCTGCGGGGTCGTTCTGCTGGCGGAAACGCGCCAAAGACAGCCAGAGAGTTACGGCCGGGCGGGGACGCCCAGCCCTACCTTGATGACGACGCGCCTGCGGCGCGGCGACCCTCATCCGACATCCGTCATCCCGCATCCCTCCCGCCTGTGCTAGGTTGTCCCTAGCCATGGCTGACCCTGAAAACCCCAACGGCGGCGAGAAAAATTTTCCCTCCCCCGAGGAAATGCAGCGCAAGCTCGGTGAATTTCTCAAGAACAGCTTCGGCGACAAGGTCGCCTTCAGCACGTTTACCCATCCCGAACCCGCCGATAGCGGCGCGCCCGAGCCTCCCGCCGCGGCGGAAAAGCCCGGCGACATCTTCCACTTCCACTACCAGCCGCGCGACATCAAGGCGCACCTGGACCGCTTCGTCATCCGCCAGGACGAGGCCAAGAAGGTGCTCGCCATCGCCGTTTGCGACCATTACAACCACGTCAACCACATCCGCGAACTGGCCTCCGCGGACGAGCGCGCCGCCGCCGACGTGGAATACGCCAAGGGCAACGTTATCCTGCTCGGGCCGACCGGCGTCGGCAAGACGTACCTCGTCAAGCACGTCGCCGAACTCATCGGCGTGCCCTTCGTCAAGGCCGACGCCACCAAGTTCAGCGAGACCGGCTACGTCGGCGGCGACGTGGAGGACCTTGTGCGCGACCTCGTCGCCAAAGCCGATGGCGATGCCAACCTCGCACAGTATGGCATCATCTACATCGACGAGATCGACAAGATCGCCGCCGCCGGCAACATTGCCGGGGGCCGCGACGTGAGCGGGCGTGGCGTGCAGACCACGCTGCTCAAGCTCATGGAGGAAACCGAGGTGCCCGTCCGCAACCCCATGGACATCCAGGCGCAGCTCCAAGGCGCGTTCGACTTCCAGCGGCGCGGCGGCAAGGGCAAGGGGCGCAAGGACACGATCAACACGCGCCACATCCTCTTTATCGTCAGCGGGGCGTTCCAGCGCCTGCGCGATCAGGTCGCCCGCCGCCTGCGCCAGAGCACCATCGGCTTCAACGCCGACGGGCGCGGCGTCATCGACGACACCGCCGCCATCCTGCGCGAGGCCGAGACGCGCGACTTCATCGAGTACGGCTTCGAGCCGGAGTTCATCGGCCGCCTGCCCGTGCGCGTGGTGTGCGAGGAACTTTCCAGCGACGACCTGTACGAAATCCTCCAGAAAAGCGAGGGCAGCATCATCCGCCAGTACGAGCGCGCGTTCCGCGCCTACGGGATCGAAGCCGCGTTCACCGACGGGGCCCTGCGCGTCCTGGCCGAGCGCGCCGCCGGGGAAAAGACCGGCGCGCGGGGCCTCGTGACCGTGACCGAGCGCCTGCTGCGCGACGCCAAGTACGAACTGCCCGGCATGGGCGTGGACCGGCTGGCCATCGGCGAGGAGTTCGTCGCGGACCCGGCGGCGGCGATCCGCACGGCGCTCGCGGCGGGCCACGGACGCCGGGCGCAGGACCTAGCCAACGACGCGCACCGTTTCGCCGCCCGGTTCTCGCAGACCCACGGGTTGTCCATCCGCTTCGACGACGAGGCCGCGCGGCGGCTCGCGGCCCGCGCCGAGGCCGAGGACGCACCCATGCGCGACCTGTGCGAGCGGCTGTTCAAGGACTACCAGTTCGGGCTCAAGCTGGTGCAAAAGAACACGGGCCAGGGCGAGTTCGTCCTGACGGGCGCGGCGGTGGAGAACCCGGACCGGTTCGTCAGCGAACTGGTGGTCGCGTCGTACCAGGGCCAGGCGGCCCCCGGGGCCACGCCCGCGCACGATGGGGCTTGACGGGCGGGGCCGCCGGGGTCCATCAATCTCCGTGCCGTCTGTGTAAACCCCTGTTTCTTTTCCGTCCCCGTGTCCCGCGCGCTCAAGTTCACCCTGTTCATCGGTGCCAACGTCAGCCTGTTGCTGGCCCTCGTGTACGCGCCGGGGTTGATCCGCCCGCTCGACGCCGCCATGTCGCACACGCTCGGGCTGGCCGCCGCGCAGGCGCAGGACCATTCGTGGATCCAGTACCTCGCCTTCGTTCTGCTGGCCTTCGGCATCGCCTGGACGACCATCGACATCAACCGCCCGGAGTTCAAGACGCTGGTCGCCGTCCTGGCGCTGGCGGAAGTGTTCACGTTCTCGGCGCTGGCCGCCACGCTCTACAACTTCTATTTCTCGCCGGTGCTCTCGGGGGCGGCCATCGTGATGTCGTTCGCGGCGGCGCTGGTGTATTCCTACAGCCAGATCGGCCAGCGCCAGCGCGTCGTGGACACCGAGTTCGGCGCGCGCGTCTCCGGCGAGCAGGAACGCGCGCTGGTGGACGGCAGCGCGGAACTCAGCGTGGACGGCCAGTTGCAGGAACTCTCGCTCGTGGTCTGCGAGATTTTCAACCACCAGCAGCTTATGGCAGGGCTGGACGCGACCGGGTACACGGCCGTCACCAACCGCTT
>CALMAQ010000283.1 GCA_937859745.1 uncultured Verrucomicrobiota bacterium | reverse complement strand
GGGCGGGACAGTCTAGACGGCGTTTGCCCAAAGCTCAACTTTTCCCTGCGGGCGAACGTTGACAACCCAGGACCGATCTGTTGGGCTGGGGCGTGAAAATCTCCCCGGTTCGCCTGCCGCTGGCTCTCCTGGGCCCGGCGATCTTAATCGCTGCCTGTTCCACCCCGGAAAACCGCCGCGAACTCTACAACACGAGCAGCACGAACGGCCCGTGGCACGACTACGAGCGGCGGCTGGACGCCGCCGCCGAGACGGGCCAGGCCCCCGGCGACATGGGCCACGCGGCGGCCGACCCCGGCACACCCACCCCGCTTTCCGCCGACGGCAACAACACGGGCGGCACGACGGTGGTGCGCGGCGGTCGACCAACGCGCCAATCCAAGACCGCCCCGCTCGCCCCCGACCAGATGACGCTGCCCTCCAGCGTGCCTGCCCCGGCTGCGGTGCCCTCCCCGGCGGGGGTGCCGTCGTCGCCGATCTCGACCGATCCGACGTTCCCCGCGCCCGCCACGAGCGCCCCGCCCGCCGCCCCGACCTCCGTGCCGGTCAACCCGCCGACAACGTAACGTAAAGGTGGAAGGTGGCTGGCTTCCCTTGAACCTGCTTGCACAGGCCGCCAGCGTGAGTTCAACTCACTGACGGCTTCCATGAACTTCCCACCCCGCCGCGCCGCCGCCATCCTCGCGTCTTTCCTGCTGTCCGCCGGGGGTCTGGGGGCACAGGATATCGATCGTCCCGCCACCTTGTCGGTGAGCGGGGACGCGGCACCGGGATACCCCGGCCAGGCCACCCACGTCGTCCTCGTCGTGTGGGACGGCTTGCGGCCGGATTCCGTTACCGGGGAGGCCACGCCCACCCTCGCGCGGCTCGCCCGGGAAGGGGTGTTCTTCACCCGGCACCACGCCGTTTATCCCACCTCCACCGAGGTCAACGGCACCGCCATGGCCACGGGCTGCTACCCGGGTACGAGCGGCATCATCGGCAACCGCGAGTACCGGCCGGAGATCGACCCGCTCAAGCCCGTCGAAACCGAACTGCCCGAGACGGTCCGCAAGGGCGACCTGCTGAGCAACGGCCGCTACCTGCTGCGCCCGACTCTGGCCGAGCGGCTCCAGGCCGAGGGCGAGCGCACGCTGACCACCAGCACCAAGCGCGTCGTCCTGCTCCAGGATCGCGGCCGGGGCGACCGCGACCCCAAGAAGGAATCGGGCGAATCCGTGACGCTCGCTGAGGGCCGGACCCTCCCGCCCGAGACCGCCGAAACCTTGGCGGAGGTGCTCGGCGCGCCGTTCCCCAAGGACATCCAGTGGCCGAACACGGTCGCGGACCGCTGGACCACCCGCGCGCTGGCGGAATCGCTCTGGAAGGCAGGCCTGCCGAAGTTGTCCGTGCTCTGGCTGAGCGACCCGGACTACACCCAGCACCGCAACGGGCCGTCGTCGCCGCAGGCGCTCAAGGCGCTGGCCGGCTGCGACGAACTGCTCGCCACCGTGCTCGCGGCGCTCGACGCCGGAGGCTGGCGCGACTCGACCGACGTGTTCGTGGTGTCCGACCACGGCTTTTCCACCATCGAGCGGGCGGTGGACGTGGCGAAGCTGCTCGCGGACGCCGGGTTCCGGGCCGCGCGCGAGTTCAAGGAAACGCCCGCGCCGGGCGACGTGGTGGTCAACGGGCTCGGCGGCACGGTGTACCTGTACGTGGTCGGGCACGACGCGGACACGACCGCCCGGCTCGTGCGCTTCCTGCAAGGCAGCGACTTTGCCGGGGTGATCTTCACCCGGGACGGCGCGGCGGGGACGTTCCCGCTCCAGGCGGCGCACATCGACAGCGCCGACGCGCCCGACGTGGCCGTGGCGATGCGCTGGACGGACAACCGCAACGCCGCTGGGCTGCCGGGCGGGGTCGTCGGCGACGGCGGCGCGCCTCCCGGCCGGGGCACGCACGCCTCCCTGAGCCGCTATGACCTGCCCAACACGCTCGTTGCCAGCGGGCCGGATTTCGCCGCAGGCTGGAGCGACGACGCCCCCAGTTCCAACGCGGACCTTGCGCCCACGGTGGCGGCGATCCTGGGCCTGCCGGTGACGGTGCCCTTCGACGGGCGGGTGCTCGACGAAGCGTTCCGGCACGCCGGGGGCCAGCACGCGCCCGTCCCCGCCCCGGAAAGGCGGGCCGCTGCCACGGACGGCTGGAAGCAATACCTTCAAGTGACCCGCTTCGGGGGCGAAGATTACTTGGAAGAAGGCAACGTGGAGGCTCCCGCCGCGATGCCCGCCGCCAAGCCGGGGGGGGTGAAATAGTCGCGCGGTCTGGCGTCCCGCCCGACCTTTTTGCCGCGACACGATCAGTCTCTGGCGCGCATCAGTTCCGCCGTCCGGCGGTCTCCCTCGTCCGCGCTGGCGGCCAGTTCGCGCGCGACGTTCTCGCGGTCGGCGGGCGTCTTGTTCTGGTTGAGCTTGTGCTTGCCTTCCAGGCGCACGACAGGAATCTCGAAGGTCACCACGGCGGCAAGCAGCCGCGCCTCGTACTCGGGCGGAATGGGGCGCATGTCGGGGGTGTGCTGCGCCACGAGCCGGTAGGCGATGCCGCGTGTGGTCTCCAAGTCCTCGATCACCCGGGCGTGCCCGTAGGCGTGGACGACCGCGTAGTTCCACGTCGGCACGTTCGGCGCGGAATCGTACCAATCGGCGTGGACCAGCGCGTGCGGACCGTGGAACACGGCCAGCGTGTCCGCGTCCGTGGCGAGAAAATGCCGCCAGTGCGGGTTGGCACGCGCCAGGTGCGAGCGCAGGCACAGCGCGCCGCCCGGCCCGTCCTCCTCGACGAGCAGCGGCAGGTGCGTGGCAAACGGCGAGCCGTCCGGGCCGGTCGTCACCAGCGTGGCAAAGGAGTGCGCGCACATAAACTGGCGCAACTCCGTCGGATCATCGACCTTGAAATGGGTGGGCACGTACATCGGCGCACGAACAATAGAGCATCAATGCGAGTCGCTTTCCAGCGGTGCGTCGGCACGGCGGCGGGCGGTCACGGTGATGGTCGTGGTCGCGCCGCTCTCGCGGTCGCGGC
>CALMAQ010000282.1 GCA_937859745.1 uncultured Verrucomicrobiota bacterium | reverse complement strand
GCGCAGAACGTCGCGAACTCCCACAGGTCGTCGTCGGCCGCCCGCGCCCGGCGCGGCTGGGGGCGGTGTCGGCAGCGGGGCTCTCGCTCGCCCTCGCCGCGGGGGTGCTCGCGCTGGCCCGGCCGCAGTTGAGCGATTCGTTCACCCGCGTGGAGGCCAGCGGCATCGACATCATGATCGCGCTCGACGTGTCGCGCTCCATGCTCACCGAGGATTTCTCCATCGGCGGACACCGCGCCAACCGGGTGGACGCCATCAAGGAGATCACGCAACGCTTCATCGACGCCCGGCCCAACGACCGCATCGGCATGCTGGCCTTCGCCGGACAGCCCTACCTCGTCAGCCCGCCCACGCTCGACCACGGCTGGCTGAGCGAGAACCTGGAAAACCGCGTGCAGATCGGCCTGGTCGAGGACGGCACGGCCATCGGCACGGCGCTGGTGTCGGCGGCCAACCGGCTGAAAAACCGCGACGCCAAGAGCCGCATCATCGTGCTGCTGAGCGACGGCGAGAACAACGCGGGCCGCGTCAACCCCGACACCGCCGCCGAGGCGGTGCGCGCCCTGGGGCTCAAGATTTATACCATCGGCGTCGGCACGAACGGCATGGCCCCGTACCCGGTCGGCCGCGACCCGTTCACGGGCGAGATGCAGTACCAGACGATCCAGGCGGAGTTCGGCGAGAAGGCGCTGAGCGAGGTGGCGCGCATCGCCGACGGCCATTTCTTCCGCGCCGACAGCTCGAAGGCGCTGGAAGGCATCTACGCGCAGATCGACAAGCTCGAAAAGACGACCGTGCAGGTCAACAAGTACCGCGAATACCGCGACCTGTTCCCGTGGTTCGCGGGCCTGGGGGCCGTGCTGCTGACCGGGCAGATGGCGTTCTCGCAGACGCTGGGGAAAAGGCTGCCCTGAGATGGGGTCGGGTTAATTTTCCTGACCGGACTGTTTGGCCGTTGATGTGGCGTGCACATCGCTTTGCAAGATCGCTGAGCTGCCCCCCCGCGCCGGCAGGCGCATCGTGAACAAGGTAGGGCTGGGCGTCCCGCCCGGCCGTGGCTTTTCTGCCCCGGCGCGCTGCTTGGCAAAGTGAGCATGCAAATAATTACCCTGCCATCCAGCAGGCGATGGTCGGCCGTGTGGCGATGCTTGCCTGACAAAGCTACGGCCGGGCGGGACGCCCAGCCCTACCTTGTCCACGACGCGCCTACAGGCGCGGGGGCTGCTCAACGCAACAGTCAGCCAGATGGGTTCCGTGGGTGACGACGCCAAGCGGCTCCGAAAAAGCTCGGTGGGCGAGCAGCCGAAATGATTCGCCCAAGACGCGCTGGTGATGGCAAGCGGACGGGAGTTCAAGCATGTAGCCCGTCAGCAGGATGAATGTGGGCCGGTTCAGCGTTACCCATGGAGCGTTTCACCGCGGGCGAGCATGGCGACGAATTTTTCCAGGCGCGTGGCCCGGGTTTCGGGTTTTTTGGCCGTTTGCAGGCGGAAAAGGATGGCGTAACGGTTTTTGCCGTTCAGGGTGGCGAAGAAGTCGGCGGCGGGCGGGTTCGCGCGCAGGGCGGCGGCCAGGTCGGGCGGGACGGTGGCGCGGCTGGGGGCATCGTAGGCGGCGTCCCAGCGTCCGCTCGCCTTGGCGCGTTCGATGGCGGCCAGACCGGCGGGCTGCATCCGCCCGCGTTCGATCAGGTCGAGAGCTTTCTGGCGGTTGATCCGCGACCAGATGCTCCCGACTTTGCGGGGCACGAATCTCTGGGTCCAGAAGCGGTCGTCCAGACTTTTCGTCTGTCCGTCGATCCAGCCGTAGCACAGCGCCGCTTCGAGTGCTTCGGCGTGCGTCAGCAGCGAGACCCCGGCGCTTTGCCGGGCAAACTCCAGCCAGACGCCGGGAGCGGTCTCGTGATGCTCCCGCAGCCACGCGAACCAACCGGCTTGATCGGCGAACCGCAATTTCGGGAGGGATGGGGCGCTCATCGGCTCGACAAACTCAGCCAGCGTCCGGCGGCCGGTTGGGAGCTTGGCGCGTCCACCTTTACATCAGGAGCGTGCAGACGACCCCCAGCTTGGCACCAGTGCCGCTCAGGCAGAGGCTCGCGGGCAGCGGCGACGGTTCACGCCCACCAGCGCCACGCCCGCGATGGCGAGCAGCGCCCAGGTGCCCGGTTCGGGCACGAGACTGACGTTGTCGAGGCCCGTGTTATCGGGGCCGCTGGCGTATTCGCCGCGGATGTAGAGACCGGCAAGATTGCCGAAGACGGTCTGGAAGTCCGCCGCGGTCGCCAGCGCGCCAGTCGTCGTGTTGACGTGCCACTGCGCCGACGGCGAAAGGACCACCGAGACCGTGGCAAAGGCGGGGGTCGGCACGAACGGAGGATTGCTCTCCCAGAGCAGCCTCTCGCCGTTGGCGCCGACGAACATGACATCCGTCGTCTGGTAGTTGACGGTGTCCAGGTAGTTCAGGTCGTAGGAAAAAGTGGTGCCGACGGCCGCGCTCTCGTTGCCGAGGAACTTTGCGGGCGCGGCGAAAGTGAAATCTCCGCCGTCCGGGTCCAAGGCGGAGATGTAACCGCCCGGATTGCCGCCGGTGGCCGAATAGGTCGCGGCGTAGGTGCCAATCACGGTGTAATTGTTGTTGGAAAGATCGCCGAAGCTGACGACCGACCAACCTTCGTCCCCGGTGTTGAATGTGCTGACCACTGCCGCCCTTGCGCCCGTGACAGTCACGATGAACACCGCCATCAGAGCCGGCACAAATCGAGGAATAGCATTCATGGATAAATCGCTTTTATTCGGTGGCTTATCGCTCGGCAAGACTTTTTCTCCGGCAAACTTGTGTTGATCCCGGATCGCGGTGAGAGAGCCGGATGATGGCAATAGGAAAACTTTTCCCGCGTCGCGCTTTTCCAACTTGCCCGCCGCTTCCAGACGTTGCCGGAAGCCCCGGCCTGAGGCAGAATGTCGCCGTCGCATCGAACCGCCTGCCGGGTCGCGGTGTCTGACAAGTTCTCCCATGCTGCCCTCCGACCTGAACTTCGGTGCCCCGCTCTGGCTCTGGGCGCTGCTCGCGCTGCCCGCGCTCGGGGCGTTGTTCGCGTGGGCGGAGTGGCAGAGCAGCCGGCGGCTGGCGCGGTTCATCCAGACGCCGCGCCTGCGCCAGCAACTCGCCGGGATCGGCAGCGCGGCCCGCCGCCGCCTGCGCTTCGCGCTGCTGCTCGCCGGGCTGCTGGGGCTGATCCTCGCCGCCGCCATGCCGCGCTGGGGCTTCGAGACGCGCGAGACCCACCGGCGCGGGCTCGACCTCGTCGTGGTCGCCGACGTGTCCAAGTCCATGCTCGCCACCGACGTGGCCCCGGACCGGCTCGCGCGCGAACGGCTCGCCATCCAGGACCTCATCCGCCAGCTCCAGGGCGACCGCGTGGGGCTGGTGGCGTTCGCGGGCAGCGCGTTCCTGCAGGCCCCGCTGACCATCGACTACGACGCCGTGCTCGACGCCGTGGGCGAACTGGACACCGACCTGATCCCGCGAGGCGGCACCAACCTCGGCGGGGCCATCGACTTGGCGATGGAGGCGTTCGGCAAGAACGAGGCGGGCAACCGCGCGATCCTGCTGCTCAGCGACGGTGAGCCGACGGTGGAGGGCGAGCAGGCCAACGGCGTGGAGGCCGCCCGGCGCGCCGCGGCGGCGGGGGTGCGCGTGTTCACGGTGGGCTTCGGCACGAGCGAGGGCTCGCTGATCCCGCTGCCGGGCGCGGCCAAGGGCAACTTCGTGCGCGACGAGGACGGCAAGATCGTGCGCACCCGGCTCGACGAGCCCGGGTTGACGGAGATCGCCCGCGCGGGCAATGGTTTCTACGTGCACTTCACGACCGGCGACGCCGCGATGCGGACGATCATCCAGGATGGCTTGAGCCAGTTGAAGGCGGGCGAGATCGACGCGCGCACGGCGCGGCGGCCCATCGAGCGTTACCAGTGGCCGCTGGCGGGCGGGCTGGTGTTCCTGACGCTGGGC
>CALMAQ010000281.1 GCA_937859745.1 uncultured Verrucomicrobiota bacterium | reverse complement strand
GGGGTCGGCACGGGCTGCCTACCGGGGTTTTTTGTGGGGGGGGGTTATGGCCCCCGCCGCGCCGCCGGCCGTCTCGCCGGATGCCAAGACCGGCGGGGCAACCTGGAACCCGCCAGCGGCGGCGAGCGGCCCGGTCTCCATCGTTTTCAGCAGTGCTGACCGGCGGATCTACGTTTATCGAAACGGCGTGGAGATCGGGCGTGCGGCCATCGGCGGGGCCGACGCGGGCCGCTCCTACGGCAACCATGTCTACTCGGCGCTGGACGAAGCCAACCCGGACGGCAGCCATCGTTGGAATGCCCTGGGCAGTCTGGACGGCGGCGCGGCCCCGGACATCACCGAATTGCGCAAACGACTGGAAATCCCGCCGGATTTCCTCGCGCACCTGCGCGAAAGCGTGACGCCGGGCACGACTCTTGTGCTGACCGATCAGCCGGTGAACGACACGGTCCAGAGCGGTCCGGGCTTCAACGTCCTGGATGCCGGCGCGCAATGAGGCTCGCCCCGAGGAGCGTTTCCACTGCGGCATGGCGTCTTGCGGGTCGCCTCCGTTGGCTTTGCATGCTGTGGCCGAGCTGTCTCGCCACGGCGGCTTTGGGATGGGCTGCCGCACCGGTGGCGGTCGTTGCCGCCAGTCCCGCGCAAGCTGGGGTGACACCCGGTGCGACACCGACGACGGCCATCGCGCCCGAAGCGATTGCTAGCCAGGCACGATCCGCGCTCGACAAGCTCGCCGCTCTTGCGCCCGCTGCTGCCAAGCAGATCGTGCCCGCCAACGACGACCGGAGTCTACAGGACATTTCGGAGCATTTGCGCCAGCTCACCATCGACACGAACGCTGCCAACGACGGTTCGTCGCTGGATGTCTTGCGTGAGCTACAGGCTGACTGGCATCAGCTCCTTGCGGCGTGCAGGGATTTCGATACGGCGTTGGCCAGCCAGATCCGGCCGGTCGAGTCCGCCGACCGCCAGTTGCAGGAAATTACGGCTCGCTGGCAAGCGACCCAGCGTGCTGTGGAAGGAACCGCCGCGCCTGCCGCCTCCCTCCAAATCATCCACGATGTCCTTGATGCGTGCGAGTCCGCCGGACGCAGGGTCCGGCGGACTCGGGAGCGTCTTCTGGAGATGCAGGCACAAACCGAGCGGGTCGAGACGCAATGCGCGGCTGGGGCCTCCGCCGTGGACCAAGCCATGGAAGCGGCGGTCAAGCGGTTGTTCGTGCGAAGCGGCCTTCCTCTCTGGGAACCCCGGGCGCTGGAGAGTTCCGGCGCGGAGGTCGCGCAGCCGGACAAATTTGCTGAGCAAAGGGAAGCTCTGGGTCGCTACGCGTCCGGCCACGTGGAGCGATTCACCCTTCATGTCTTGGTGTTTCTGGCCTTGCTCGCGGGAATACTTGCCCTGCGCGGAGGACTGCACACTTGGGTGCAAGGCAATCAGGAACTCAAGCGGGCGATGCCAGTCTTTGAGGTTCCCATCTCGGCGGCGGCGGCACTCTCGTTCCTCGTGGCCGCTCCGGCCTACTTTGACGCGCCTAACTTGTTTCACGCCTTGGTCGGCGCGGCGGTGCTGCCGCCCGTCTTCGTCATTCTGCGCCGAATGCTCGACGTCCGCTTCCGGCCGGAGCTTTATGCGTTGGGCGGACTATTTCTGGTGGAGCAATTGCGGCGGGCTATAGCGATCTTTTCTCTTCTTGATCGCTGGCTGTTTTGCGCTGAAATGCTGGCGGCCATCCTCGTCTGCATCCATCTGAGCCGGGCCGCCAAGGTCGGGGCGAAACGCTGGCTCGCGCGGGCGTACCGGGGAGTGGCGATAGTGCTGGTAGCCGCTTTGACCAGCAACGCCTGGGGATACGTGCAGTTGGGTGTGCTGCTGGGAGTCGGCACGTTGCGGAGCGCTTATCTCGCGCTGTGCCTGTATGCCTTGCGCCGGATACTGGAAGGTCTGGTGTTAATCTCCTTGCGGACACGTCCGCTGGTGGATTCCCACATCGTGCGTCAACACGGGGACGTGATCCAACGCCAGACGTTGGGACTGCTGCGAGGCGCTGGCATCCTGGCGTGGGCTCTATACACCCTCAGTGTCTTTCAACTGCGCATACCCTTGACGGCGCAGGCGCACCGGGTGCTCGGCTTCGCGTTGCGCGTGGGTACGGTGGAACTGTCGTTAGGCGGGCTGTTGAGCTTTGGCATCGCTCTCTGGCTGTCGATCCTGGTCTCGCGTCTGGCGCGCTTCGTTTTGGACGAGGAAGTGTATGAACGCTTCACGCTCGCGCCAGGGGTGCCCTACGCCATCTCGACCACGATCAATTACCTGATCCTGCTCGTTGGCTTCCTCGTCGCACTGGGCGCGCTTGGCGTGGACCTGACGAAGATCACGGTGGTAGCCGGGGCTTTTTCGGTCGGCCTGGGCTTCGGGCTGCAAAACGTGATCAACAACTTCGTCTCCGGCATCATCCTGCTCTTCGAGCGCCCCGTGAAGGTGGGCGACCTGATCCAGATCGGCGACAACGTGGGCGAGGTGCGCCGCATCGGCATCCGGGCGAGCGTGGTGCGCACGCGCGAGGGGTCCGACATCATCCTGCCCAACGGCAACCTCATCTCCAATCAGGTCACCAACTGGACCTACTCGGACCAGCGCGGCTCGGTGGAAGTCACTTTGAATGTCGCGCACGGACCCGACCGGCGGAGAGTGATGACCCTCCTCAAGGAAGCGGCCGCAGCCGCGTTGGAAAAAGCTCAGCCAGAGGTTTATGTCACGGCTGTCAACGCCGCGAGCACGAGCTTTGTGATTCGGGCTTGGACGACCTACACAGGTGATAATTTACGCACGCGCAGCGATCTATCGCTAGCGTTGACAGAAGCATTGGACAGAGAGCAGTTCTCACTGGTTTGAAATACGTGGGCACGATTGATCTCCTGTCGGTTTTCGCTGCCAACAACTGCCTGCACCAAGGGTTAACAGCGCATGATCATTACTGATTACCGACAAGAAAGGGAGTGGTCACACAAACCATTAGTTCAACACGAACAAACGGCGAGGCGGAACAACGTAGGAACCATGAAAGAATCATTCCTAACTGAATCTCCTATCTTCGCATCGGAGGAGTTCCGTCCTCTAAACCGTCCGCCCGAAGAAGCGATGATCGATCAGGCACTGGTACGGGCAATCACCGTCGGAAGCCAGGTTGCGCTCGACAAACTTTACCGGCGCTATCGTCTGCTGCTGAGAAAAATCGTCGCTCAATTCCTGCCAAATGAGGCGGATGTGGACGAAGTGATCCAAGATGTGTTCCTAGGCGTCTGGAACAACGCCGCCAAATTCGACCCCGAGAAAGGTGCCGTACTGGGTTGGGTTATCTGTATCGCGCGCCGTCGAGCGGTCGACCACATCCGTAGAAACCGGCGCTTTACTGCTCACACAGTCAGACTGGACACTATTCGCAGAGGAGCTTGGGGCGATCATGATCCAGGAGAGAATTTGGCTACTCACTACGATCAACCGGCATTGCACGATCTGCTTGACCATCTTCGCCGCATCATGGCTGTTCTGCCTCCAGAACAACGAGAAGTGGTACAGCTAACTTACTTCAAAAGTATGAGTCAGCGAGAAATTGCTGCCCGCACCGGCATCCCACTGGGTACGATAAAAACGCGTTTGGAGCTAGCTAGGCGCAAACTTTTGCTACAAGCAACCCATCTACGTCAAGACATCTGATTTGCTACGGCGATTGTTTCTTTAGTGACTGGTTTGCCCATGCTCGCTCCCGTCGTCCAGCATTCGCTGCGCGCACTGGCCCCGCGTCCGCCGGTGCGACATCCGGTCCTGCCGTGGTTGCCGTTGTGCCTAGTGGCCGTCCTGTACCTGGCGGCCAGCGTGGGACCGGCGCTCTACGACCAGAACGAGGCTCAGTACGCCGGTGCCGTGCGCGAGATGCTCGACCGGCCGGCCGACTACCTGCCGGACATCCGTGGTCAACTCGAACGCGGCATATGGTACGTGCCGACCAACGACGGCGTGCCACGCCTCCAGAAACCGCCGCTCGTGTACTGGGCGTTGGCTGCGTCGATGCGCGTCTTCGGGGTCAACGAGTTTGCCGCGCGCCTGCCCAACGCGCTTGCCTCGCTGGCGTGGTTCGCGGGGGTCTTTCTGCTCGGCCAGCGCGTGGGCGGGACGGCGCTAGGCCAGGCGGGGGCGACGATCCTGGCGACGATGGCCGGGACCTTTATCTTCTGCCACCTGATCGCGCCGGAGCCATTTCTCGCCGCGACGTTGACGTGGACGTTCTGGTGTTTCCTGCACGCGTGCGACGATCCTGCCCGCGCTGGACGCTGGGCCGTGGCGGCGTGGCTCTGCATGGCTGCGGGCGTGGGGTGCAAGGGACTGCACGGCGCGCTGTACCCGCTGACAGTCGTGGCGGTGTTGGCGTGGCGGTTTCCATCCGCGCGGCCGGCATGGCGCGCGTGGTGGCGACCGGCGGGGCCGCTGCTTTTCCTTGCGTTGCTCGCGCCATGGTACGCGGCGGTCGAAAGGCGTTACCCGGGATTTCTACGCGACCAATTCTTCAACGAACAACTCGGCCACGTCTTCAACCGGCGTTACCCCGCCGACAGCAGCCAGGTGCCGTGGTACGTGTTCTTCTCGGAGCATCTTGTGTTCTTTTTGCCGTGGACATTTTTCATCCCGGCGGCTTTGGCCGTGCGTCGCACGTCGGTTCCCGATGCCGCGGATCGGATCGCGCGGGAGCTGCTGGTCGTATGGTTTGCGGTGACGGCGCTGACCCTCGTGTTTTCGTCGATGCAGGACTACTACCTGATGACGGCTTGGGGACCAGCGGCGCTGTGGCTGGCGCGGCCCTGGGCAGAAGCGGAGGAAAGCGCCCTGCCCAGTTGGACGCGTCTCCTGCCAGGGATCGGCCTGGGTGCGCTTGGGGGAGCGGCGCTCGGCACAGCGGTCTGGCTGCATCGGTGGGCAACTGCGCCCGCCGTCGCGGCTCCGACCGCTCTACGCGATACCCTTGCGGGCACGGTGAGCGGCATTTCCTCAGAATCTTGGGTCCGACTGCTGCCACTCATCTGGATGACGGGCGTGGCGTTCTTGGCTGGCGGTGTGGCGACGACCTCGCTGGCCGTGCGTGGCGGCTGGCGACATGTCCTATCGGCGACTGCGGTGGTCACCTTAGCCGTGCTTGGATGCGCGGCGCGGGGCTTGGTTGTGCTCGAAGACCATTTCTCCCTCAAGGAACTCGCGCTGATCGCCCACCGTGATACCCTGCCCGACACGCTTGTGGCCTGTGCGGGATTGCCAATCGATAATCCAAGCATCCTTTTCTACATCAACCGCGAGGTTCATTGGGTCGGCGTGCCGCCAACGGGCGAGTTCGCCACCCGCCAACTCGGCATCGGGCGCGGGCTGTATCTATCCGACGAGGAGTTCCTGCGCCGGTGGGCGGACCGTTCGCAGGCGGTCTACCTGATCGTCGAGCAAGACATGTTCGACGATTGGAAGGAACGGCTCAAAATCGACGGTGCGCCGCCCTGCGCCCAATGGCGCAGTGGCACGCGGATCATGCTCCGCAACGGAGGTGGGCTGCGCTGAGTCTAGGCGGTGCGGTACACCTAGCGGCGGATTGCGACGTCGCTCAGTGTTGGGTCAGGTTTGAGTCGAGGCGTAGAGACGCTGGAATTTGATGAGGGCGTCGTGGGTGGAGAAGCGCGAGTGAGGTTTAGAACCTCGCTCGAGACAGATTTCTACCTCTGTAGGCGCAGGGCCGTGTTGACCAAGGCCACGTGCGAAAACGCCTGCGGGAAGTTGCCGACCAGCCGTCGGCTCTGCGGGTCGTATTCCTCCGACAATAGGCCGAGGTCGTTCCGCAGGTCCAGCAGCCGCTCGAAAACCGCACGGGCTTCGTCATGACGGCCGACGAGACCGTAATTGTCCGCCAGCCAGAACGTGCACGGCAAGAACGCCCCCTCGCTGCCGGACAACCCATCCACCGCCCCGGCTTTGTCCGTGACGTAACGCAGGACAAACCCGTCGCGCAACAGTTTCCGCTCGACGGCCGCGAGCGTGGAAACCACCCGCGGGTCATCCGGTGGCAGGAAACCCACCAGGGGCAGCCGCAGGATGCTGGCATCAAGGGCCTCGGAGCCGTAGGACTGGGTGAAAGCGCCGATCCCCGGATGGTATCCCTTTTCGCACACCTCGCGGTGGATCGTCTGGCGTATCGTCTTCCAACGGCCGAGATCGGTCGGCAAATGAAACCGTTCCGCCAGACGGATAAGCCGGTCCACCGCCACCCAGGCCATCACCTTCGAGTAGGTAAAATGCCTCTTCTCGCCGCGCACTTCCCACACCCCGTCGTCCGGCTGTTGCCAATGCGACTCGAGAAATTCGAGCAGCTTGGCGGCCACGCGCCAATCGGTGCGGTCCGGCGTGGCGACTAACCCGGCTTCACGCGCCCGGAACAGCGTGTCGATGGCTTCCCCGTACACGTCGAGCTGGAATTGTCCTCCCGCCGCGTTGCCGACCCGCACGGGCCGACTGCCCTCGTAGCCGGGGAGATGAGCCAATTCGAACTCCGGCAGCCGGCGCTCGCCCAACGGACCGTAGAGGATTTGCAGGTCTGCCGGATCGCCTCCCACGGCCCGCAAGAGCCAGTCGCGCCAGGCACCGGCCTCGTCGAGAAACCCGGCCCCGAGCAGGGCATCCAGGGTAAAGGCGGCGTCGCGCAGCCAGCAGAAACGGTAATCCCAGTTGCGCCCGCCGCCGAGTTGCTCGGGTAGGCTGGTGGTCGGCGCGGCCACGATGCCGCCGCTCGGTCCGTAGGTCAGCGCCTTGAGCGTGACCAGGGACCGCCGGATCGCGTCGTTCCATTCGCCGGTGCGGCAGGTCGCGCGGCCGATCCACCCGCGCCACCAAGACTCGGTGGCCGCGACCTCGTGCCCGGCGTCGAGGGGAGCGGGCGGCGGCTCGTGCGAAGGATACCAGCTCAGCATGAAGGGCACGGTCTCGCCTGCGTTCACCTCGAATTCGGCCACGCTGGTCAACTCCTCGCCCTGGACCCTGATGCCGGAGCGCAGGATCAGGGCGTCCGGACCCGCGACCAACGAGAGTCCATTCGGCTCCTTGTCCTCTTTGACCCAGGGCACGATGTGACCGTAATCGAAGCGAACCACCAGGCGCATGCGCATCTTCACCCGTCCTCGCACGCCTTCGACCAGGCGCACCACGTTGGGGTACGTCTTGCGCGGAGGCATGCAATCGACCAAGCGCGCGCAACCGCCGTCCGCCGTCTCGAACTCGGTTTCCAACACCAGCGTGTCCTGCCGGTAGCGCCGACGGGTGGACCTGATCTCTCCGGCGGGCGTGATCTGCCAGAAGCCGTGTTTCTCCTCGCCGAGCAACGCGGCAAAACACGCGCCCGAATCGAAGCGCGGCAGGCAGAGCCAGTCGATGGAGCCGTTTCGGCCGACGAGCGCGGCGGTCTGGGTGTCGCCGATCAGGCCATAGTCTTCAATCTTCATGAAAAGGTCGGATGTTAATACTGCCGTTTTGCTTCTGGAATGACTTTATGCGTCTGCCTCCGGTGCCTCCAAAGGTATCAGGGCGAATTGGGGGTTGGTGGAGTGTCTTACCCGCAGGTCGGTTCACCAACAAAACACACCGTTGATACTTCCACAGGCATGTAAACGGAACCGAGAAAGTATTTTCCGTCCATCGGCAAGTTTTCTAAGATCGGCGTCCATCTCACCGCTCATCACATAGCGCTTGCTGCGGATCATGGCTGAAAACACTAACCAACCCGGTACCGATTTGCCCGGGGACTCAACCCCCGGGCGGTCGGCTTCCGCTCAGGCCGCGCGACCGCAGGTCGTCGTCATCGGCGGCGGCTTCGGGGGCATAGAAGCCGTCAAAAAGTTCAAGGGCGAGGAGGTCGACGTGACCCTCATCGACCGCAGCAACCATCACCTTTTCCAGCCCCTGCTCTACCAGGTGGCCACGGCGGGACTCGTTCCTTCCGACATCGCGCGTCCGCTGCGGGAAATTTTTCGTCGCCAGGAGAACGTGGAAGTGGTGCTCTCCGAGGTGCGACAGATCGATGTGCAGGCAAGGAGGGTCATCACGGAGGACTTGGTCGTGCCATACGATTTCCTCGTCCTTGCGTGCGGTGCGCGTCATAGTTACTTCGGCAACCCGGAGTGGGAGCAATTCGCCCCGGGACTCAAAAATATCGTGGACGCGGTGTCGATCCGCACCCGCATGTTGAGGGCCTTCGAGATCGCGGAGAAAGCCGTCGATGAAGCGGAGCGCAACGCGGCGATGACCTTTGTCATCGTCGGCGGCGGGCCCACCGGCGTGGAGATGGCCGGGGCCATCAGCGAGATCGCCCGGCATACAATGACGCGCGATTTCCGCCGTATCCACACCGCCAAGGCGAAGGTCATCGTCATCGAAGGCGCACCGCGCATCCTGGCCGGCTTCGCGCCGGGTTTGTCCGAGAGCGCGAAGCGGCAACTCGAATCCATCGGTGTGGAGGTCCACGAAGGGATTCACGTGACCAACGTGACCGCCGAGGGCGTCGAGATCAAAGGCGGACAGTTCATCCCGGCCCGCACGGTGGTCTGGGCGGCAGGCAACGCCGCCGCGCCACTGGGCGGGACCCTGGGCGTGCCTATCGACAAGGCGGGCCGGGTGATCGTCAACGAGGATTTGACCATCCCCGGCCGCCCGGAAATCCAGGTCATCGGAGACATGGCTTGCTTCACCCATCAGACGGGCAAGCCCCTGCCCGGGGTCAGTCCTGCGGCCATGCAGATGGGCCGTCACGCGACCCGCAATGTTCTGGAAACTCTCGCGGGCGGGCGGCCCATGAATTTCCACTACGTCGATAAAGGCAGCCTGGCCACCATCGGACGCAACAAGGCGGTGGCTGATCTGAACTTCGTGCGCTTCGGCGGCTTCCTGGCGTGGATTGCGTGGGCGGGCATCCACATCTTCTACCTGGTGGGATTTCGCAATCGCTTCGTGGTAATGGCGGATTGGATTTGGAATTATTTCAGCTTCTACAAAGGTTCGCGCTTGATCACCGGCTTGCAGGACGGCGGCAATGCCTTGCACCACCCACAGCCAGGTTCCAAGCCGTTGTCTGCTACGCCCATCACCCTAATGCCCACCAGCGTGGCAACCACGGATGAAAAACGGTGACAGGGCCCTGGCGGCGATGATCCAAAGTAGTATTTATCCATCGGATGCCGGGATAGCCGTAGATGTTGACACGGGGACCGACTTCGATCCACCAAGCTCGGGCACCGTACTCGAACAGGAATGTGATGATGAGGTGTTGATGCAGCGCGTACAAGCACGGCACCCCAACGCTTTAAAATGTCTACACGCTCGCTACCAAGGACTGGTGATGCATGTCGCCCTCGGCATTTTGCTCGACCTGGACGATGCGCAAGAAGTCGCGCAGGATGTGTTCTTCGAACTTTGGAATCGAGCGGGCAACTACGATCCGCGCCGGGGAAAATTGCGTGGCTGGATCGGTGCTTTGACCGAGCGTCGCGCCATCGATCGTCACCGCAAAATCCGCCGGAGGATCACCCGCCACGAAGCGGTCAGACAGGAATTCGAGCGGATCGAATTCGTACTCGGCAACTCCGGGAGCACCGTTTCCCACGTCGAGACGACGATGGCGGACGAAAGAAGGATCTTACTCGGGATCATCAACGCCTTACCGCCCGAACAGGTTCAGGTCGTCCTTTTGACCTATTTCATGGAAATGAGTCAGCGTGAAGTCGCAACACACCTTCGGATTACACTCGGCACCGTCAAACATCGATTGACGCTCGCGATGCGCGCTCTGTCCAGCCAGTCGGCGGAGTTGCGCGCGAAGCTTTCCTTCGATCGCCGAGCAACAAATGCTGCCTGACCGAGCAAAGGCACAATCAACTTCGGCAGACGGTGCCCCGGACGGACACTAATTTATGTTGCCAAAAGTGGTTCGTTCACGCCACTGTCCTTCGGCGTAGACGGCTGCCGTTGCGTGCCCCCTAGGCATCTGCACTCACCGATCTTGCTCGGATTGCTTCAAGACCCGGTGGACGACCACCAGAAAGTTTTGCAACGCGAGCGAAGGGTTTCTCGGCAAGGTGCACAGCCCCAACTGCAAGGGTTTATGCAGCGCCTTCAAAGGTCTGGCCCGCACCATGGCCGGGTCCAACTCTGCATGCGCAAGTTTGGGCAGAATGGCAATTCCATAGCCGCCGATGGCCATGCTCACGAGGTTGTCCATGCCGTCTACCTGCCGCACCTCGTGGGGTTCGAAATCGGCCTTGGCAAAAAGCTCTTCGAGGCACACCGCGTAGCAGGAAGAATTCTCCGCATGCGGACAGAGGATCACCTCCTCGGCTAGTTCGTGGATGTCGATCTCTCCCTTCTCTTTGGCCAGACGGTGCTCGGGAGGGAAAACGACCGCGAGTTGGAGGTCGAGAAGATGTACAAACTCGAAATTTTCCTTCTTTTCCGGGTCGAAGCTGAGGGTGATGCCCGCATCGATCCGCCCCGCCCGGAGTGCGGCGGGATGCTCGGAAGCGTTCAGGTCGAGGAACGAAACTTTCACCTTCGCATGTCGCTGCCGGAATGCCCTCAGGCAGCGGCCGAGCACTGCAATGGTAACGGCCGATTGGGAGGCAAGAACCAGTTGTCCGTGCGTGCCGTTGGAGGCTTCCCGCGCGCGCTGTCGGGCAGCCTCGGGGGCAGCCAGCATCTTTTTGGCATCGGCCAGGAAAATCTTGCCTGCGTCGGTGAGCGAGACCCGGCTGCCCCGGCTGCGTTCGAACAACCGCGCGCCGATCTCCGCTTCGAGTATTCTGATCTGTCGGCTCAACGGCGGCTGGCACATGTTCAAGCGTTCGGCCGCGCGATGGAAAGACAACGACTCGGCCACCGCCACGAAGTAACGCAGATGATAGAACTCCATACGCGCCCACGGAAATGCGATGTATATCACCGGATCGACGTTCGCGTCAACGGTGCGCCGGCTGGGGAAAGATTGGCTTCCGCCAAACCTTTAGCCGGCGGCGACCTGCGCGTTCGGGTCGGGCTTTTTGCACAGCCAGACGGCGCAGGCCCCGATGACCAACCCCACCGCCACCGCTAGGAAAGCATCGTTGTAAGCCATAACATACGAACTTTGCCGCACGGTCAACTGCAAGGCCTTGAGCGCCTGAAACGTGGCCCGCGCCGGATCGAAGCCCTGGCTCACGAAGTAAGACCGGATGGCGGCGACGCGTTCCTGCACGATCGGATCGTAGGCGGTCACGCGCTCACCGATGCGGAAGTCGTGGAACTGTTCGCGCCGCTGCGTGATGGTGGAGAGTAGCGCGATCCCGAACGAGCCGCCCAAGTTGCGGAACATGTTGAAGATGGCCGAGCCCTCCCCCGCGTCCTTCGGGGCGAGCGTCGCCGTCGCCAGGGCTGTCACCGGCACGATGGTGAAAGGCTGGCCGAAGGCGCGGATGATGTTGGCGAAGATGAACTGGTCCTTGGCATAATCCGGCGACATGTACACGTTGAGCCAACAACTATAGGCGAAGACCAGCGAGCCGAGAAAAATCAGCAGCCGCATGTCCACCTTCTTCATCAGGAACGGCAAGGCAGGAAAAACGAAAATCTGCGGCACGCCGACCCAAATGAGAGTTTCACCGATCTGTAGCGGGCTGTAGTTCTGCACCTGGCTCAGATACTCCGGGATCAGGTACACGCAGCCGTACAAGCCCAGGCCCAGCACGAAGCCCAGCAGGGTGGACACCGCTAGGTTGCGACTGCCGAGCAGGCGCAGGTTGACCAAGGGTTCCTTGGCCACGAAAAGTTCCCAGACGATGAAGATCGGCACAAAAATGGCCGCCAGGATGCCGCAGTTGCGGATGAAGGGGCTGCCGAACCAGTCGTGCCGCTGACCTTCCTCCAGCATGGCCACCAGCGAACCGAGGCCGACCGCCAGCGAAAGGATGCCGACGTAGTCCCCCTGTTTGAGCTTGCCGAACTGCGTCTTCTCCGCCGGGATGGTTGCCGCCACCGTGGCGAACATGAGGATGCCAGGAATGAAGTTGATGTAGAAGTTCCATTCCCAGCCCACCCGGTCGGTCAGCCATCCCCCGATGTACGGGCCTACCGCGGGCGCGAGCGTGGCGGTCAGCCCGAACATGGCGGTGCCGACGGGCTGGAGGTTTTTCGGCATCATGGTGACGACGACCGTCAGTGCCGTCGGGATGAACACCCCGCCCGTGAAGCCTTGCCCGACGCGGAAAACGATCATCTCGCCCAACGTGTGGGAAACTCCGCACATGGCCGAGCAAAACAGGAACAGGACAACATTGCCCAGCAGATACCAGCGCAACGTGAAGATGCCGCCCAGCCACGCCGTCAGCGGAATCGTGATGATCTCGCCGATGAGGTAGCTCGTGCTGATCCAACTACCCTCGTCGGGCGTGGCGGCGATGCCGCCGGAAATGTCCGCGAGGGACGAGTTGGTGATCTGCGTGTCGAGGACCGCCATGAACGCGCCGAGCATCGTGCCTGCGACGGCGACCCACTTGCGGGCGTCCATCTGTTGGGAATCCTGTGGCATCGTGGGAAGGAGTGGGTGCCCGGAGGCGGATGGAATGGACCGGGCGGGAAGATGGGCTAATTGGCTGACGGGTGCGGGGAGGAGGAAGGGAGCGGGGCCTGGAACCCGGTGTGTTGATCCCCCCAACCGCCGCCGAGCGCCTTGATGAGCTGCACGGACGCCTGCATGCGCTGGCCGCGCAGTTGCGCGACGGTGCGCTCGTTGCCAAAGAGGGTGCGCTCGGCGTCGGTCACGTCCAGAAACGTCACCGCGCCCTGGCGATATTGATCCTGGCTGAGCTGCAAGGCGCGCCGGGCGTCCCCGACGGCGCGTTCCTGCGCGTCGGCCTGCTCGGAAAGGTAGCGCAGGTCGCCCAGGGCGTTTTCCACGTCTTGGAAGGCCACGAGCACCTGCGAGCGGTAGCGCGCCACCTGCTGATCATAGCGCGCGTGCGCCGCCTTCAGGTTGGCCGCGTTGCGCCCGCCCTCGAAGATCGGGATGCTCACGCTCGGGCCGATCTGCCAAATCTTGCTGCCGGGATCGAGCACGTCCAGAATCGTGGCACTCTCGAAACCCGCCGCGCCGGTGACGGTGATCCGTGGGAAAAACGCGGCGACCGCCACGCCGATCTGCTCGTTGGCCGACGCCAGTTCGCGCTCGGCCTCGGCCACGTCGGCGCGGCGTTCCAGCAGGGCCGAAGGCAGCCCGGGCGGCACCCGGGGCGGGTGGTCGCGGCCCAGGTCGTCCCTGGCGAAGCGGAACGTGCTCGCGGACTGGCCCACGAGCGTTGCCAGCGCGTTCTCGAGTTCGGCGCGGGTGCGGCGCACCATGGCGAGGTCGGCCTGGTTGCTGTCGAGGTCGGCTTTGGCGCGCACCACGTCCAACTCGCCCGTCAGACCGGCCTGGAGGCGTTCCTGCGCGATGTACAGGGCGTCCTGCCGGCTCTTGATCGTACGTTCGATGACGGTGCGCTCGGTGTCCATCGCGCGGAGGTTGAAATACTCGTTCGCCACGTTCGCCGTGACGGTCAGAGCCATGTTCTGGTAGTCCGCCTCGACCGCTTGGTGCTGCGCGCGGGCGGACGCGTAGTTGCGGCGGACGCGGCCGAAGAGGTCCACCTCCCAGTTCAGGTCCACGGGCGTGCGGAACAGGCTGAAGGTGCGCGTGAGCGGCTGCTGGGTGAGAGTGAGCGATCCGCCGCTGCTGGTCCCACCGCTGCTCACTCCTCCCGCCGCGCCGCCGGCCAAGCCCGACAAGGGGTTCGACCCGACGAGCGCCCCGCGCTGGTAGGGCTCGTTGTTGCTCATGCGCTCGCGGGCGTAGGTGCCGTCGAAGTCGGCGTGCGGATAGAAGTCGCTGGCCGCAACACGGGTCTGGGCGCGGCTCTCGTCGATGCGTGCGAGCGCCAGGCGAAGATCCTGATTGTTGGCCAGCGCGGCGTCCTCCAGCCGGTCGAGGTCGGGGTCGCGGAAAATGTTCCACCAAACGCCCCGGCCTTCCTTGTCGCGCGGTTCAGCCACCTTCCACTGGCCGGCGCCGGGACCGGCGTTCTTGAAACGCTTCGGATCAGGCTGTTCCGGCTTCGGCGGCCCGTGGTAATCGGGACCGACGCCGTGGCAGCCCGCCAGCACCAGTAGCGCGACGGCCAGGGAGAAGCAGCGGTTGGCTGGAACAAACCATGGGATGCCACGGCGGACCGGCGGCGGAAAGTGATCAGAAAGCAACGGCGATCTCATCTTCCAAGCCTTACTGACTACTTCTTTCGGGTGCGGCAGGCCGATCTTTCGTCACACGCTGGCCACGGTCGCTCGTACTGGAAAGATCGATGACCGGCTCGCACGACAGCCCCGGCACCACGAGGTTCTCGAAGCCCTTGATGCTGCCCGGGCCGTCGTCGTGGTCGAAGGTGATCTTGACCGGCACGCGCTGCACGATCTTGGTGAAGTTGCCCGTGGCGTTGTCGGGCGGCAGCAGGGAATAGGTCGCGCCCGAGCCGTTCTGGATGGAGTCAACCCGGCCGGTGAACGGGTGTTTCTTGAACATGTCGATGGCGATCTTGACGCGCTGGCCTACCCGCACCTGTTCGAGTTGGGTTTCCTTGTAGTTGGCTAACACCCACACGTCGTCCGGGGTAATCGACATGATGGCCTGGCCGGGAGAAAGTTGCTGGCCGACTTCCACCGTGCGGCGGCTCACCCGGCCATCGACTGGAGCCAGCACCCAGCAGTAGGAGAGTTGCAGCTTGGCGTTGTCCACGTTGCTGCGCGCCACTTCGACGGCGGCCTTGGCAGCCACCAGGTCGCCCGCGCGGCTCTCGCGCGTGGCCTCGGCCGCTTTGAGGTTGCTCTCGGCGGCCTCGACGTTGGCCTTGGCGGCGTTGAAGGCGGCCTGGGTGGCGTCGAACTGGCTTTTGGTCGTGTCCACGTCCGCCTGGGCGACGGCACGGGTGTCCTTGGTGAAAAGGCTCTTGTTGCGGCCATAATTGACCCCTGCCACCTGGTAGTTGGCCCCGGCTTGGTCCGCTCCGGCGCGGGCCTGGGTCACCTGCGCCTTGGCCTGGAGGATGGCGGCATCCGCCTGGGAGAGCTGGCCCTGGGCTTGCAGCACCTGCGCCTCACTTTGCTCCAGACTGGCCTGGGCGCGTTCCAGCGACACCTCGTAGTCACGCGGATCGAGCTTGATGAGCAAGTCCCCTGCCTTGACGGGCTGATTGTCGTCCACCCAGCGTTCGAGCACCAGTCCCTGCACCCGTGGGCTGACCATGTGGGTGTGGCCCGTCGTGTAGGCGTCGTCCGTGCTCTCGTGGGTCTTCTCGTAATGCCAGAGGGCCAGACCGGCGATGACCAGAACCGCGAGCAGGACGACGATCAGGATGATCCCCAGTGGAGAGGTGATGAACCGCTTGAATTTGCCCGGCTTTTTCTTCTGGTCGCCGTCTTCTTTTTTGTCCTTGTCGTCCCCTTCTTTCTTGTCTTTTTCACCCTCCTTTTTGCCTTTGTCGTCACCCTTCTTTTCTTCCTTGTCCTCTTCCTTTCCATTATCCTTCTGTTCCGAAAGGGTGTTTAGCTTCTCCAAAGCGGCGGCGATACGGTCCAGTTTCTGGCCGAGCACGTCCGGTCCCCCGGGCGCGTTCTCGACGGATGGTTCACTAGGATTGCTGCTCATGCGGATGGTCTAAACTCAAACGGTCGGATGATGTCGGCACCATCGGGCTTTGGCGTCCCACTCTGCATCGACGTTGCGTTCGGCCAGCGCGCAGATCCCTTCGCAAGCAAGCGTTTGAACTGCCGGTCCTTGTGCCGCAACGGCGGACGACGGATCAGCGCCTTCCCCCTCGGTCGGGGCCGATGTTAGTCCATCGGTATTCCAAATAGGAAAGACCGATTGAACCCGATTTTTCTGTCTGCAAAGGTATTAGTGGACGCGTCCATACCGGGGAATTTGACCTTGGTTGTACTTCGAGTCAGGGCGCGACCCGGCACGTCTCGCTTTCGCATCGGCTTTCACACCGCACCATTCGGGAAACGGTCCGGCCACCGAACGTGTTAAGATCGACTTGCTCCCGTCTGCAACGGATGCATTTCTATGTCGTCCCGACCCGAATGATGCCGGACCCAGCACCAGCGCCTCGCCTGCCCCGGCGACGGATTTTTGATGAGCGAATAGGCGCGCGCGCCTGGTGCGCGCCTGCCGTGCTTCTCCGCACCGTTCGCCGATTCGTCGGCTGCGCGCTCACATTCACCGTTGGCCCGCACGAAACGAACGGGACGATCAAAATTTTCGGCGGTCTCGTTCTCGGGGGAGCGTTATTGGGGTTGAGCGGCTGCGCCCGGGATTTCAACGCGCGATTGGCACCACCCGGTTCGGCCGCCGTCCTCCAGGCTGGCGATGGCACCCGGGCGGCCCCGATGCCGATCCAATCACCCCAACTCTGTCTAGACCTCCTCGCGCGGCCGGACGGGGTTCATTCGCACCGTTCGACCATCCCAGACAACGATGGGCAGAGGAACGAGCGGCAGCATGCAACCGCTCGCTTCCTCGAAGTGTACGGTCCTGCCCTCCTGGCCGCCCCCCGCCACGATCTGCTCGTGCGTCCGGGACCGGGGAGAGACGCGGTTTTGTTGCGCTTGCGGACTGGCAGCGGACCGGGCGGGGTGGACCCGTCGCTCTTTGGGTCCCTCGTCCCGGCCGAACGCTACGTGGTCCGGGGCGTGCCGCGCTTTGCCCGCGTGTCCGGGCAGGGTACTCCTTGTGTCGGCACTTTGCGACCACTCGCGCCCGTGCACGGCCCGGATTCAGAACCGGCCAAACCCGTGGCAGGCATTGCCTGGGCGGTGACGGCTGTCCCGCAGTTTCGTCCCGCCAGCGGGGGCGATCGTGCCATCCTGTCGCTCGATCTCTATGATCCTCACACCACAGGACGGGTAGGCGGCACCGCCGCCCGCACCGCTCCTCTGGCCGCTGATTACAGCACGCCGCTGGCGGTGGCTTACCAGCGGATCGGCCCGGAGCGGCGCGGGCTACGCGGCTTCCTCGGCGCGAGCCGGGACTTCGCCTCCGCGGGCATCTACGCGTCGGAAAAACCCACGCCCGACAAGATTCCTCTCCTGCTGGTGCATGGGCTGATTTCTGATCCGAGCGATTTCCACGATCTGCACAACGCCCTGGAAAGTGATCCGCTGGTGCGCAGCCACTACCAAGTCTGGTTTTTCTATTATCCCAGCAGTTTGCCGGTGGTTTACTCAGCCATGCTGTTGCGCGAAGACTTGGACAGGTTCATCCACCAGCTCGACCCGCACGGGGTGCATCCGGCCTTGCATCGCACGGTGCTGGTGGGCCACTCGATGGGTGGCCTGCTCTGCCGACTGGCAATCTCGGATGGCGGCGACCGGTACTATCACCATTTCTTCCGCCGGGGGTTAGACGAACTGAAGCTGACGCCCGGGCAGCGTGAACTCACGAAGAGAGCTTTCTACTACCATGCCGATCCCAACGTCTCGCAGACAGTGTTCATCGCCACTCCGCACCAGGGAAGCGTCCTAGCCAGCAATGTGCTGGGTCGGCTCGGTCGCATGCTCGTGCGGGTGCCGCGGGCCGTGCGTGGGCGTATCGACGGGATCATCTCCCAGAACCGCCGCGCCCTGGCGGCGGGAGGATCGATCAAGCCCACGTCCAGTCTCGATTCGCTCGGTCCGCATGATCCCCTGATCGCCGCGATCAACGATGTCGCCATGCGCCCGGAGGTGAAATTACATTCCATTCTGGGTAACCGCGGGCGGGGCGGTCCGCCGGAACGCTCCACCGACGGCGTGGTGTCCTACGCGAGTTCACATCTGCCGCAAGCCGCCAGTGAGTTGATCATGCCCGCCGGGCACACCGGCACGCTCAAACGTCCGGAAACCGCCGACGAGATCATCCGCATCCTTGACGAGGTTCCGTCAGGAGACGGAAGAAATCGCCCGCCAACGCACCAAGCGCCTACGGCAAAACGACCTCCGCCCAGCCCATCCATCGACGGGGGGTCGGGCGCAATGCCGCCGTGCCGATCAACGCATGTGCGGACAGTTGAATGCGCGACGTCTGGTTTCACCGAGGCGCTTTCCGGCCGCACGACCCGATTTACGCGCACCATCCAGAGGCCAGCGACGACCCGATCGCTCATCTCGCCCGCGCGTTCGACTTCGAATCCCGGCGCGGCGGCGGCAAACTAACCAAGCTCTGGAAGCTTTGGAGAGCCATCTCTCCCATCCCGAGCAGTTCCTGTCGGCCGGCTCCGTCACGCGCCTGGCTTGCCATGCCCTGCACGGCCGCGTAGACCAATCGTGCCAACGTCCCAGCATTGACGCCGCTCGGGAGTTGCTTTTCGTGGGTGGCCTTCTCCAACCGTGCCTGGAGCCGCGCAACCGCCGCACGACGTAGTTCCCTTGCGTGTACAGCCAGGGCCTCTCCTTCGGGCGAGCAGGTCAGCATTTCGAGCGAGATCATGCAGCCGCGCGGCGACATCTTTTCGGTGAACGACTCTGCCGACTCGCGCAGCACCCGGGCAAGCGCGGCGAACACGTCGGCCTCTTCCGTCAGAGCACGCGCGGCGTAGGCGCCAACTCCAATGGAGTAGTGCTCCAACGCTTCCCGGTAGAGTTTCGCCTTCGAGCCGAACGCCGCGTAGAGGCTCTGCGGCGTAATGCCCATAGCGCGGGTCAGGTTCGGAATGGACGCCCCTTCGTAGCCGTGTTTCCAGAACGTCCGCATCGCCTGGGCCAACGCCGTGTCGCGATCAAAGGATCGGGGCCGCCCGGCCCGTCGTGACGGCGGCTTCTTGGTCACCGGATGGTTCATGTTGGCAATATACTCCTTGTAATTACGGAGTGATCGTTGTGATAATAGACGCATGACCTATTCACTCGACCCTGAGATCACGCAAGCCATGTCAGACCTCTTCGGGAGTACTCCTGTCCCCCCGCCCCCGCCGCGCGGCGACTGGAAGGGCTACCGGGAAATGAACCACGGCTTTTACCGCGCGGTGACGGCCAAGCGCACGTTGCCCCCAGAAGTCACCACGGAGGACTTTGTGCCGGCGGCAAAGGACGCTTCGCTGCGGCTGCGGTGGTACCGCTCCGCGGCACCGGCGTCCGGAGCGGCCGTGCTCTACGCGCACGGCGGCGGCATGATCAGCTCCAGCGTGAATTTCTACGATCCGACCGTGTCGAACTATGTGGCGCGCACCGGCGTGCCGTTCCTGGCGGTAGACTACCGGCTCGCACCCGAAAACCCGGGGACCGGACCGGTGGAGGAGGTGTTTGCCGCCCTGCGCTGGCTGGTCGAGCACGCGGGCAAACTGGGGGTGGACGCCGGGCGGATCGCCGTCATGGGCGACAGCGCCGGCGGCGGACTGGCGGCGGGCGCGGCCATCCTGGCGCGCAACCGTGGCGTGCCGCTGGCCAAGCAGATCCTGATCTACCCGATGCTGGATGATCGCCCGAAGATCGTCCACCCGGACATCGCGCGCGTGTCGGTGGTGTCCGAGGACTTCCTGGCCACCTGCTGGGGCGCGCTGCTCGACGGCTTCCAAGGGAGCGAAGACAGGCTCGCGCTCGCAGCCCCCGCGCGCCAGAAGGACCTGTCACGGCTTGCCCCCGCCTACATCGAGGTCGGAGACCTGGACCTCTTTCGTGGCGAGGACATCGCCTATGCTCTCCGGCTCTCCGAGGCCGGCGTGCCGGTGGAGCTGCACGTCCATCCCGGCGTGCCGCACGGCTTTGATCTCATTGCCCCGGCAGCGCAAGTGACGCGCCGAGCACTGGAGGATCGCTGCCGGGTGCTGCAGTCTTTGTAAAACTCCGGGACCGTTGACGCCACCTGATGATCAGCGTCAAGACCATCACTCACGCTTAGCGGCGCAACTGACTGTTAACCCGGTGTTGCGCTCGAACATGCCCGAGGCATCACGGCTCCAGAGAGGGAAGCCGCTCGGCCAACGGCGTGTTTTGGTCGAGTGCCCTCGTCTGGCGCGAGGCGGCTGCGCGGAGGCAGTGCTAGCCGTGGTAGTGTGGGCTATCCAGGTCGCCTAAAGACTTTAGGCGAGTCCATGAACCGCCTGCGCTGGCACTGCAGACAGCGGCTTCGAGAAAAAACATGCTCCTTACTCCATCATCGATGGTCGGAAAGTCACAATCGTCCGGGAGAGCCTCTCCATGAATCTTTGCGTTGATCGCACGCACCGCCTCAAGGTAAACATTGGCGAATGCTTCAACAAACCCTCCGGGATGCCCGGCCGGCACGCGCGTAAAGCGACCTTCGGATGCCTTGAGGTAGCCGTTGCCTGGTCTGAGGATCGCGCGTGGCGCGTCGAGGAACTTCATGACGAGTTCGTTGGGCTCCTCCTGCTTCCACTCCAGCGAGCCTTTGGTGCCGTAGATGCGAACCGTCAACGCGTTTTCCTCGCCCGCCGACACCTGCGAGGAATACAAGACGCCCTTCGCTCCTTCCCGGTAGCGGATCAGCAGATTGGCGTCATCTTCCAACCGCCGGCCTTGGACGAACGTCGTGAACTCGGCGCAGAGTTCCTCGATCTGCAAGCCCGTGATGTAGTGGACGAGGTTCTCCGCGTGGGTGCCGATGTCGCCCAGGCAACCGGCGGCCCCGGCCTGCTGGGGGTCCGTCCGCCAGGCCGCTTGCTTCTGCCCTTGCGCGTCGATCGGCAGGCTCAGCCAGCCTTGCGGATACTCCACCACGACCTTGCGAAGATCGCCGAGTTCGCCTTGCCGGATCCGTGCGCGCGCCTCCTTGACCATGGGGTAGCCCGTGTAATTGTGGGTGAGGGTGAAGACTCTGCCGGTCTGATGAACTATCCTTTGCAGGGCTAAGGCCTCCTGCAAGTCGAAGGCCAGCGGCTTATCGCAGACCACGTGGAAGCCCGCCTCCAAGAAGGTTGTGGCCACGGCCGCATGGATCCGGTTCGGCGTCACCACCGAGACAAAATCAATGCGCTCCTCCGCCGGCAACTTCGCTTCTGCCGCGGCCATCGTATGGTAGTCGGCGTAAACCCGGCGAGGGTCGAGGAAGAGGCCCTCTCCTGTAAGCCGAGACTTCTCGGAGCTTGAGGAGAAGGCTCCCGCCACCAGTTCCACTTGCCCGTCGAGGCGCATGGCCATGCGATGAACGTTGCCGATGAACGCGTCGAGGCTGCCGCCGACCATGCCCGCTCTGAGTTTTCGTTTCATGTCGTGGGGGAGAGGCTGTTGGTCAGTGCTTGGCCTGCTCGAAGGCCGCGTCGAAGGCGCGTCCGCTCGGCACAAAGTCGTAGTTCTTGACGTTTTGACAGGACTCGGTCGCGCCGTGCACACGGTCCATGCGGATGTCCTCCCACTCGACGGAGAGCGGCCCGCGGTAGCCGATGTCGTTTAGCGCGACGATGATCTCTTCGAAGTTGATGTCTCCCCGCCCGATGGAGCGGAAATCCCAGTAGCGGCGACCGTCGCCAAAGTCGGTGTGCCCCCCGAACACGCCGGCGTCACCGTTGCCGTGCCCCCACCAGGCGTCCTTCATGTGGACGTGGAAGATGCGGTCCTTGAACTCGCGCAAAAACTTGACGTAATCGACCCCCTGGTAGCCGAGGTGCGACGGGTCGTAGTTGAACCCGAAACGCGGGTGGTGCTTGACGGCTTCCAGCGCACGGTGCGCGGAAGCGATGTCGAAGGCGATCTCGGTGGGATGCACCTCCAGGGCGAAGTTGACGTTGGCCTCGTCAAATGCCTCCAGAATCGGCGAAAACCGGCGGCCGAAGTCATCGTAACCGCGTTGGAGATACTCATGGCTGGTCGGCGGGAAGGCATAACAAGCGTGCCAGATCGAGGAACCGGTGAACCCGTTGACCACGGCCGGAAACTTCGCTTCTTCCGCGGTAGGCTTGGCGTCGAGGAAATTTCGGCAAGCGCGGGCCGTCAGCTTCAGATTCTCGGCGGCACGCTGCCGGACGCCTTCCGGGTCACCGTCGCCCCACACCGCCGCCGGCAGGATGGCTTGGTGGCGCTCGTCGATCCGGTCGCAGATCGCTTGGCCGACTAGATGGTTCGAGATGGCAAACGCGCTCAGCCCGGCTTCGGAAAGAATATGCCAGCGTCCGGTGCAGTAATCGTGGGACTGCGCGGCTTGGTACACGTCGAAGTGATCGCCCCAACAGGCGAGTTCCAGGCCGGCAAAGCCCATCCGGCGGGCCAGCGGAGCGAGTTCGTGCAAGGGCAGGTCGGCCCATTGGCCGGTGAACAGGGTAACGGGTCGAGTCATGGGATGAGGGGAGTGGTGGAAGGGTTGATTTGGTGGAGGGAGACTGACGGGAAGCTGCTCACGAACCGGGCTCCGCCTTTTCTTTGGCGTAGGCGCGCGCCAGCAGCGAGACGGGATGCGCCACCCGCACCTGGCTGCCCGTTTCGCGCAGGCCCGCCTGCAACTGCACGGTGCAGCCCGGGTTGGCCGAGGCGACCACGCCCGCGCCGGTTGCGGCGAGGTTCTTGAGTTTGCGCCGCAGCAGCGTCTGCGACATTTCCGGCTGCGTGAGGTTGTACACGCCCGCGCTGCCGCAACACCAGGTCGACTCCGGCATTTCGGTCAGCTTCAAGCCAGGGATGCTCTCCAAGATGGCACGCGGCTGCCGGGTGATCTTTTGTCCGTGGCAGAGATGGCAGGCCTCGTGGTAGGTCACGCTCACGGGGGTCTCGGCGGTGGGCCGGCGCCAGCCGGTCGCGGCCAGCCACTCGTGGATGTCGCGCACCTTGGCCGACCACCGGGCGGCACGGGCGGCGTAGCGCGGGTCGTCGGGCAGAAGGTGGCCGTAGTTTTTCAGGTGCGAGCCGCAGCCCGCGGCGTTCGTGACGATGACATCCAGCTTGTCCAGGGAACCGGCGGCGCGTTCCATCGCGTCGATGTTCCGGCGGGCCAGCTCGCGCGCCAACTCCAGCTCTCCGTTATGCGCGTGCAGCGAGCCGCAGCAGAACTGCGCGCGCGGCGTGACCACCTCGCACCCGTTGGCGAGCAGCACGTCGACCGTGTCGCGGTTCACGTCCGAAAAGGTGAGGTCCTGCACGCAGCCGGTGAGCATCCCGGCGCGGTGGGTGGCGGCGGCCGGCTTCTCGACGGGCGCAATCAGCGCGTCGGAAAAGCGCGGCAGCACGCGCGGGGTCAGCGGCTCCAGTTCGCGCAGGGTCTTCGGAAGCAGCCGCGTCAGCCGCGTGCGCCGCACGAATGCCTGCGCTCCGCTGGCCTGGTAGAAGTAGAGCAGGCGGCCGACGAGGCGCAGCAGGCGCGGGCGGGTGAAAACCCAACGTAGGGTCAACGCGCGCACGAGGCGGCGCTTCCCGCCGGACAGCACCCCCGCCTCCTCGACATCGGGGCGGGCGTTTTCAAAGAGTTCGCCGTAGCGGACCCCGGCCGGGCAGGCCGTCTCGCACGCGAGACAGCCGAGGCAGAAGTACATCTCCTCTCCGAAAGCCGGGGTGACGCCGAGCTGGCCCTCGGCGATCCCGCGCATGAGCGCGATGCGCCCGCGGGGGCTGTTGCGCTCGATCCGGGTTTCGTCGTAGGTCGGACAGGTCGGCAGGCACAGCCCGCAGTGCATGCACTGCTGGAGCACGGAGAAGTCGAGGCCGGCGAGATGCCCCGCCTGTTTCCCATTACGGGGTTGGTCGTCGCGGGTCGTACCGGGGGGAGGCTTTTGCATGGGTCAATCGAAGATTTTGCCGGGGTTGAGCAGGTTGTCCGGGTCGAGGGCGCGTTTGACCTGGCGCATCAGGCCCAGGCTGGCGTCGCCGACGGCTTTCGGCAGGAACGGCTTCTTCGCCATCCCAACGCCATGTTCGCCGGTGATGGTGCCGCCGAGTTCGATGGCGAAGTCGAAGATCTCGCGCATGGCCTGCTCCACGCGGCCCATCTCGTCGTGGTTGCGTTCGTCGGTGAGGAACGTCGGGTGCAGGTTGCCGTCGCCCATGTGGCCGAAGGTGCCCACGCGCAGGCGGTGTTTGGCGGCGGTCTGCTGGATGAAGTTGATCATGCGCGCCAACTCGCTGCGCGGCACCGTGGCGTCTTCCAGGATGGTCGTGGGCGACACGCGCGCGAGGGCGGAAAACGCCGTGCGCCGTGCGCTGGCCAGCCGCGTGGCCTCCTCGGCTGTTTGCGCGATCTGCACGCTCGTGGCGCCGTTTTCCCGGGCGATCCGTTCCATCTGCCGGCCCTCGTCTTCCACGGCAGCGGGGTGGCCGTCGGTTTCCATCAACAGGATGGCCTCGGCGTCGCGTGGCAGCCCGACCTGGGCAAAATCTTCCACGCACCCGATGGTGATCCGGTCCAGGAACTCCAGGGTGCACGGGATGATCCGCGCCGCGATGATCGCCGAGACCGTGGCCGCGGCGGCGTCCATCCGTGCGAAGGTGGCGAGGAGCGTCTTTTTCTCCGCCGGTTTGGGCAGCAGCCGCAGCAGCACCTTGGTGACGATGCCCAGCGTGCCCTCGCTGCCGATGAAGAGGTCCTTCAGCGAATAGCCGGCCACGTCCTTCACGCACTTGTTGCCCAGCCAAACAAGCTCGCCGTCGGGCAGCACCACCTCCAGACCCATGATGTAGTCCCGGGTCACGCCGTACTTGAGTCCGCGCAGGCCCCCGGAGTTCTCGGCCACGTTGCCGCCGATGGTGGAAACCTTCATCGAGCCAGGGTCCGGCGGGTAGAAAAGCCCCGCGCCCTCCGCGGCCTGCGCCACGTCGGCCGTGCTCGCCCCGGCTTCGGCCAGGAGCGTCAGGTTGCGCGCGTCCACCTCCAGTACCCGGTTTATCTTCGTCAGGCAGAGCACCAGACTGCCCACCGTGGGCAGGCTGCCCCCGCTCAGGCCCGTGCCCGCGCCGCGCGTGACCACCGGTGCACCCTCCTGTGCCGTCCACCGGATAAGGTCGGCAACCTCCCGGGCGTTGGTGGGGAAGACCACGGCCGCCGACATCTGCCGGTAGGCCGCCGTGCCGTCGAAGGAATACGGCAGGAGGTCCTCCGGCTCGCGCAGGCAGGCCAGCGACGGGAACCGGCAGGCGATTTGTGCGGAGAGGTCGGTTGGATTCATGGGGGGAACCGTTCGCGGGGACGTGTCAGGTGCGGAAGCCGTGGAGTCGGCCCAATTCCAAGCATTCCTCCAGCGGGCGGACACCATCGGAGGAACCGACGGCACCCAGGCAGGCCGCTGCCGCGCACACGCCGTAGCGCAGTGCCGTCGAGATGTCTTTTTCCTCGTGCAGTCCGTAGAGCACACCTGCCGCAAAAGCGTCACCCGCGCCGACCGTACCCACGATGCTCATGGGCGGCAGGCGGACGCTGCCCTGTTGCCACAGGTTCCCGTCGCGTCCCAGAGCACACGCGCCGCCGGGATGGTGGATGATGACCCACTCGCGCACCCCTGCCGCCAGCAGACGATGGGCAGCCTGCGCGAGCGCCGCCTCGTCGACCGCGTCGCCCTGCCGGATCGGGATGCCCGTGGTGCGCTCCGCCTCGAACTCGTTGAGGATGCAATAGTCCACCTGACTCAAGGTGGGCAGGACCAAGCGCGCGAAGCGGTCGCTGTCCTCGCTCACCACGTCCACGCTGGTCTTGCAGCCTGCCTGCGTCGCACGATGCAACACCCGCGCCGCCACGGTGCCAAACTCCGCATCGACCTCGTCCAAACGGTCAAGCAACAGGAGGTATCCCAAGTGAAAAATCTTGGCACAGCAGCCGGTGAAATCAAAGTGCGAGGCGCTGAGCAGCGCATTGGCGCCGCGCTGGTGAAAGAACGTGCGCCGACCGGTATCACGCACGGTCATCACGTCCGTGTAAGAAGTGTGCGAATCTGCACGGACTCCCAGACGCGACGTGTCGATGCCGCGGGCGCGACAAGTTTCGCGGACCCATTGCCCCGCTTCATCCGAGCCCGTCAACCCGACGCCGGACAACGCAAACGGAGCCACCAAGGCAGCCAGGTCAACCAGCAGGTTGAACGGGCTGCCCCCGTTGCTGGTGGCTTCGTCCAAGATGCTGCAAAGAGCATCCTGTTGGGGGAACCGATCGATGATCTTGAGTTGATCCACGATCCAGTTGCCACCGGCTAGGATGCCTCGGGGGGAGGTCATAGGAATGCTGAGAAGATGGTTGGTACGTTTCCGATCTCTGGTGACTTGCGGGTATTCTAGCCAAGAGCAATGGCACGTTGTTCGTCGTGGGACTGGAGGGCTGCCGCGAAAAGTTCGTGGCTGCGCACGGCCTCCGCGGGCGTCACGCACCCGAACTGGTCGCCGAGCTTGCCGGCCCGTTCCGCCAGGAAAGCTGCCCACATCTGCATCAGGCAATCGGGAAAACCGGGTTCGAAGATGCCGCCGGTGATCGTCGGGAATGGTCCGTGGAAGCCGAGGTCCGTGCGCTGCCAGAGTTGTTCCTTGCCGCGTGTGAACGTCCAGAGCGTTTTTGGCTCCTTCGTGCTGTACTTCACCCCGCCGTCGGTGCCAAGGACTTCGAGAAACCACGTGTTCGTCTCGCCCGGCGCGAGCCGCTTGGTCTCGAAGCGCAGGGGAACTGCGACGCCATCCACGACCGTCTCCGTGTGCAGCAGCGCGTTGTCCCAGGTGTCGCAGACCGCCATGCCGCCGCGGCCGTCGGGGCGCGTGCCGTACACCTTCTGCAACTGCGCAAACACGCTCCTGGGTTGGTAACCCAGCCGGAACGGCACGTGGACGGCATGTATGCCCAGGTCGCCCATCACGCCGACCGCGCCGCACGTCGCCGTCTGCCGCTTCCAATTGACGGGTTTCTGCGGGTCGAGGTCGCTGCTGTGATGGAAACCGGAGCGGATTTCGAGCAGCGTGCCGAAAGTGCCGCCACGGGCGAGGTGGTAAGCGCGCTGCGCGCCGGGCAAGAAGGGAAACTCCGAGGAGCAGCGCACGAATCGGCCGCTGCGCTCGGCGGCTTCGGCGATAGTACGCGCGGCGGCCAGGTCGATGCCGAAAGGTTTTTCCGCGAGCAGGTCCTTGCCCGCCGCCAGCACGTCCAGATAGATCGCTTGGTGCAGGTGGTGCGGCACGGCGACGTACACCACGTCCACCTCCGGGCTGGCCAGCAGCTCGCGGTGGTCGGCGGTCAGCAGCCGCACGGTCGGAACCTGCCGGAACCATTCCCGGGCGGGTTCGGACAAATCACAGACGGCCGTCAGTTCCGCCTTCACCGGGAACTGGTTCAATACGAACCAGCGTCCGAACGCGCTGGCCACCTCGCGGCCCATCAACCCGCCGCCGATGATGCCGATCCGAACAGTCTCTTGTGTCATGAGGGAGGAGGGTTATTGAAGGAAATTGGCGGCCTCTTGGGCCGTCGCCCCGTCGTGGACGATGCTCATCAGCGCGCGAGTCATGCCGGCAGGATTAGCGTGCTGGATGACGTTGCGTCCGTAGACGATGCCAGCGGCCCCTTGAGCGACGAGGGTCTCGGTGCGGGCGAGGATTTCCTCGTCGGGAGCCCGGCCGCCGCCGCGCACCAGCACGGGGACGCGGCCCGCGATCTCCACGACGCGATGATAGATACCGGGATCGTCGGTCGGATCGGCCTTGATAATGTCCGCGCCGAGTTCGACGGCCTGGCGGACGAGCGGCAGGATCTTGTCCGGGTCGCCGTCCACCATGTAGCCGCCAGCCTTCGCGTTGGGTTGGAAGACCAGGGGCTCGATCATCAGCGGCATCCCGTAGCGGTCGCAGGCGGGTTTGACCGTCAGGATATTCTGGATGCACTGGTCGCTGATTTCCGGCTGGTCGGGGATGCGGAAGAGGTTGACCACGATGCAGGCCGCGTCCAGGCGGAGGGCCTGTTCGACCGGATCGGCGATCATGCGGCTAAAGAGCGCGCGCGGAAGCTCGACGCCGTACACGTTGGCTACGTCGGTGCGCAGCACGAGCGAAGGTTTGTGGCGGCCCTGGAATGATTGCAGGAGCGGCGCTTGCCCGACCGTGAGTTGGATGGCGTCCGGCGCGGCCTCGACGAGGGTGCGGACGGCCGCGGCCATGTTCTCGATGCCGCCCAGGAACGTGCGTTCGTTGAAGAACCCGTGGTCGACGGCCACGTCGAAGCAGCGGCCGGAGGTCGGGTGGAAAAGACGGTTGAGACGGAAAGTTTTCAAGGGAGGAAGGCCAATTTGGTAGAAGGGTTGGCAACGCGGCGGCGCTGCTCAGGGCTTCGTGCCCATGAGGTGGCGCAAGACGTAGAGTTCCAGCGCTTCGTAATCGCGCGCGTCGCGGAACTGCTCCACCAGCGCGCGGTCGAGGGTGCGAACTTTTTCCACCAAGAGGAGGAACAGTTCGCGGCTGGCTTTGAGATGTTCGGTGACGGGGCTGCCGCGTTGGGTGCGCATCGCCTTGATGTCAAGTCCGACGAATTCTCCGCGACGACCGTAGCCGTTTTCCTCCAGCACACGCACCTGGTTGAAGGCCACGCGCAGGTTGGCCCCACCGAAATTTTTGTCCTGGTCGTACTTGAGTCCGTTCTGATCGTTAAGATGGACGCTGCCGAGCTTGTCGTGCGCCAACGCGAAGGCCATCTCGTCGCTGGGATCAAGGCCGGCGAGCAGGGCGTGCGCACTTTCGATCAGACCTTTCACCCGATGGGGAGCCTTTGACGCGTAGGAAAGGGCAACCGCATGCCCGACCGTTGGCACGTAGGCTTGGTCCGTTGGTTCGTTTGGCTTCGGCTCAATCCAGATTTCGATTTCGGGATCGTAGTCCAGCATCGCGTTGATCGATTCCAGCAGTCGCACGTAAGCAAGCTTTGGGTCTTTGGCCTCGCGGATGTAAGTGCCCTCGCGGCTGAACCAGAGCACGACCGCCTTGCAGTCGAGTGCTCGTGCGATGTCGATGCACTTCCGGGTCCTGTCCCGCGCGTATGCGCGGTCGGCGGCGCTGTTTGCCGTGTACGCACCATCCACCGTTTGCGCGGCAAACCATAGCCGTGGCGCGACAAACTCCGGGATCAGTCCTTCGTCGTCCAGCGCCGTCTTCACTTCCGCCGCCCGGCGAAGCATCTGCCCGGGGGTGCATTCGTCCAGGCCAGGCACCACGTCATCGTCGTGGAATTGTACGCCCTCGAAGCCAAGCGTGCGGAAGAGCGCGAGCTTCTTTTCATGCGGGAAAGCGGCGCGAATCTCTGGACCGAATGGATCGTTGCCTTCGCTGATGTTCCAGGGACCGAAGGAAAAACGGTAGGTAGTGGGGGAAGTCACACGGCCAGCTTCACACCACCTCTGACAGCGTTCTACGCCTTACGTCTCGATTTCTGCTACTATCATCTCAAAATCAGGTTTTTCCGACTCAGAACGATGATATAAAGATGTCATGGTGGGCAGTCACGAACAAATCCAGTTTCCGGGCGGGCATTCTTTTCGTGTGATTCGTTGGTGGCAAAATCCAGGCAAGGTCGAGGCATTGATCGGTTTAGGAAAAGTCCAAAGAATCAGCGGGCAGGGCCTGCATTGGCACTATCATGTTGCGATGGAACTTACGTGTTTCGTCACGGGCGGCGGCACGCGTTTCGTCGGCGACCACATCGGCTCGTTCGGCCCAGGCGACGTGGTCCTGCTCGGCGAGAAGATCCCGCATTACTGGCACCTTTACGGTGCCTCCAGCGGCTTCGCGGTGCAGTGGATTTTTCCGCCTGACCATCCCTTTTGGGCGTTTCCGGAAACGGCACCGCTGGCCGCGTTGTTCAAACGTGCCGGACGCGGCATTCGCTACACCGGCCACACGGCCACGCTCGTCGTCGCCGAACTGCAAAAACTCGCGCAGTCCGATGGCGTGGAACGTTTGGGCGCGTTGCTGCTGCTCCTCGGCCTGATGCACAGAGCGCCAGCGGGAGAACAAACCCTGCTTTCAACCCGTTCGTTCTCACTTCCCACAGAAGCGGGTCACCAAGAGGCGATGCGCGACGCCGTCCGTTATCTCTTGGCCAACTACCGGGACGAAATTCGGCTCGAAGAACTCTTGAAGCTGACGCACATGAGTAAAGCGACCTTCTCCCGGCAATTCAAAAAACATGCCGGGAAAAGCTTCAGCGACTTTCTATCCCACGTCCGGTTGCAGGCGTCCTGTCGCCAACTCGTCGAGACCGACCAGTCGATCATGGAGATCGCGCTCGCCTGCGGCTTCAACCAGATCTCGTTCTTCAACCGCATCTTCCGGCGCGTGTTTCGTTGTTCTCCGAAGCTGTACCGTGGTAGTCGGCGCGGGCGATCGGAGACTGCCGAGGCAACGAACTGACCGCCAACCGCACGTTGCGAGTACAATCCGCCTCACAAATGCTGCCGTTATCACGGTTTAGCAGCGCCTCTTTTTGATTTGGATGGATTGCCCCTTCTGCTCGGACCTGGCGCGGTCGCAGCACTGTGGCGTTGCTGGGCATCGACCCGGACAACGAGCTTTACCCAGGAGGAGTGGCCGCGATACAGCCAGGCATGCTCTGCGCGCCGGAATCTTTCCAGCAACCCTTCAGCACCTACATGGATACTGATCTCGCTCTGCCAGAGCGCATCATGGACGCCCTCGAAGTGGTCATGCGCCGACACGGCGTCGCCAAGACCAACGTCGTGGACGTGGCGCAGGTTCTTGGCATGAGCCACGCCAACATCTACCGGCATTTCCCGAGCAAGAAGGCGCTGCTCGCCGCCGTGGCCGCCCGTTGGCTACACCAGATCAGTACGCCGCTGCAAGCCATCGCCGACGACGCCGCGAGTCCGGCGAGCGAACGGCTGGCGGCGTGGTTCAATTGCTTGCGCCAAGCCAAGCAGGACAAGGTTCGTCAAGATCCGGAACTGTTCCGCATCTACCACACCGCGACCGAGCAGTCGCAGGAGGTGGTCGATGCCCACGTCGCCACCCTCCTGGCGCAACTGGAGCGCATCGTGGCCGACGGGATGGCTGCTGGCGAGTTCGTCTCCGGTGCCTCGGCAGCCACCACCGCGCGCGTTTTCCTTTTGGCCACCGTGCGGTTCCACCACCCGGCGCTGGTGACGCAGGACCTGCCGCCCGCTGAAGAAGACGCCCGCGCCTTGTGCGAGCTGCTGCTGACCGGGCTGTCCTCGCCCCCGCGTTCCCGGAGACAATCGGCGGAACTCTTCAACGACCACTAACCAAACCCATGCCACTCAAAATCATCTGTCTTGAAGAACACCTGGTTAGCCCCGCCCTTGCAGCGGCGACGATGCCCACGATGAGGGAGCAAGCCCCCTACTTCGCCGACTTGGGCAGCCACTACCAGGAAGACCCGAGTACCCAACCCCAGGATCGACCCCGGCTCACCGCGCCCAAGCAGGCCCTCAAAGCGGGGGCCGCGCCGGTCGAGGAGCGTCTGGCCGCCATGGACGCCGCCGGCATCGACGTGCAGGTGCTCTCCTACCCGCACCCCACCCAGGCAGCTCCTCCCGACGTGGCGCGCCGGGCCAATGACGAGTTAGCCGAGACCGTGGCGGCGCACCCGGGCCGCCTTGCCGGCTTCTCCACGTTGCCCTGGCAGGACGTGGACGCCGCCATCGAGGAGGCCGAGCGTAGCGCCACGCAGCTCGGCCTGACCGCTACGCTGCTGAGCGGGCACCCGGGCGAGAACAGCTTTGTGGATGATCCACATTTCACGCTGCTACTCGCCAAGCTGGCGGAACTGCAAGTGCCGCTCTACCTGCATCCCGGCCCGCCCCTGCCCGCCGTGCAGCGTCCCTACTACTCGGGCTTCAGCAAGGAGACGACCGCGCGTCTCTCGCTCTACGGCTACGGCTGGCACAACGAGGCGGGCATCCAGGTGCTGCGGCTGATCTTATCCGGCACCCTCGACGCGCACCCGAACCTGCGCCTGATCAGCGGGCACTGGGGCGAGATGGTGCCCTTTTTTCTCCAACGCCTAGATGACGCCTTGCCGCCCGAGGTCACCGGCCTCTCGCGCACGATCAGCCAGACCTACCGCGACCAAGTGTACGTGACGCCCAGCGGCATGCTCTACGGGTCAAACTTCCGCTTCTGCCAAGAGGTGCTGGGGATCGAACGAATACTCTTTGCGGTCGATTATCCCTATCTGACGCTGACCGGCGCGCGCGCCTGGCTGGAGGCGCTGCCGGTCAGCGAAGCGGAACGCACCGCCATCGCTCACGGCAACGCCGAGCGGCTGCTGCGGCTTGCCTCCTCGTAGAGCCGAGGCGGCACCCCACCTCCTTTTGCCGCCTTCTCAGTACGTGATGATCGGAGCCTGCGCGCGGTAGCGGCCGTCGCCGAGTTCGCGCAGGCACCACGCGGCCACGTCGGCCCGGCTGACGCTGCCGGCACGGAATCCATCCAGATCGGTGACTGCACGGACCGCCGTCAGACCCTTGGCGGCACCGTTGGTCAGGATGCCCGGACGCACCAGCGTCCAGTCCAGCCCGCTGCCGCGCACGAGGGCCTCCTGGCGATCCTTGTCGTGGTACACGCCGCGCAGCACCAGAGGTTGGAACAACCAGTTGTAGTACCAAGGTCCGTGTCCTTTGGAGTCGCCCGCGCCGATGCCGGTGATGCAGACCAGCCGCCGGGTGCCCGCTCCCTGCATGGCGGCGATGAGATGGCGCGTGCCTTCCGAGAGCAGCGTCATCTCCTTGAACGGTCCGGTGGCCCCCGAGCCCAGCGAGCAGAGGACCGCTTCCTGGCCGACGACCGCCTTGGCGAGGCTGGCGGCATCGAGCACGTCGCCCACCGCCTTGGTAACCGCAGGCGCGAAGCTCGCCTTGGCGGGGTCGCGCACGAGGGCGGTAACGTTGTGTCCCTGCGCCAGCGCCTGGTCAACGAGTTGTCGGCCGGTGAGACCGGTGGCACCAATGATGAGAAGTTTCATGCGCTTTGAGATAAAGGAGAGTCCTCGGTAATCAAGCCGCTCCGTCCGTGTCAACGTCCTTGGCTCATGGCGTCGTTGAACTTCAGGAAGAACTCCTGGTATTTCTCCTGACCGCCTTCCGCGGCGGTGCGCTGGGCCTGCACCCGCCCGACCTTGACCTCGGTGGCATCGGGCTGGCTTTGGAGGATGCTCATCACCTCGGCGATGAACTCCGCCAGCGGCATCGCGCGGGCGTCGTTGGCTTGGCGCTCGCCCATGAGGTGGGTCTGGACGTAAGGCGGGATCAACTCAATCACCTGCACGTGGGTTTCCTTGAGCTGGTAACGCAGGCTTTGCGTGTAGGAGTGGATGGCGGCCTTGGTCGCGCAGTAGGTCGGCGTCAGGGCCAGCGGCACGAACGCCAAGCCGCTCGATACGGTCATCAGCGTGGCGCGCGCCTGTTTTTGCAAGAGCGGCAGCAGCGCCGCCGTCAGCCGGATGGGGCCGAGCAGGTTGGTGGCGACGGTCGCTTCGGCGTCCGCCAGTTCCTCCGGTTGGGCCAGCAGCTTTTCGGGACGCATGATGCCCGCGTTGTGGACGACCACGTTGAGCGCCGGGAACTCGCGGGCCAGCCGGTCGGCGAAGTCGCGGATGCTCGCGGCGTCGGTCATATCCACGGTGAGGAACCGCATGCCCGGGTTCGCCGCTGCAGTTTCCTCCAGGCTTTTGTGCGTGCGCCCGGAGATGATGACCTGGTTGCCCAAGGCATGGAAGGCTTCGGCCAAGCCGCGGCCGATGCCCGTGCCGCCGCCGGTGATGAGGATGGTGTTGTGGGTGGTTTCCATGAGGATTTAGCTTTGGCCGGATGGGTTGTTCGTCTGTGGCGAAGGGGTGAGTCGCACGCCGGGAGTCTACGTCCTGTCTCCGCGCCGCCGCAAGGCACAGTCCTCTGGATTACTTGCCTGATCCTACGAGCAGATCGGTTTGTAGTCGCATTTGTAGGCGAATGCTTGCACATTCGTGTGCATGGGAGGTAATCCCGCTTCACCCTGCACGTCCGCCCGGCGGAGAAAATCTTCTCCTTTCGCCAGGGCGCTGGCCTCGTTGGCCAAAGCCGAGGGCTTCGTGCCGACGCACTTTCCCGGCGTGCGCCTGATGCACTCCAAAGCTTCCCGTCCGCGCGGCCCGATCTCGTACGACGCCAGCATCATCCTGATCGCGCAGGGCCGCAAAGTCGGCCATCTCGGCACACGAACGTTCACCTACGACCCCCGTCATTATCTTGTGCTGTCGATCCCGCTTCCTTTCGAATGCGAGACGGTCGGCAGCGTCGAAGAACCCATGCTTGGATTAGCCATCCAGGTCGATCCCGCGATGGTGACCGAGCTGCTCCTTGAACTCGACGCACCTGGAGCGCCGCCCGGCTCCGGGTCGCCGCCGGCCATCGATGCCACGCCGTTGACGCCGGAGTTGAGCGAGGCCGCGCTGCGCCTGGCCCGATGCCTGCACTCGCCGGTCGAGAGCCGCATCCTCGGGCCGCAGATCGTGCGTGAAATCACCTACCATGCGCTGCAAGGCGGCCGGGGAGAAGCGTTGCGCGCCTTGGTTGCCCCGCAGCGCAACTTCCACCAAATTGCCCGGTGCCTGCGCCAGATCCATCATGACTGTGCCCAGACTTTCGATGTGGGCACGCTGGCGCGCGGGGCGGGCATGAGCGTCTCGACGTTTCACACCCACTTCAAGGCCATCACGGCCAAGTCGCCGCTGCGCTACCTTCAAACCGTGCGCCTACACCGGGCTCGGGTGCTCATCGTCGGGGGCACGCCGGTGACCGAAACGGCCCGGCAGGTCGGCTACGAGAGTGCCTCGCAATTCAGCCGCGAGTTCAAGCGGCTTTTCGGCAAAGCTCCCAAAGAGATGGCGCACGGCCACCTGCCGGCCTGTTTGACGTTCCGAGCACGGAAGCCGTCACCCACCACCCAAGCGCTTCCCTTTTCTCTCGCGTCATCTCCATCCGAAACGGACCTGTGAGCACCAACGAGCCGTTGTGGCCGAGGTCAAGCCTCGCTCCCGCGACCTTTCTCGACCCGGATCAAAGCCACACCGACGCATTTTCAGAAAGAAGCCGCTCGAGCAAAGCAGCCTCTCTCGCGCAGGTCGGCGAGCAGACCGACTTCTCGCGGCTGCCGCTTGAACCGCGCCCGCGTCAGCGCGCTAGAAGCCGAAGCATCCAAGGCGGCGAACCTAGCATCTAGCCGAAGTGTCCCGCGGCTTTCTCCCGCCATCGCTGAGCCTTGGTTTCGTCAGACCCTAGAACATCCATGCCCGGCGACGATTTTGTCCCTCTGTTTGGCCGGATGACGACGCGCGACTGGACCGAGGCTTTATCCAGTACCCAAACAAACATCACTCCCATAGCCTTTGTGAAAGCATTTTGGTAGTAATCTCAGACCCAGCCTTTGCGCTTGAAGTACCAGTAGGGCACCGCCGCCGAGAGCACCATCAGCGCCAGCGCAAACGGGTAGCCGAACGCCCAAGCAACTCCGGCATGTGCTCGAAGTTCATGCCGTAGATCGAGCCGATAACCGTCGGCGGCATCAAGAGCGTCGCCACGATGGTGAACACCTTGATGATATTATTTTGCTCCAGGTTGATGAAGCCCAGCGTGGCGTCGAGCAAGAACTCAACCTCCTACGCCACCTGGGTGTCGTACTCGGAAAGGGATTTTACGTCGCGCTCTAGCGTCTCCAGCCGCTGACGCAATGCGTCATGCAGCAGCGCGTGGAGGCCGCAGAGAAACGGCATGAGCCTGGCGATAGACAGGAGACTCTCGCGGATGCGCGCGCCGAGCGCGTGGCCCGCGAGGAACTCGGCGTCGAGTTGCACATCACCACCAAGCCCAAAAAGCAGAAACCTAGCCGCTGCCGCCTCCAAAGGGGGGGGGCGGCTTCAGACCCACCCGGTTCCGCTGGCGCGTGGAACGCACCTTCGCGTGGCTCGGCCAATGCCGCCTGCTCAGCAAAGAACACGAGAAAAGGGTTGCTTCGGCTGAGGCGTGGCTCTGGTGCGCGATGACCCGGCTGCTCATCCGCAGGCTCACCGTTTAGCTCAACAGCTTTTAAGGATTATTCTACAAGTTGCTAGCATATAGTATTTTGCGTCCTTGTATTCAGGAGTCGAGATGGGCACGGAAGCACGGCTGATGATGCAAAGCAGTCGCTCGACTTCTCTGGATAACTCTCTCGTGTCAAAAACTACGATTTATTGATACGGCTGTCGTCAACGCCGCAATGTGCTCATGCCTTGGAGGATCAAGTTCACTCCAGCCAAGAAGTCCGCGCGGTCGTCGTGCGTGCGTAACTCCCCGGCGACGCTGCGCGCAAACGGGTGTGTCTGTGCATCAAGTTGCTTCCAAGCCGCGCAGATCTTTTCCAGGTAGTCAGCCCGGCCGATACCGTGGGCATGGGTATACTGTTGATTGGCCGCGTTCTGCCCGCCTACACCCAAGATGTAGCTCAGCAGCGCGGACAAGGCTGCCCAGCGCACCTTCTTCGGCACGCCCAATGCACAGATCTGCTGCCCCAGAGGTTCGATGAGTTGCACCATCGTCAGGGAGGACTCTGCCCGGATCAGCGCGGAGCCAATCCAGGCAGAAGCGGCCATCGCGTCGAACATGCCTAGCGCGAGGGCGCGGATGGTGTCTGGAGGGGTAGCGCCAGCAGGGACGGCTTTCAAGGTGCGGATCACCACGGCCTCGCAGGCGGCGGTGAGCAGTTCGCCCTTGTCGGCAACGTGCCAGTAGATCGCGCCGGGGCCGGTGGCGAGGTGCCTGGACAGCGCCGGGAAGGTCAGGCCCGCCTCCCCGTCGCGGTTGAGCAATTCGATGGCCGCCGCCACGATGCGCTCGCGTGAAAGCGCATCTTCGCGTCCCCGTTGCCGACCGCTGCCCCGTGCGTGCATCGCCGAACTTGACACGACTGGAATCACATTCCAACATCTGGAATTAGATTCCAGTACCAACCGTCTGCTTCCCGTGCGCGGAAGCCGGTCAGCCAAGGGGGTCGGCATACGGTTGGAGCTTTCCTTGATTGACTCATGAAAAACGTCATGCCGCACAAACCCAGTCCGGCAACCCCGGTTCCATCCATGGTTGAACTGCTCGAACCTTCCCAGCCCTCGGACTGGCGTCCTCTTGCTGCGGAGAACACTTTGTACTTGGAGCTTGCCTCGGGCCGTGTGGTCATCGAACTCGCGCCGGATTTTGCGCCCAGTCACGTCGCCAACATCCACGCTCTAGCCCGGGAAAAATACTGGCATGGTCTCGCGGCGACCCGGGTCAACGACAACTACGTGGTGCAATTCGCCGACCCCCACGCGGAAGATCCTGTCAAGCGGCGTGCGATCAAGCAAGCGAAGGAGACCCTGCCGGCCGAGTTCGAGCGGTCCATCGACCCGCAGATGCCGTTCACTGCGCTGCCCGACGGCGACGGCTACGCGGGTTCGGTGGGATTCACCAACGGTTTTCCGGTGGCGCGCGACGAACGAGCCGGACGCACTTGGTTGGTGCATACCTACGGCGCGGTCAGTGCCGGACGTGACGTGAACATAGACAGCGGTAATGGCGGCGAGTTGACCGTTGTCATCGGGCATGCGCCCCGGCAGCTTGACCGCAACGTGACCGTGGTAGGCCGCGTGCGCCAGGGTATCGAGCTAATTTCCTCCCTGCCGCGTGGGTACGGCAACCTGGGCTTTTATCAGGAGGACGATCCTGTCATGCGTATCAAGTCGGTGCGACTCGCTTCACAGGTGCCAGTGGCGGAGCAAACGCCGCTGGAGGTGCTGCGCACGGATACCCCCTTGTTTTTGCAGTTAATCGAGTCGCGCCGCAACCGTCGGGAGGAGTGGTTCCACCGTCCGGCGGAGCATGTCGAGATCGGCAACGTGCCACTGCCGGTCCGGCCTGCTAGGTAGCGCGATGACGACCACCGCACTTCCCGCAGGGGTCAGGTCCGACCGGGTGCTTGCCATCTGTTGTCCCCGCAACCGCGCAGCGGCGAGGATCGTTCCTTCCGCGCTGTTTTGTCTGGTTGCTCAGAGGTGCGCGCGGAATCAGGCGACGATCTCGGCGTTGCGTTGATCGAAATGGTCCGGCAGCGAGTGACAGCGCACCCAGCTACTTGTCGGAGCAGATGGGCTGTAGTCCTCCGAATTCTTGGAACGTGCAGGAGACCGGGGAAAATCTTCCCCCGTGAGGAAGCCCCGGGCGTCTTCCGCTCCCCAATCAGCGGAGGGCAGCCCTCCGCAACGCCTCCCCGGTACGCGGCCCCCGCGCCGCCGCAAGAACAAACTCCACCCGCGCAGAATAGGGTCCCCCGGCTGCTGCGCCCCCGCCGTGGCT
>CALMAQ010000280.1 GCA_937859745.1 uncultured Verrucomicrobiota bacterium | reverse complement strand
GGCCGAAGCGGCGGCCCCGGCGTCCGCCCGCCGCCGCGTCCGCCCCGAGGCTCGCGCTGGGCAGCATCCCCAGCGAACCCGTCAGCATCGCCAGCTCGTCGCTGAGGATGTCGCCGAAGAGGTTCTCGGCCAGCAGCACGTCGTAGTCGCGCGGACGCCGGATGAGCTGCATCGCCGCGTTGTCCACGTACAGGTGCGAGAGTTCCACGTCCGGGTAATCCCGGCCCATCTCGGTGAGCGTGCGCCGCCAGAGCACGCTGTTCTCCAGCACGTTGGCCTTGTCCACGCTCACGAGCTTTTTGCGCCGTCCGCGCGCCGCCGCGAACGCCAGGTGCGCCACGCGCTCGATCTCGCTGCGGCGGTAGACCATCGTGTCCACGGCCACGGGGTCGGCGGCCTCCAGGTCCGTGTACTTGGGCTGGCCGAAGTACAGGCCGCCCGTGAGTTCGCGCACGCAGAGCACGTCGAAGCCGCCCGCGACGATGTCCGCGCGCAGGGGCGAGGCATGGACCAGCCCCGGGTAGCACACCGAGGGCCGCAGGTTGGCGAACAGGCCGAAGTGTTTCCGCAGCGGCAGCAGCGCCCCGCGCTCGGGCTGCTGGGCGGGGGGCAGCGATTCCCACTTGGGCCCGCCGACGCTGCCGAAGAGGATGGCGTCCGCCTGCTCGCAGGTTTCGAGCGTCGCCGGGGGCAGCGCGTGGCCGTCGCGGTCGATGGCCGCGCCGCCGACGAACGCGCCGTGCGGGTGCAGGCCGATGGAAAACCGCTCGCCCACCGCGCGCAGGACGAGCAGGGCCTCGGTCATGACCTCCGGACCGATACCGTCCCCGGCAAGCACCGCGATGTTGTATTCGGACATAAGGCAAGACCGGCCACCGACCCGGACGTCGACGGCCGACCGGGCACCCGTGGCCTGGATAACGGAAACGGCATCCCGGCGCGATGTCAACCGGACAGGAACAAGGAGCCATCCGCCCGCAGCCCGCCGCGACTCACCGTTGATCGCCGCGACTCACATTCGAAATTGCGACTCTTTCCGCGGTCCGGCGCTTCTCCGTCCCCCGCCGCGCCGACACAACCGGCACAACCGGCACAACCGGAACCTAAATCCGGTATTTTCAGGGAGTTTTCCGGGATTTATTCCAGAAAATACTTCGGCCCGAAACCCGGGGCCCGGACGCCCATCCGGCGGGATCTTTCGATCCCGCCGGGCCGGGGCGGCCGGACTTCAGGCCAGGTAAACGCAACGGGGCCGTGGCCGGGCCGTCAGTCGTTCGTGTGGGCGGTCTCCTTGAACGTCACCTGCTTGGTGTTGCAGTCGCCCGGGGCGGGGTATTCGCTGGCGAGCTGCTTGTACGGGGTCTTCTTCAGGCGGATGGCCCCCTTGGCGTTGTTGCGCCAGCCGTTGATGTCGGCCACCTCGTTGCCGCTGCTGCTCTTGAGCCCGTTGATCTGGTCCTCCAGGCCCGTGCCGTAGGTCTGGTTGATGATCGTGGGCGTCACGAAGATGAGCAGGTTGCGCTTGGTGCGGCTGTTGAGGTGCTCCTGGAAGAGGTAGCCCAGGATCGGGATGTCCCCGAGGATGGGCACCTTGGTCGTGCTCTTGGCGCTTTCGTCCTGCAGGAGGCCGCCGATGGCCAGCGTGCAGCCACTCTTGATGAGCACGTTGGCCTCCAGGGTGCGCGTGTCGATGATCGGGCTGCTGACCGCCGCGCCCGCGAAGTTGAACACCTGATCGCCCACGCGGTTGCTGATCTCGGGCTTGACCGAGAGCGTCACGAAGTTGTCCTTGTTGATCGAGGGCTTCACGACCAGCGTGTTGCCGAAGATTTTGTCCTGGAAGCCGCCGAAGACCGCCGTGGCCGTCTGCTCGTTGAAGTTGAGCTGCGGCACGGGCTGGTTGCGCACGATCTTGATCGTCGCCTCCAGGTTGTCGGCCGTGACGATGCGCGGGTTGGCCAGGAACTCGGCGTCAGCGTCCTCGTTGAGGAAGCGCAGCGTGGCCGAGAAGGAGGGGATGTCGAGGATGGCGAACTGGCCGCCCAGGTTCTGGAAGAACTGGTTGAAGTTGCCGTTACGCAGGAAGTCCTGCGAGACCAGCGTCCCGGTGGTGCTGGTGGTGACGGTGGGCAGGCTCGTTGGCTGGATGGTGTTGATCACCTGGCCGGTCGCCGGGTTGGTGGTGGGAACGATGCCTTGGCCGCCCAGGGTGGTGCCGCCGTAGCGGAACGTCTGGGGAGTGGCGCTGCTGCCGACCACGCCCGCCCAGTTGATGCCGTAGCTCTGCACGGGGTTGGCCGTGACTTCCACGAGCCGGGCCTCGATCATGACCTGCCGGGTGGGCCGGTCCACGCGGGCGAGGAAGTCGCGGATCGCGCCGACGTTGCTCTTGGCCTCTTGGTAGAAGACGGTGTTGGTGCGTTCGTCCACCTGCGGGGGCGTGGCCTTGGAGCGCAGCTGGCTCGTGAGCAGCGGGACGACCTGCGCGGCGCGGGCGTAGGAGAACGTGTAGAAGTCGCTCTGGGTGGCCTCGGCGGCGCGCTCGGCGGCGGTCTTGACCGTGTAGACGCCGTTCTGCTGGACGAGGTCGTAGTTCTGGGCCTGGCAGATGATCTGGATCGTTTGCAGGGCCGTCACGTCTTCCAAGCGCATGTTGATCGTGCCGACGACCTGGGGGCTGACGATGAGGTTGATCTTGGCCTGGCGGGCGAGCAGGCGCAGCACCTGGCCCACGTCGTCGCCCTGGAACTCGCGGGCGCGGGGGCCGGAGGGATTGGCGGCACCGTTGGGCGCGGCCACGTCGGTGGCGGGTGCGGCGGGCGCGGCACCGGGAGCCGCCGTGCCGTTGAGGACCGGGGGCGGCGCGATGGGCGCGGGCGCGTGC
>CALMAQ010000279.1 GCA_937859745.1 uncultured Verrucomicrobiota bacterium | reverse complement strand
TCCCCGCGGATTGGGTTGGGGCTGGCTGGCCCTCGCCTGGCGGGGGGATGCCCCCGCGTTCTTCGCTCTGTGGGTGCTGTGCTTCGCCGCGTGGAGCTGGGTGTTCGCCGTGCTGCCCCGAACGGGGAGGATCGGCGCGCTCCAGATGCACACCGACGGCTACTGGCTGCTGCAAATTCCCCGTCTGTCCCGACAGGAAGTCCGCGCGCAGGTCATCGTTTCGCTCATGTATTCGGCGCGGTTCCTCTGGGAGCGCGGCGAGCGCGAGGCCTCCCGGACGCGCTCCGGGCAGCTCCTCGCCCGCTACCCGGAGTCCCCCATGCACGCGGCGCTCGAAGGTGATTTCCTCACCATCGAAAAGCGCCACCGCGAAGCGGCGGCGAGCTACGCGCAAGCCCTCGCCGTGGCCGGGCACAATCCGTCCGTGTCTCGGGCCGTACGCGCGCATCTCTGGTCCTGGCGCTTCGCGGCCCTGGTCCGTGCGGACGAGCCGACCGCGGCACTCGCCGCCTGCGAGGCGGCTCTGGCGGAAGCCGGGTACCCGGCCGAGCGCGCCGAAACCCTCGACGACCTCGCCACGGCGGCCACGATGCCCGGCGTGCAGACGTGGCTGCCCCGGGCCGACGCCTGGTCGCAGGAGGCGATGGTGCTGGAGCCCGATTCCCTCACGTTCGCCTGCACCCGCGGGATCGTCCTAGCGGACCTGGGCCGCGGCGACGAGGCCGAACCGCTCCTGCTCCGGGTATGGTCCCGGTCCCGACGCGACCTCGACGCCGCCGTGAGCGCCTTTGCCCTGGGGCTGGTCGCCCGGTCGCGCGGGCGGAAACGCGAGCTGCGGCATTGGCGCCGACGCGCGGAGGACTTCGCCGCCATCCTGCCCCCGTGGCTCAACGAGCGGGTGGGGCGCGAACTGCGACCGGACGCAGCGGATGCTTCCCCGCTCAGCCCACCGCCACCAGCACCCGCGCGATGAACGCGCCCTTGGCATCGGTGTAGGCCTCGCGGTCGGCGCGGTGCGCGTGCGCCAGCGCGTGCTTGAGCCGAGCGTATTCCCCTGCCAAAGTTGGATCGGCGCGGAGCTGGTCGCGGAAGCGCAGGCGCGCTAGCCACGCCTCACCGCCGTGGACGACGAGGTGCAGGTGGTGCGTGCGGACCCCGCCCGGCCAGCGCAAGAGAAAGCGGCGGTCCGGCAGCGTGGCGTTGAACTCGGACGAAGTGTCCCAGCCCAGTGCAACTAGCGGCGCGAGCAGCTCGTCGGCCTCGGCCATTGAACGCACTCCGCCGAGCAGGTCGATCACGGGTTTGGCGTCCAACCCGGGCACGGCGGTGCTGCCGATGTGCTCCACGGCCACCAACCGACTGCCCAGCGCGGTAAGCAGATGTGATCGTTCCTGCTCGAAATGCTCAGGCCACGCCGGGTCCCACGGGATTAAATAAATTTCATCCGCCATTTTTCGGCACAGTAAGCCGACCCCACCCCGATCGCACCCCCCGCGCACCGTTGACGCCCTGGTCCACTCCGTTTACAACGGACCACGGACCCATGAACAACCTGCACCTCGCCGTCCAACTGTTCCTCCAGCTCGCCGTCATCCTACTGTTCTGCCGGGCCGTGGGGGCCGTGGCGGCGCGTCTCGGGCAGCCGCAGGTCGTGGCCGAGATGATCGCGGGCGTGCTGCTCGGGCCGTCGTTCTTCGGGCTGTTCTGGCCGGGCGCGCAGCACTGGCTGTTCCCGTGGGACAAGGCGCAGACCCTCCGCGACACGCAGAGCTATTTGTTCCCGCTCTCGCAGCTCGGGCTGGCGCTCTACATGTTCGTGGTTGGCCTGGAGTTCCGCATGGACATCGTGCGGCGGCAGCTCCGCAGCTCCGTGGCGGTATCGCTGGCGGGCATGGCCGCGCCGTTCGTCCTGGGCGCGGGGCTGGCCTGGCTCCTGTTCCGCCACACGACGCTCTTCCCCGCCCGCACGACCTTGCCCGAGGCGATGCTGTTTCTGGGGGCGTCCATGTGCATCACGGCGTTCCCGATGCTCGCGCGGATCATCAGCTTCAAGAAGCTGACCGGCACGACGATGGGCACGGTGGCCCTGGGGGCCGGGGCCATCGACGACGCCATGGCGTGGTGCCTCCTGGCCGTCGTGCTGGCGAGCTTCGACCGGGACTGGAGCCACGCGCTGGTCAACATCGGCGGCGGCGCGGGGTACGTGGCGCTGACGCTGGGCGTCGTGTGCCCGCTCCTTGCCCGGACGAAGGACTGGCTGGTCCGGGAAGGCACGCTGACCGAAGCGGGGCTGGTGGTGGGCTTGGCGCTGATGCTGGCGGGCGCGTGGTTCACGGACATGATCGGCCTGCACGCGGTGTTCGGCGCGTTCGTCATGGGGGCGGCGATGCCGCGCGGCGTGGTGGCGCGCGACCTGATCGGGCGGGTCCAGCCGCTGACGGTGGCGCTGCTGCTGCCGCTGTTCTTCACCTACTCGGGCCTGAACACCCGGATCGGCCTGCTCGACACGGGTTTCCTGTGGTTGATGTGCGGCGTGGTGCTCGTGGCGGCCGTGGTCGGCAAAGGCGTGGCCTGCTGGCTGGCCGCGCGCGCCACGGGCCTGCCCCGGCGCGAGGCCCTGGGCATCGGCGTGTTGATGAACGCCCGGGGGCTGATGGAACTCATCATCATCAACATCGGCCTCCAGCGCGGGATCATCTCGGAAGGATTGTTTGCGACGCTGGTCATCATGGCCGTGGTGACGACGCTGATGGCCTCGCCTCTGTTCGAGCGGCTGGTCGGATCGGGCGTGGCGCAGCCGCAGCCCGCACCGGACGCCGATCCGCTGAAACTCGCCACCGAGCGTTGAAAAAGCAGGCCGCCCTCCTTCCTGGTGTCGATGTTCCGGCCTGTCCGCCTTCTTCTCCGGCCAGCTAGGATGCGTCGGGTCGCTCGTGGCTCCGGTGGGCTTGACGCTGCTCCTCGTGTTCCTGATGCACGGCTGCGGCGGATCGACCGGGCCGTAGGACGCTGGTCCGCCGGGGCAGGAACGATCTTGAACCCGGGCCGTGGCGGGTTATCTTCGCGCCCACCCACGGGACGATGGCCAAAGTCTTCCTCAAAACCTACGGCTGCCAGATGAACGAGCGCGACAGCGAGCAGGTCGCCCGCCAGCTCATCGCGCGCGGCTACGAGATGACCTCCCTCGAAGGGGAGGCCGACGTGGTCCTGCTCAACACGTGCAGCGTGCGCGACCAGGCCGAGCAGAAGGCCATCGGCAAGATGGGCACGCTCAACCACCTGCACCGCGACCGCCCGGAGACCGTTTTTGGCTTCCTGGGCTGCATGGCCCAGAGCCGCGGCGCGGACCTGCTTTCCACCGAGCCGGGCAGCCCGCGCGTCGATCTCGTCGTGGGCACGCAGAAGTTCCATCGTGTCGCCGACCACGTGGACGAGGCCTTGGCCCGCCGCCGCGCGCGGCTGGCCGAGAATTTCCGGCGCGACGACCTGCGCCTGGGCGTCGCCGACGGCATCGTGGACACCGAAGAAGAAGCCGGGAGCCAGGGCACCATCAAAGAGCACGTCCTGCGGCCCGGGCAGGCCAGCGGGTTCGTGTCGATCATGCAAGGCTGCAACATGCGCTGCACGTTCTGCATCGTGCCCGACACGCGTGGGGCGGAGCGCTCGCGCCCCGTGGAGGAGATCGTCGCGGAGGTGCGCTGGCTCGTCGGGCAGGGCGTGAAGGAGGTCACGCTGCTGGGCCAGATCGTCAATCTCTACGGGCGGCACGAGTTCCCCCGGAGCGCCGACGGCCGCAGCCCGTTCGTGCAACTGTTGGACGCCGTCCACGCCGTCCCGGGCCTGGAGCGGCTGCGCTTCACCTCGCCGCACCCCATCGGCTTCCGGCGCGACCTCGTGGACGCCTTCGCGCGCCTGCCGCGCCTGATGCCCCACGTCCATTTCCCCATGCAGAGCGGCAGCGACCGCATGCTGCGCGCCATGCACCGGCCCTACAAGGCGGCCGTGTACGAGGGGCTGATCGGGCAACTGCGCGCCGCCCGGCCGGGCATCGCGGTGACGACGGACATCATCGTCGGCTTCCCGGGCGAGACCGACGAGGACTACCAGGAAACGCGCGCGCTGACCGACCGCATCGGCTTCGACAACGCCTTCGTGTTCCGCTACTCGCCGCGCAAGGACACGCCTGCCGCCACGATGACGGACCAGGTGCCCGAGCCCATCAAGGAAGCGCGCAACCAGGACCTGCTGAATAACGTGGTCAACGTCCACGCCCGCGCCAAGCACGCGGCTCTGGTCGGCCGGGAGGTCGAGATCCTCTGCGAAGGCCCGAGCAAGACCAATCCCCGCCGTCTGACCGGCCGCACCCCGGGCAACAAGATCGTCGTGTTCGAGGGCCACCCGAGGCAGGTCGGGCAGATTTTCCCGGTGCGCGTGGTTCACTCCAGCGGCTTCACGCTCTACGGCGAGTGCGATGGACTGGCCGCCGACGGCTTCCTCACCACGACGACCGCCGCGCCCGCCGGGATGGGGCTGCCTTCCCCGTTTTCGCTGGCTGCCGCCGAGGCGGTCGCCAACGCCGCTCCCGCCGCCGACTCTCTTTCCTTCTCCGCATGAACCATTCTCCTCTTCCGCTCAAATTGGTCGGCATCGTCGTCGGCCTGTTGCTGGTGGCCACACACGCGCTGGCGTTCTACCGGGCCGACGCCGTTCGGGAATGGCTCGTGCGCCTGCCGCGCTCGCGCGAGGTGGGGCTCGTCGTGCTGACGGTGGACTTCATCTGGACTTGGCTGCTGGCCTACCGGATGGACTGGGGCGAGTTCTACTACGTCCAGACCCCGGTGCTGGTCGGGCTGCCGGTAGTGTATTATCTCGTGATCCGCTACGTGGACGAGTTCCTTTCCGCGCGCGCCCTGGGCATCCTGGGGCTGCTGGCGGCGGCTCCGCTGCTCGACGCGGCGTTCCTCCGGCCGCCCGAGAGCCGCCTGCTGGTGGTCGTGCTGGCCTATGCGTGGATCATCCTGGGCATGTTCTGGGTGGGCCAGCCCCACCTGCTGCGCGATCAGGTCGGCTGGCTGCTGCGCTCCGCGGCGCGCTGGCGGCTGGCGGTCGGCGCGGGGCTGGCTTACGGCGCGGTGATGATCGTCTGCGCGCTGGCGTTCTACTGAGGCGATCGTCGCCTTCAGGCTTTGGCCTGCAAGTGGCGCCGCAGCAAATCCAGCGCGAGCTGGCTGGCCCGCTGCTTGAAGCCCGGCCGGTCCATGGGGAAGCAATAATCCTCCACGACCGGTTCGCCGCCGCCCGCCGCCGCCAGCGCGATGAACAGCGTGCCGACCGGCCTGCCCCCGCCGCTCTCGGGACCGGCCTCGCCCGTCGTGGCCAAAGAAAAGTGTGATTTAGTCGCCAGGAGCGCCCCCGTCGCCATGGCCGCCGCCACGGGGGCGCTCACCGCGCCCTCCTTGGCCAGCAGGCCCGCGTCCACGCCCAGCAACGCCGCCTTGGCCCGGTCCGTGTAGGTCGTCAGGCCCGCCACGAACACGTTGCTCGCCCCGGGCACGTTGGTCAGCCGGTTGGCGAGCAGGCCGCCCGTGCAGCTCTCGGCCACGGACAGCGTTTGGCCGCTGTGGCGCAACTGCCGCACGACCGCCGCTTCCAGCGATTCGCCCCCGCTGGCGAGCAGGTACGACCCGAGCGCGGGCAGGACCACGGCCTCCACGCGGTCCAGCAGGTCCGCGGTGCCGATGCAGCGCAGGTCCACCTCGCCGATGCGCGCGCAGTAGCCGATCTCCAGGCCGTCCATGGCCGTCAGCGCCGGGCCGACCAGCGCCTCCACCTGGCTCTCGCCGATGCCCACGGCGCGGTAGATGCGGCACTCGCGGCGCGGGCCTTCCTGGGGCAGCAACTCCGCCAGCATCGGCGCAACCTGCTTGGAGAACATGGGCCGCAGTTCGCGCGGCGGGCCGGGCAGCAGGAAGACGTGTGGCGACCAGCCGCCCCCCGCCAGCGCGGTCGGGGGCAGGTAGAGGCCGGGCGCGGTGCCGTGGTGGTTGTCGATGACCGCCGCCCCCCTGGGCACCTGCGCCTGCCGGGCGATGCTGGGCTGCATGGGCCGCTTGATGCGCTCGAAATACGCGCGGAGGTGGTCCAGGATCGCGGGGTCATCGACCAGCGGCAGGCCGAGCAGTTCGGCGGCGATGTCGCGCGTCAGGTCGTCGCTGGTCGGCCCGAGGCCGCCGGTGACGAGCACCACGTCCGCGCGCGGGAAGGCGTCCGCCAGCGCCTCGCGGATGGCGGGTCCGTCGGGCACGCAGACCTGGCGGTCGATCCGCAAGCCGAGCGGGAAAAGCTCCTGGCCCAGGAAGGTCAGGTGGGTGTTGGTGACGTTGCCGAGGAGGAGTTCGGTGCCGGTGTTGATGACTTCGACGTTCACGGGAGCAAAGGAGAGTCGGCAACTTCGGGCCACACGGCACCGGCTGCAAACCGGAAGAAGAATGAGCCGCGGGAAAAAAACAAAAAAACAAAAAAAAAAAAAACACACCGGCCCCGCGCCCGGCGGGAGGAAAAGCGGAACGGGCACCGTCCCTCGTCTTCTCCCTTTTGCGGTTTTTGCGTCTTTTCGCGGCTGGAAAATCACTTCCGCTCCAGCGCCTTGAGCCAGCCGGAAACGCGGTCGCGCTGCGGCTCGTCGCCGTTGTCCTGGAAGATGTAGAGCAGGTTCGCCAGCACGCGAATGAGGATCATCCGCGACGTGGCCGGTTCCAGGTAGGAGGGCTGGAAGGTCAGCTTCTGCTTCCGCAAAATCGACTCGCAATCCGACTGCATCAGGATCTTTCCCCGGTGGAACGGATCGAAGAAAATGTCCCCGTGCCGCACGATGAAGTGCCCGGGCAGGTTGATCCCCTCCACCTTGATCCCCGCGCGCCTCGCCACCGCGATGTAGAGCACGGCCAGCGAGATGGGGATCCCCATCTTTGAATCAATCAGGCTCGGCAGCAGCGAATTGTGCAGGTCGTAGTAATGCTCGGAATTACCCCGGAAGCCGAGGTCATTGGCGAGGTAGTTGGTCAGGATCGCCACGCGCTCGCGGGTGGAGATGGCGCTGGCGGTCAGGCGGGTGAGCTGGCGGCCCCAAGTGTCAAGCTTGCGGAGGTAATGTTCGGCTTCCACGCCGGGCAGGAACACGCGCGCCAGCAGCCAGCAGGCTTCCTCCACGTTGCCGTCGTCGGGAAAGAGGTGGCAGAGGAGGGTAAATTCGTCGAACGCCTGGCGGCTCTCGATCTCCGCGAGGATGTCGTGGGCGTGGGCGCTGACGGTGGCGTCGTCCACGGCGGCGAGTTCGCGCAGGTTGCCGATGATGTCCGAACCGCCGTCGATGAGCTGGTTCTTGAGCAAGGTGACGGTGTCGGGATCGTTGTCCCGCAGAAGTCGCACGATGGCATCGTGTTGCTCGAACATAGAGGAGGAGGAAAGTGCGATAAGCGTGTCCGGTGTGCCCGGGTAGGAGAGGTAGCAGCCCCGGGGCGTTTTGCCAAGGAAATTTCCCTCGGAACGGGAAGGAAATTGCGGTGCAAGATAGCACACGCAAGCCGGACAACCCGCTTTCGCTTGCCGATTGCCTTTCTTGCAGGTTTGCAGGCATGATTTTGTCTCATGTCACCGCGCAGCAAAGGCACCCTGATGGTTGCGGTCCTCCTTTACGCGGCGTTGATCTACTCGGTTCTCACGGAGCGGACTTTCTGGACAGACGCCTTCGGCCCGACCGCCTTGGGTTTTCCCATGCCCTGGGTTGTGACCGCGGCCGTCACGCTGCTCTATCTGCCCGCCCCGTGGATCGTTTGGCACGCGATGGCGTTGGTCCTACAGGCCCGGGCCGCCGGGATGCCGCTCGGCCACCTGAGCATTCTCTACACGCTTTTTACCATCGGCCGCCGCTTCCCCGCGCTTCGCCGCTCACAATACGTCGCCGTGGGCGGTCTCTGTTATTTCATCGGCCTCATGGCCGCGTGGATTTACTATGCGAACTCGCGTGGATTGTGACCATCTTGGGCTGTGGTCCCGCTTTGGACCGGCATCACGCTGCACTCGTGTCCACACTCAGCACCTCGCCCGGGCGGCAGCGTACCTCCACGGTCATGGGTCGGCAGCACACGGCGCAGTCGTCCGTGGTTTCGTAGTCACCCTGCGAGGTATCCACCGTCACCGGGAAATATTCCCCGCAGGCCGGGCACTCTACATCGACCTCGACGAGCAGTTCCATGTCAGAAATTTTCCCACCCGCTAGCGAACCAGACCGGCGGGCTCGGCACTCGGCAGTTCTAGGCGCGGGGCATCACCCCACAGGTCTTCGAGCGCGTAGAACTCGCGCTTGTCGGTGTTGAAGATGTGCACCAAGACGTGGATGTAGTCGATGATGACCCACTGGCTCACCGGGAACCCGTCCACGGCGGCCGGGCGCGTCTCGAACCTCTCGCGCAGCTTGTCCTGGATCTCCGCCGCGATGGCCTTGAGGTGCGGCTCGCTCGTGCCCGAGCAGATCACGTAAAAATCCGTGAACGTGGAGATGCCACGCAAATCGAGCGCGACGATGTTCTCGGCTTTCTTCTCGGCGGCGTAAAGCGCGCACTCGCGGGCGATCTGTTCGGCGGTAATGGCGGGGTCTCCTTCGGGGCGTGAGGTTCAGGCGGGCGGACGGTAGAGCCGTTCCCGGTCGATGATGGCCGCGACGCTCTCGGGGATAAAGTACCGGATGGAGCGCCCGGCGGCAACCCGGTTTCTGATTTCGGTCGCGGAGAGGTCCACGCGGCGCTCCAGCACGGGAAAGCCTGCCGCCGCGGCGGCGTGGCCGGGCGCGGGCCGGTCCGTCCGGCGGAACACGACGAACGTCGCCAGGGCGCGCAGTTCCGCGGCGCGGTGCCAGGTGTCGAGCTTGGGGACGTTGTCCTCGCCGATGAGGTAGAACAGCGCCGTGCCCGGGGGCAGGCGGCGGCGCAGGTCCAGCAGGGTGTCCACCGTGTAGGAGGGGCCGGGGCGCTCCAGTTCGCAGGGGTCCACGGCGAAGCGTTCCTCCCCGGCAATGGCCGCACGCAGCATGGCGAGCCGGTGCGCGCCGTCGGCGTCGGGCGAGGCGGCGAGCTTGTGCGGGGAAATGGCGGCGGGCACGAAAAGGAGACGGTCCAGGCCGAGGAGTTCGACGGCGTCACGCGCGAGGATCAGGTGCCCGTGGTGGACGGGATCGAACGTGCCGCCGTAGATGCCGATGGAAGAAGTCATGGAACCGCCGCTGGTAATGGCAGGAGCATAAGCGCGAGTTGGGCCACCGGGCACGGAAGAAGTTTCGGAGGATGAAAACCAGGTGGCAGAAAGGTTCGTGGTCCAGCGAAACCCTCCGGGAGGGACTTGCTCCTTAATCCTGCGTTTTTAGTCTCCGTTGCCATCCGGTTCCCGGTGACTGAGACCTAGCAGACCGGAGATTTGTGAGCGCCTTAATCCAAACGCTAGCTGATCCGCGTCAAACGAAAGTTGAAACGTCGTTGTGTGCCGGTGTAAAGTGGAGTCCGCTGCAAAAGGGAGTCAATCTTTGCAGGTGGATATCTTTCAGCAGCTTGCAGAAGCTATTATGCGACACAATACAGCATGAGCAGAGTCGGGTCTGTTGATTTATGATCATTCTCATCGGCAATCGCTTCGGGTTTTTCATCCCTCTTTTCATCTTGCTAGCCGAGTCCGGCGTCCAGGCCGCCGTCGATACGCTTTTTGGCACCCGCTACTTCGAGCAACACATCTGGCCTTGGGCCATCGGTCTGTTCTTGGCTGCCGGGGTTTGCTCATTGCTCGGCCAATTCCTCCGAGGACGCCTGCCGCCACCCGAAATCGATCCGAAAACTGGGCGTGAGCCCATCCCTGGCACCGCCGCTTATGCCCGCCATGCCATGCGCGAGATCGAGCGGGAGGCCACCTTCAGCAGCCCGCGCGATTCCTTTTTCTTTCTGCCCATGTTCATGTGGGGACCGATCCTCGCCGTGATCGGTTTCATCGTGCTATTGGTGGGTTGGCTCAGATAGGCAGGAGCCCTGCGGCCCCGCGCAATCCAACCAACCGTCCTAGCGGACACCTGCGGTGCCGCTGGGCTTTGATTGCTATCTTTGGACTTTGAGATCTCTCCCGCTAAGGCACGGAATCCGCTCCCTTGGCGGGGATGGTCTCTTCCTTGTCATGGCAGCGCACAGGCAGGCGCATGTGCCGCCTCGTCGCGCTATGCTTGCTGGCGTGGGCACCGTGCCTAGCCATCGCCAGCGGGGATGACAACGCCGCTCCGCCGCCTGTGTCCACGGCCGAGCTTTGTCTGATGCTGCACGCCGGCAGCACGCCCGCGGAAATCCTGCGCGACACCGCCGCCCGCCCCCTGCTCGAACCGCTCGACGCCAACGCGGAAAAACTCCTGCGCGACGCCGGGGCCGATCCGGCGCTCGTCGCCACGCTGCGCCGCACCCATCCCGTCGCCACCCCCGCCCAGGCCCAGGCCGAGCACGCCCGGCAGGAGGCCATCGCCCGGCAGCGGACGGAAAGCTGGGAGGCCAACCAGGAGCGCCTGATGGAAGACAGCCACGCGGCGCTCCAGGCCACCATCGCCGCCCGCGCCCAGGAAGCCCAGGGAAGCATGTCCCGGCAACTGCGCGGCAAGCTCGTCGTCTACCGCGACCAGCGGATGCAGGCCTACGACGACGATGCCCTGACGAACAAACGGCAGTTCGCGTTCTACTTCGCCAAGCTCTCCGACCGGGCCTGTTACAAATTCACACCGCAACTCGTCAAATTCTACGCGGAGTACACCGCCGCTCACCCGGAGTTCGAGGTGGTCTTCGTCAGCCAGGATGTCTCCAGCATGGAGATGGAAACCGACGTGCGCGCCTATCCCATGCCCTGGCCGGCGCTAGCCTACGCGCGGCTGGCGGAGGAAAAGGATCTGGCCCAAGCGGGCCGGTCCGTGCTTCCCCGGCTGCTCGTGGTGGACGGCACGGGCCGCATGACCCTGGACAGCTTCGTGGATGGCCAGTACGCCGGTCCGCAGTACGTCCTCGACGCGCTGAAGAAGCGGGACGACGCCGACGCCCTGGCGAAAACCGCCGCCGCCGGGCATTGACCGGGCCGCCCGGGCCGACCCGGGTACGAAACCCGCTCTCCTGGTAGACAGCCATGCCTCCGATCCTCTCTCCCACCGGGCGATTTCGCCGCCTGCTCCTGCTCCTGGCGCTGGGAACGGCCGCCGTTTCCCTGCATGCCGCCGACCCCCGGCCCGTCTCGGTCCAAGACCTCTGCCTGATGCTCCGCAGCGGCTACACGGGCGGCGAGGTGCTCCAGGAAACCGCCCGCCGCCCGCTGCTCGAACCGCTGACCCCCGAGGCCGAAAAGGCGCTCCGCGCGGCCGGGGCCGACACGGCCCTCATCAACGCCTTGCGGAACAGCCACCCGGCCCTCTCGCCCGCCGAGGC
>CALMAQ010000278.1 GCA_937859745.1 uncultured Verrucomicrobiota bacterium | reverse complement strand
CCCCGGTGCCCCCGGACGACGTCTGGTCCGCGACGACACGGAGCGGATACGGCGCTGCCAGGTCATCGATGCGCATTATTTCCGCCGCCGTCTCGCGGCGATGGAGGCCGCCGCGAAGGATGCGCTGCTCAACGCACGGCTCTTCGAGGATGTGTTGATGAAAGAGGGTGTCACGACTCATTCGTTGCCCTTGGGTGCGGCGCAAGGACCAGACGCTCGCCGAAAAGGGGCTGGACGTGTGGTTCGCCCTGGAAACCTACGAAATGACGCTGCTCAAGCGGTACGATGTCACCGTGCTTGTGGCCTGTGACCGCGACTACCTGCCCCTCGTCCGCAAGCTCAACGCGCTCGGCGGTGCGGTGATGGTGCTGGGCTGGGACTTTGTCTAGGTGGACGAAATGGGCGTGGAGCGGCCGACCGTCACCTCGCTCGACCTGCTGACGGAGGCCGCTTATCCGCTGGCGATGCACGAACTGATCGAGAACGGCTTGCCGGACGACGCCCTCATCAACGGCCTGTTCGTCGAGGATTCCGGGCACCGCGGCCGGAAGTTACACCCACGGCCGCCGACCGGCGAGAACATCGTGGCGGAAACTCCCGCCCAGTTGCCTGCGGCGGGCGAAGAGGCCGCCAGCGCGGACCGTATCTCGACCCATTTCGGCGTCATCCAGCGCTCAGGGAAGGCTATGGTTTCATCAGCCCGGATTCGGCCGCGAAAAACCTGTTCTTCTCGTGGAATGATCTCCAAGACGTGCCCTTCGACGCGCTGGAGGTCGGGGACCGCGTCGGCTACATGCTGGGCACGAACTTCAAGGGGGAATGCGCCACGAACGTGCGGAAGCTCTGACGAAACGGTTGTTCGCCCCCCGGCTTTCAACTAAGGTCGTCCGCTCATGTCCGAACCACGCCGGGCCGCCTTGCCGCTGCTCGATCACATCCTGGAAACAGCGCGTCGGGCGCAGATGTTGTCGGTGGCCGTCGCGGTGCACGACTACGCGAGCGAGGTGCAGTTTGCCTATGGCGCTGCCCGCGTCTTCCACGCCGCCAGCACGATCAAGCTGGCCGTCCTGCTTGCCTTGTTGAAGGCGGCGGAAGACGGCCGGGTGCGGCTGGGTGAGCGGTTGCACGTGCGAAACCGCTTCCAGAGCCAGGCGGACGGCACCCCGTTTTTCCTCCAGGCCGACCGCGACGGCGACCCGGACCTCTACAAGGCGGTTGGCCGCACCGCCAGCCTCCACGCGCTCGCCGAGACGATGATCGTCCGCAGCAGCAACCTGGCGACGAACCTCCTTATCGAACACCTGGGGGTTGCCACCATCGCCGCCGTGCTGGCGGAAGCGGGGCTGGATGCCCTGCGGTGCCTGCGCGGCGTGGAGGACGAGGCTGCTTTTTCGCAGGGCCTGAACAACCAGGTGACGGCGGAAGGACTCCTGAAGTTGTTCCGCGCCTTGCACGAGGCAAAAAGCCTGCGTCCCGAGAGCCGCGATCGCTTCTTCGAGATTCTGCTTCAACAACGCTTCAACGGGATGATCCCCGCCGGTCTGCCGGAATCCGCGAAGGCGCGGGTGGCCCACAAGACCGGGGAAATTTCCACGGTTTGCCATGATGCCGGGATGGTGTTCTTGCCAGGCCGAGCCCCCTACATCCTCGTGGTGTTGACGGAGTACGCGTCCGGAGGCGCGACGGCACCGCGCAACCGCGCCGTAGCGAGCATTTCCGGGGCGGTGTTCGCCTTCCTCAAGGACGCCGCCGACCTGCACCTCGCCGCCCCCACCCCATGAACACGGCGCGCGATCTGCCGGTGGTCGATGGTCTGAAGCTCTCGGCGGAGGTCCGCGGCCTGCTTCGGCCCGGCGAGGCCACTGCGGACCGCGCGGGCCGGGTCCACCGGCTGCCCCGGTTCTTCTACGAGGTGAGGAGCTGGTCGCTGGCCAAGGAGTTGTTGCTGACGCCGCACCTCCATCTGAGCGAACTGCTCGTCGTGGATTGCCGGGAAGCGCCGAGGCTGCTCGAAGAATTTCCGCATTATGTACCCTGCGCGGTGACCCTGCTCGCGCGTTTCGTGGAAGATTTGCGGGTGCGAGCGGGGGCGTCGGTCTATGTCGCCGCGAACGGCGGCTACCGTTCACCTGCCCACGCCCTGTCGGCCCACGCCGATCCTCACCAGTGGGCTTGCGCCGCCGACGTTTACCGCATCGGCGATACGTTCCTCAACACGCAGGCCGCCATCGAGAAATACGGCGCGCTGGCGCGAGAAATTGCCTCCGAGGCCAACGTGCTGCCATACGGACACCTGCCCGGCGAGTGCGACGACCACTTGCACATCGACCTCGGTTACGTGCGCCTCGTGCCCGCCGCCTGCGACGAATCAGGGGAAATTTGAACTCGGACGGCATCGGAGGTACATAACCGGCCCTCCCCGTCCCGCTTGAACTCGCCCCGCAAGACTTCCGGCTTTCACGCCGCCACGATCACCGCTGCCGCCGGGGGACGCACGGCCTCCACACCCCGGCTGCCCGTCGTCGGCCTGGAGGGCGAGTTCACGCTACTCGTCGATGGACGGGAAGAAACGCCCGAGAAAATCTTCGGGCGTCCGTTGGATCTGCTCCGTCACCACACCGGATGGATCGTGCCGCGTGCGGGACGTTCGTGCCACCTGCCCTCCGGCGGCGCGTTGTACTTCGACACGGGCGTGGTTGAGGTGGCCACCGCGTTGATCGAGCGGGAAACCCCCGGCGGGTGCGCCCGGGCGGTGCGCTCGCTCTGGGAACAGATCGCCTTCGTGCGGCAGCACCTCGACCACTGGGAAGAGGCCACCTCCCGGACGATTTGCCTGCGCGGTTTCAGCGCCCACTACAACTTTTCCCTGCGCGCTGACCAGGAACACCTGCACCGGCTCTCACGGTTTTTGCCTTACGTCATCGCGGTGCCGACGCTGCTGCTCACCGCCAACCGGCGCAGCACGGCCATCGGCGCGCGTCCCCGCCCAGGCCGCATCGAGATCACGGCAGATTTCACCCCCGACGTGGCGCTGACCAACGCCGCCATGGCGTTCCTGGCTGGCGTTATCGGCGAGACGGCCGGGTGGCCGATGGCCGACCTACGGCCGGAACGGCTGGCCTCGCGCGGCTTGCCGTGCTTGGCGGGCTTCTCGCCCAGTAAACACAGTTCGCGCAAGGGCTGGCGAGCCCACGCCCAGGACTTCCCCGTCAATCCATTCGCCTGCGACCCTGGTGCGTCCGTCTGGCAGTTGGCCGACGGCCGCCGCGTCAGCCTGCGGCAGGTGGCCGTCAGAGTGCTGGAGGCCTTTTCCCGCAGCGTGCGCCGCTACGCCGACCGCGCGACCTACACCCACCTGCGCGAGGTTTTCGAGGGCAAGGCGAGATCGCTGCTCGACTTCGACGAGCGTCCCACCGCCTACGACGACGTGGGACGGACCATCGATTGGGGCCGCCGCCGGGGCCGTCCGCTGCCGCGCTCCGCCTACGAGCGGATCATCCGGCGGGTCATCGCGCGCAAACCGTTGCGGATCGGCCAAGCCAGCTACGTGCTGGAACGGATGCCGGGCTGGTACGAGTTCGTGTTCCGCAACATCCGCACCGGCGCGCAGCGGGTGTTCGATCTCGACGAACTCGTGCGGCGCGCCGTGCACACCCGGTCGGATTGACGGGGCGCGATGCGGCGGGTTCAACCCTCGCTTGGTACTTTGGCGGTGGCGCGCGCGGGCCGCGTCGAGGGTTGTTTCTTCGCCGGACGCGGCGTGCCGCGCGTCGGGTCAGCCGCCCCTTCGCGTTGCAGCCGTTTGAGGCGTCCTCCCAGCCCCGCCTTTGCCGCCGAGTTCATCCGGTCGATGTAGAGGATGCCGTTGAGGTGATCCACCTCGTGCTGGATCGCCCGGGCGAGCATCCCCGTCGCCTCGAAGTTTAACTCGCCGCCGTCGAGTCCCCTGGCATGCACGGTGATGTGCGACGCCCGCGGGACGTCGCCGTGGATGTCGGGGAAGCTCAGGCAGCCCTCGTTGCCGTTGATCTTGTCGCCGCCGATTTCCAGGCGAGGGTTAAGCAGAACGAGCGGCATCCAGTCGGCGAGATTGACCTCTTTGCCCGCCACGGTCATCGTGCTGGGCCGTTCCTCCTGGACCGGCACCACGTCTACCACGGTCATCTGGAGGGCCACGCCGACCTGCTGCGCAGCCAGGCCCAGACCGTTGGCGGCGTACATGGTCTCCTGCATGTCGGCGGCAAACTTGAGAATGTCGTCGGTGATTTCTCCCACTGGTTTGCCCTTGGCGCGCAGCACGGGATCGCCGTATTTCACGATTTCCAGCACCATGATCTTGTCAGGAAGTGGCCTGCTCCTATTTGGGACGTGTGAAGGCAGGCACGTTCGACACGCCAGCTCCCTTGAGCGCATCCAGCACGGCCATGATCTTGCCGAAAGGGGCTCTCTCGTCTGCCTTCATGGCCAGAGATTGCCCTTTCCCCTGCACTTCCTTGACGGCTCCTCCCAGGTCTTCCACCGTGACCGGCTTGTCGTCGAGATAGACATCCCCTGTTTCGGTGATAGATAGGATGGTCGTTGCTTGGTCGGTCTGCTTGTCGCCAGCGTGGTTGACCGACGGCACCTCGATCGTCACCTGGGGCTGGTTGGTCTTAAACGTCGTCGTGTATACGAAAAACATGAGCACCATCGTCAGGATATCCACGAGCGACACGATGGTGATAACGGGTGAGACCCGGCGGCGGGAATAAAATTTCATAAGACGGCGGGCAGGGAAGAAACTTACAGGCGCTTTATCCGAGATCCGTACCCGGTTCCATGATCGGCTGCGATACGGGAGCGGCGCTGATCCGGCGCGCCTGGGGCGCATAGCCCGGCGTGACCGGCACTGGGCCGACTGCCTCCGCCGCCCCGCCTGCTGCCGGTGCGTTGCCCCGCGCGGGGCGCTGGTAGTAACATTTCGAAAGAAGGTCCGCCATCAGCGATTCCATCTCCACGGACATCACCTCCACCCGTTTAGTGAAGTATGTATAGGCAATCAAGGTGGGAATGGCGATGGCGAGGCCGAAGATCGTTGTGTTGAGCGCCTCGGCGATGCCGACGGCCACACCGGCGGTGTCCGCCGTGTTTTTGCCGCCACCGAGCCCCGAAAAGACGTTCACGAGCCCCGAGATAGCCCCCAGGAGGCCGAGCAGCGGCGAGATGCCCACGATCAGTTCCAGCACGGAGAGACCGCCTTCCAGGCGCATGATCTCGCGCCGGGCCGAGGTCTGCACCGCCTCCGTGTTCTCGGCCCGGGACACCCGCAGGTGTCCCAGGGCGACGCGGGTCAGCGCCGAAAGCGGCGTCGGATCATCGCCGACAAGCCGGGCGAGTTGTTCGGCGCTGCCGCCGGGCTGGAACCGCTCGATCTCGTTTTCCACCACGCGCGGCAGGACGCTCTCGCGGCGCAGGGCGAAGATCCGCAGCAGCACGATGGTCAGTGCGACGAACGAGCACAGGGCCAGCGGAATCATGAACCAACCGCCCTTCGTAAAAAATTTGACGATGGAATCCATCGGCGAGGCGGCGAGGAGAGAGGCGGCGGTGTGAAACATCATCGGTCTGGCGTGGCGGCTGGGTGGCGGGCGAGGTTCGGCTATGACTGCTACAGGCACTCAAAAGTTACGTCCAGTTGCAACATCGCCCCATCCATGGATTCGACAACTTCCGGCGGGATGGGTGGGATGCGCGCGCTGGTGATGGCCTCGAGCGCGAGGGAGGCCAGGGCTTCGTTGGCAGAGTTGGTTTGGATGCGTGGTGTGTGGACGTGGCCGGTGCGGTCCACCGCGAAGTGGCACTGCACCGTCCCGATACTGGCGATGTCGCTGCGCGCGTCGATATCCATCTTCCAAACCGTCCGCACCGCGCCGACGAGCGAGTTGACATAGCGTCCGTATGGAGTCGCCGTTGCGTTCACCCCGGCGGGGCCCGCCGGGGTGATGTTACCCGCGCTGGCGGTCTGCGCTTCCAGGGGCCGGTAGGTAGGTTTGGGTATTGGCCCGCGGACAGGCACGGGGAGCGGCGGAGCCGTGGAACGGAACGAGGGATCGTACGGATTGAGTTCCTCAGGCGATGGCGTGGGTTGCGTGTCCAGCATCGCCGTCTCGTTGTGGACGAGCGTTGGCTCGACGCGATCCATCGGCGGGCGGCCCACTTGGCG
>CALMAQ010000277.1 GCA_937859745.1 uncultured Verrucomicrobiota bacterium | reverse complement strand
GGAAGGCCCGGAGGCAGGACAGCAGAGCGGCGCGGGCAGGGTGCATGGGAGGGAACCTTGCCCCGAGAACCGCGCCGGATCAAAAAGGGAAGCGGGGTCGAGCTAGATCTCGAAGGCGAAGCCTTCTTCGGACGAACTCGCGGCAGCGGCTTCCGCCAGCGCGTCGGGCGTCAGGTCATCCTCCTCCTGGCGGTACAGCCGGGCCGCCAAGTCGCGGGCCTGGCAGCGCAGTTCCGGCACGGCGGTGGTTTCCAGCAGCCTGCCCTTCTGGGGGCTGCCCAGCGTGAAGAGGCGGCGGCTGGCCACACCGCCAACGTCGCGCAACGCGCCGTCGGGGGCCACGTCCAGCCCGAGCATGAGCGCGTCCGGCCGGGCCAGCCCCCGGCTGAAAAGACCGGTGATGAGCGGGTCGCCCAGACGGTGGTAGTTGCACTCCGGCCCGGTACAGTTGACCACGTGGCTGACGCGCAGAGTTTCGCGCTGGCCAGCCCTGCCGTGCGGCTGGAGCACCACTTCCAGCGCGCTGCCGCCCTCCACCTCGGTGATGCGCTCGATCCGGCCCCGGTGGCAGACCAGCGCGCCCGCGCGTTCCAGCTCTTCCTTGGCGGCGAGCACCTCGGGGGCGGCCCGGTGGCGGTGCGGCTCCCAGCGCGCGCGCAGGTGCCGCAGGAAACGGCGTCGTTCCGCCCGGCTCAATCCCTGCCAGAACTCCTGGGTGAATGGCCGCAGCGCGTCGATCACTGCCCGCCAGTCGCTGCCCTGCGCCTGCGCTTGCCTGGTCTGCTCCCGGACGATCCGCAGCAAGGCGCGCACGGTGCGGGGCAGCTCGCCCGCGTTCAGGAACGCAGGCCAGGGGGCCAGGCCGGCACGATGCGGCTGCGGGAACAAGCCGTGGCGGGAGACGACGTGGAGCACGCCCGCGCGCTTGTGGTTCTGGAGGGTCAGCAACAGGTCCAGGCAGGTCAGGCCCGAGCCCAGGATGAGCGCGTCGCCGGGGGCGGCCAGCCGTTCGTGGGTTTCGGCCGACCACGGCGAGTACAGGTAGCGCGGGCTGCGGTGGAAGCGGCTGTCGCGCAGGCGCGGGTCGCCCGGGGGGAAGGTGCCCAGCGCGAGGACCACGCGCCCGGCGCGCAGGCGGCGGCCGTCCGCCAGTTCCACGCGCCACGCGCCGCTGCCCTCGGGCAAGTCCGCGGGGGCGACGTCCACCGCCTCACCCGCGATGCGCCGCAGCCGCCCGCCCGCCCGGGCGGCAGCTTCATCCAGCAGGGAGGCGACGTACTTCCCGTAGAGCATGCGCGGGGCGAACGTCCCGGCGTCGATCTCCCCCAGGCCGAACTCCGCGGTGGCTTCGGGGTGGGCGTGCAGCCAGCGCAGAAAGTCGTCGGGCCGGTCCGGGAAGGCACCCATCTTCCCGGCCGGCACGTTGAGCAGGTGCCGCGCGCAGGGCGTGCCGTAGGCCACCCCGCGCCCGAAGGCGGAGACTTCCTTTTCCACCAGCGCGATGGTGGCGGGCGGCGTTCCACCGCCTTCCGGCGCGGCCAGCAGGTGGATGGCCGTCAGGCTGCCGCTGAAACCCGCGCCGATGATGGCCACTTCGTAGGATGGTTCAAAGGCAGTATCTTCGTTCGCCATAGGTTCGTGATCAGGGTCTTTTCGGATGATGGGCAGGATAGCGGACGCCCGCTCGCCGGGCACGGGAAAACTGCCACCGCGGCCGCGCTCCCGTGGCGGCCAGCCAGGACGGCGGGTTGCAGTTCCCACGGCACAGTAACACGATTCCTTGCACGATGGGATCGCCTCGGAGAAGGGAAGGCGGAATAACGGGCACCGGCCTCCGATGAGCAACCCCATCCATCTGCGAAGCCAACTGCACTGGCCGTCCGGGATCGGCGCGGTGTCAGACGGATTGGCCCTCGCCTCGCTCCGGCAACTGGCGCGGCTGCGTTTCCTGGGCGTGGCATGCCGGGACGGGCTGACCATCGCACAGGCGGGCGTGCTCATCGACCGCACGAACGCCGACCCGGCCTGCGCGGCGAAGATCGGGGAGTGGCACGCCCGAAAGTTCGAACTGCACCCGGCGCTCTACCCGCCCGCGGCCGGGGCCGTCGTGGTCCCCGACCGGCAGGCGGAGACGAGCAAGTTCCAACTGCCTCCGCACGGCGAGGCGGAGCCGAACGCGACGATCTTCCAGAAGCGGCGGCTGGAACTTTTTCAAAGCGGAGTCGGACCAGCACTTCCATCTGGCGAGCACCTATCAAGGCAGCGGAGGCTGGGGGGACATCACCATTTATCTCCAGCCTCCGGCCGAGCCCAGCAACATGGAACCTATCGGCAGCATGGCGCTCGGCCCCGGGAACATTATCCTCACGCCGGAGGCTTGGAGCACGCTCCGAAGGACGACTGTTACAGGCGTGCGAAATCGCCTATGTTTCCTCCCGTGACTCTGGAAAGGAGGTGAATCGTCCCGATGCCCCGTCGAACCGCTCTCAAGCTGACCGCGCTGTCCTCCAGCGCCGGTTGAGCGTCCAAGTTGGGCCAACAGGCCCTGGCGCAGGTCCTGCGCCATCTTCCCCGCGCCGCTTCCCGCGGCGGCGGCGACCCGAACCTGCTCGTTGGCGGCGACACGGCCGACGACGCGGGCGTCTACCGGCTTTCGTCCACGCGCGCCCTCGTGCAGACGGCCGACTTCTTCACGCCCGTGGTGGACGATCCCTTCACCTACGGGAGGATCGCGGCGGCCAACGCGCTCTCGGACGTGTACGCGATGGGCGGGCGGCCCCTGACGGCGCTCAACCTCCTGGGCATCCCCGAGGAAGGCGTGCCACCCGACGCCGTGGCCGAAATCCTGCGCGGCGGCGCGCGGACCGTGCGCGAGGCGGGCTGCGCGCTGGTGGGCGGCCACACGATCCGCAACCTGGAGCCGATCTATGGCCTGTCGGTCACGGGGCTGGTGCATCCCCGGCGCGTGCTGACCAACGCCGCCGCCCGGCCCGGCGACCTCCTTGTGCTGACCAAGGGGCTGGGGACGGGGATCGTCACCACGGCGATCAAGCGCGGCAAGTCCACGCCCGGCCTGACCCGGCGGGCGGTGAAGCTGATGTGCCGCCTGAACACTCCCGGCGCGAACCTGGGCGAGCGCGGCCTCGTGCACGCGGCGACGGACGTGACCGGCTTCGGCCTGCTGGGGCACCTGGCGTCGATGTGCCGGGCCAGCGGCGTGGCGGCGGAGTTGCACGCCGGGGCCGTTCCGCCGCTCGGGCGGGAGGTGTTGGGCCTGATCGCCCGCGGCTGCGTGCCCGGGGGCACCCGCACGAACCTGGAAACGGCCCGCGCCCTCCTGCGCGTGGACGCCGGGGTGCCGGCGGACCGTCTCGTGCTGCTCGCCGACGCCCAGACCAGCGGCGGGCTGCTCCTTTGCGTGCCGCCGAAGCGACAGGCGGCGGTTTTTGAGGTATTGAAGGCGCACCGCACGCTCTGCGCGGCGGTCGTGGGGCGGATCGTCCGCTCGGCGGAGCCCTTCATCCAGGTCCTTCCTTGAGTTCCCTCCCCTCGCGGCGCGACATCCCCCCGGTGGACCGGCTCGTGCGGGCGCTGGGAACCCTGGACGTGCCCCGCCCGGCGGTGACGGCCCTCGTGCGCCGGGAACTGGCCGCCCTGCGCGCGGACCCGGCGGCGGTGCCGGATTTCGACGCCGTGCTGGCCCGGATGCGGGCGGCGCTGGACCGGCTGCGCGCCGGACGGATCGGGCCGGTCATCAACGCCACGGGAGTGCTCCTGCACACCAACCTGGGCCGCGCGCCGCTCCCCGCCGCGGCGCTGGGGGCACTCCTCGCCGCGGCGGCGGGCTACAGCAACCTGGAATACGACCTCGCCACCGGCGAGCGCGGCAGCCGGGGGGCGTACCTGGAACACAACCTCGCCCTGGCCTGCGGGGCGGAGGCGGCGACGGTCGTCAACAACTGCGCGGCGGCACTGGTCCTGACCCTGCGGCACTTCACCCGGCGGCCCGAGCGGCGGGAGGTGGTCATCTCGCGCGGGGAACTCATCCAGATCGGCGGCGGCTTCCGCATCCCCGAGATCCTGGAGGCTAGCGGCGCGCGGCTGCGGGAGGTCGGCACCACCAACCGCACCACCCTGGAGGACTACGCCGACGCCGTCGGCCCGGGGACCGCGCTGCTGCTCAAGGTCCACCGCTCCAACTTCTACCTGGGCGGCTTCGAGGGCTCGCCCCATCCGGCGGAGATCGCCGCGCTCGCCCGGCGCAAGCGGGTGCCCTTCGCGGAGGACCTCGGCAGCGGGGCGCTCGTCGCCACGGAGACGTTCGCGGGGCTGGAGCACGAGCGCACCCCGGCCGAAGCCCTGCGCGACGGCGTGGACGTGGTCTGCTTCAGCGGGGACAAGCTCATGGGCGGCCCGCAGGCGGGGCTGCTCGCGGGCAAAGGGCGCTGGATCAAGGCCTTGAAAAAGGAGCCGTTCTTCCGGGCGCTGCGCTGCGACAAGCTGGTGCTCAGCGCCCTCCAGGCCACGGTGGACCTGCACCTGGCCGGGGAGGCGGGAACGGCCATCCCCGCGCTCGCCTTGCTGCGGACTCCCCTGGATGCCCTCCGTGCCCGCGCCCAGGCCATCGCCAACGCCCTCGCCGGGCTGCCTGTCACCG
>CALMAQ010000276.1 GCA_937859745.1 uncultured Verrucomicrobiota bacterium | reverse complement strand
CTCGCGGGCAGTTCGTGGGGCGTGCTGGGCATCTGCGCGATCATTCCGGCGGTGATGATCGCCCGGGGGCTATTTGACTACCTCAACAACTACCTCGTCGCCTGGATCAGTCTGAAGGTGCTCGGCGACATGCGCCGCGAGATTTTTGCGCACATCAACGCGCAGTCGCTCCAGTTCTTTTTGGCCCACCGCTCGGGCAACCTCATCAGCCGCGTGTCCAACGACGCGCGCATCGTGCAAAATGCGCTGGGCTTCATCGGCACGGACCTCATCAAGCAGCCCATCACGGTCGTCGGCTGCATCTACGCGCTGCTCTACCTCGACTGGAAATTTACCCTGATTTCGCTGGTGCTCTTCCCGCTGTGCATCGTGCCCGTTTCGGTCTACGGCAAGAGCATCCGCCGCAGCGGCAAGAAGGAGGAGGAACAGGCGGGCGAGATGACCGTCATCCTGCAGGAAACGTTCGCGGGCATCCGGGTCATCAAATCGTTCGCGCGCGAAGATTATCAGGTCGGCCAGTTCGATGAGGTCAACAACAAGCAGTTCGGGAACGCGATCCGCGTCCGCAAGGCCACGGACATCGTCGGGCCGATGGTGGAGATCGTCGCGGCCATCGGCGTCGGGATGGCGCTGTTCTACGTCAACCGGGCCGGGATGGAACTCACGAAGTTCCTGAGCCTCGCCACGGGCATGTTCCTGCTCTACGCGCCCATCAAGCAGCTCTCGCGGATGCACGTGCAGATCCAGAAGTGCCGCTCGGCTTCGGCGAACATTTTCGCGCTGCTCGCGCTCAAACCCACCGTGCAGGACGCGCCCGGTGCCGCCGAGCTGACGACCTGCCGGGGCGACATCCATTTCGATCACCTGACCTTCGCCTACGAGGGCACCGGGGCCTCCGCGCTCAACGGGTTCAACCTGCACATCGAGCCGGGCAAATCCATCGCGCTGGTGGGGGCCAGCGGCGCGGGCAAGACGACCCTCCTCGCGCTGCTCCAGCGGTTCTACGACCCGGACCAGGGGGCGGTGCGCGTCGATGGCCGGGACGTGCGGACGCTGACCCAGCGTTCGCTGCGCGAGCAGATCGGCGTGGTGACGCAGGACACGTTCCTCTTCCACAACACGATCTACGAGAACATCCGCTACGGACGGCTCGACGCGACGCCGGAGGAAATCCAGGAGGCCGCGCGGCAGGCGTACATCCACGATTTCATCCTGACGCTGCCCAACGGCTACGACACCAAGGTGGGCGACAAGGGCGCGCGGCTTTCGGGCGGCCAGCAGCAGCGCCTGGCCATCGCGCGGGCTCTGCTCAAGGACGCGCCGATTTTGCTGCTCGACGAGGCGACGAGCGCGCTGGACAGCGAGAGCGAGCGCATGATCCAGAACGCCTTGGAAACGCTGTCCAAGGGCCGGACGGTGATCGCCATCGCGCACCGGCTCTCGACGATCCTCAAGGCGGACCAGATCATCGTGCTCGACGCGGGCAAGATGGTCGAGCAGGGCCGCCACGCGGAGCTATATGCCCAAGGCGGACGCTACCGGCGCCTGTACGACCTGCAATTCGACCACGAGGCGCACCTGCACGAGATGGAAAGCGGCGGCGCGGCCGACGGTACGCCGCCCGCGGACGACGCGCCGTTCCTGCGGCCCATGAACGTGCCCACGGGCCTGGGCGCAAGGTAGGCGGAGCGGCCCGCCCCCGGGGTCAAATATCCCCAGCCTGCGGCGGCGGGTTCTCCTGCGAGGGAGCGGCCTCGGTGGGCTCGCCCCCCTCGGCGGGTTCCTCTTCCTCGGACCCACCCCCTTCGAGCTTGCGCTTCTTCTTTTCCTCTTTTTTGGCCTTCTTCTCGAGTTCCTTGCGCCGTTTTTCGAACGAAAAATTGTTTTTTGCCATGATTGGTTCGATCAGCCTCTTTTCAGAAGAGATAATTACGTGATTCCAAGAGCGAGATTGGTTTCACGCGCACGGGACGCATCTCGGTTTCTTTTTTCCCGGCGCATCGCGGGCACCAGTGCTGCTTGGCCCGGTCCAGCCGCTTCCTCTCGCCGCAGGTGTCGCAGACGAAAACCTCGGTTCTCATTCGGTCACCGCCGGGACGGTGGGAACCGGCAGGACGGAAGCCAGCGAGGCGAGGCCCAGATATTCCTTGACGCCGGAGGTGATGACCTTGCTCACCATCCCGCGGCTGACCATGCTCTGGAGCTTCTCGTAGACGCGCAGGCGCAGCATCTCCTCGCCGCCGCTGGCGGCGTTGCGGGCGCGCAGGTTGGTGTAAACCAGGGTGAAAAGGGGCTTGAACTCAAACGCGGTTTTTCCGAGCAGCGCCAGCGCCAACTCTTCGGAGACAACATCCGGACCCCGACGTGAGAACATGGCGCTGTGTTTTTGAGTCATGCCACACTCTAGCAGGCATCTGGCAGATAGCGAAGATTGTCGGTAAAACGGCATCGGCGGGGGGGCTACGCGCCGTCAATCCACTGGCGGTCCCCCGCCGTTGCGCTATATTGACGCGGGGCATTTTTCGCCGTACACCCGGCACTTCCACGCTCCCCAATTTCCCATGTCGGACTTCGATCTCATCGTCATCGGCAGCGGTCCCGGCGGCTACGTCGCCGCGATCCGCGCCGCCCAACTCGGCCTCAAGACGGCCATCGTCGAGAAAACCAAGGCTCTCGGCGGCACCTGCCTGAACATCGGCTGCATCCCCAGCAAGGCGCTGCTCAACTCCAGCCACCATTTCTCCTTTGCCAAGAAAGAAGCCGCCGCTCACGGCGTCGTCATCGCCGACGTGAAGCTGGACCTGCCCACCATGCTCAAGCGCAAGGACAAGACCGTCACCCAGCTCACGGGCGGCGTCGCATTCCTGATGAAGAAGAACAACGTTACCCGCTTCGAAGGCACGGGCTCCATCCCCGCCCCCGGCAAGGTCAGCGTCGCGTTGGCCGACGGCACGACCGAGGAGCACAGCGCCCCGCACATCATCATCGCCACCGGCAGCGTGCCCATCGACCTGCCCATCATGCCCGTGGACGGCAAGGTGAGCGTCACCAGCACCGAGGCACTGTCCTTCGACCAGGTGCCCGGGAAGATGGTCGTCATCGGCGGCGGAGCCATCGGCCTGGAACTCGGCAGCGTCTGGGCGCGGCTGGGCTCGCAGGTGACGGTGGTCGAGTTCCTGCCGCGCCTCGCGCCCGGGTTCGACCTCGAACTGGCCAAGGAACTCCAGAAGTCCCTCGAAAAAGAGGGCCTCAAAATCCTGCTGGAGACCAAGGTCAACGGCATCGAGATCACCGGGGACCGCGCCACCGTGCGCGCCACCGCCAAGGACGGCAAGGAGCTGGCCCTGGAGGCCGACAAGGTGCTCGTCGCCGTGGGGCGCAAGGCGTTCCTGGGTAATGTCGTGCCCAAAAGCCTGGGCCTCGCGCTGGACGAGCGCAAGCGCGTCAAAGTGGACGCGCATTATCACACGAACATCCCGGGGATCTACGCCATTGGCGACGTAATCGCGGGTCCCATGCTCGCGCACAAGGCCGAGGAGGAGGGCATCGCTTGCGTCGAGCGCATCGCGGGCAAGGCGGGCCACGTCGATTACGACGTGATCCCCGGCGTCATCTACACGCACCCCGAGGTCGCCAGCGTGGGCATCAGCGAGGACCAGGCCAAGGAGCGAGGGCTCGACGTGAAAATCGGCAAGTTCCCGTTTCGCGCCAACGGCCGCGCGCTGGCCAGCGACAGCGCGGAGGGTTTCGTCAAGCTCATCGCCGACGCCAAGACCGACAAACTGCTCGGCGCGCACGTCATCTGCCCCGCCGCCAGCGAACTGATCCAGGAAGCCGTCTCCGTCATGGAGTTCGGCGGCAGTTCGGAGGACCTCGGCCGCACCGTCCACGCCCACCCCACGCTCAGCGAGGCCGTCAAGGAAGCCGCCCTCGCCGTCGAGAAGCGGGCGATCCACACCTGAAGCCCCTCAGGTCAGAGACCGTGTTGTATGGCGGGTTGGGTGGGAAGAGTGTGGCGGCGGACGCTGGGTGGCGACGCGCGACATTGCGTGCGCTGATCGCTGCCCTGTGGTGTTGGCTGGAAATTCACGCCGCGCGCGCGAACGGCGTGGTGCTAGGTCCGCCGTTCCGGTTCGACGCCGACACGTTCAGTTTCGCCAACGAGACCGTCTACCTCTATCCTGAGGGCCACGCTGAAAAGCGCGTCCTCAACCCGGGCGACCAGCCACCGGCTTTCACGTTGCACTGCTTCGTCATGAGCCGTGCGGCGGAGCAGTTCCGCAATTTCGCACGGCTCGACCCTGCCCTGCCCCCGCCGGACGACCGGGCGCTGGCACGGCTGGTGCGGCAAGTCACGCGGCGTGCCCCCTGGCGCAACCCGCTGCCACCCGCCGAACGCATCGTGATCCCCGGCTACGCCAGTTTGCGCGCGCTGAGCCAGGCCCGGCCATTGATCCTGCAACGGAACATCGGCACGGGCTGGACGGTCTACGCCCGCGTCGGCAACTGGCGGATGTTCGGCTTCTTTCTTAACGGGCGCACGCAGCAAGGCCACACGCAGCGGCGCGTCGAGCAGGCGCTCCGGCGCAATGATCTGTTCATTGCCTACCTGACGCACTTCCCGAGCCTGGCCATTAATCACGCGGTGGCGATCTATGGCCACCGCGCCGATTCCAACGCGGGGACGATCCACTACCTCGTCTACGACCCAAACCACCCCGAAGCGCCGCGTGACTTGGCCTTCGACACGCGGCAGCCGGCGTTCTCGTTGCAGAAAGACAGGGATTTCGTCGGCGGGAAGGTGACGGTGCTGCTGGTGTACAACAACCCGCTGCAATGAGGGGCGCTTCGGCAGGATGCTGATGTCGATGCAGGATGTGGAATGCAGGATGCATTTTTCTTATGGAGAGGAAAGGCGCGGCCTCATCTTAGTTTAGGGCGATGCCCTAGGTAGTTAGCGGCAAATGGCGTAGTCCTGGAGGGGCGACTCATGTTGGGCAAACTTGCCCTGCACGCGGAGGTATGAATTGCCTCTTCAAGGCTTGATGCGTAGAGGGCTTGTTCTCGGAGCGTTGCCCTAGGCTAAGATGATGCCGCGCCCTTGGCGCTCCAGGAGCAGCTTGCCATCCTGCATCCTGTATCCTGCCACCTTCAAACCATAAAGTCAGCGCGTTTCCGCGTGTTTCCGACCGAATTTGTGCTAAGTTACCGTCTCTCGCAGACGCCCCGATGCGTTGACGCCGAACGTCTTGGAAACCACCCCCGCCATCCTGCTGCGCCGGATCAAGCTCACCGAGAGCAGCCTGATCGTCACTTGGTTCACGGAAACCGACGGCAAGCTCAAAACCGTCGCCAAGGGGGCACGCCGTCCGCGCAGCCCCTTCGCGGGGCGGCTGGACCTGTTCTTCGCGGCGGAAATTACCTTCGCGCGCAGCCGCAAGAGCGAGCTGCACATCCTGCGCGAGGTCGCCGTGCGCGACTCGCGCGAGGGTCTGCGGCTGCAATACGAGCGCACGCAGATGGCGGCGTATTTTGTCGAACTGGTGGAACTGACCACGGAGTTCGAGCACGCCGTCCCGGAAGTATACGACCTGTTGCGCCGCGCGCTGGATTTCCTCGACAAGCATCTGCCCACGCGCCGCGCGCTGCTGCACTTTGAGCGCGAACTGGCGCGGCTTCTGGGCGTCAGCGGCATCCACAACGCCGAGGCCGACCCGTCGCAGGCCATCTTGCGGCTGAGCGGCCAGCTGCCCCGGGACCGCGCGCGGCTGCTCAAGAGCCTGCCGCATCTCGACGAAGTGCCGGTCGCCCGCTGACGGACAAAAAACGCTCGTCAAGCGCAGGCGGGTGCTTCAGCCTCGGACCCGAGGCCCTCCGGAATCCGTCCCTTCCCCTGCCGTCTTCTCCCGCCGCTTTGCTGACCCGCCACCGCGGCCAGCGCGCTCGCCGCGGACGGCGAGGCGTTGCGCGCCGCGCTCGATCCGCTGGTGAC
>CALMAQ010000275.1:9066-10931 GCA_937859745.1 uncultured Verrucomicrobiota bacterium | reverse complement strand
CACCCGATCCGCCCCGTGCCGCCCAGGTAACGGTGCAGGGGCGCGGGCAGGAGCAGCGAGCCGTCAGGCTGCTGGCAGGTTTCCAGGAGTGCCACGTAGAGCCGCGGCAGCGCTGTGCCCGAGCCGTTGAGCGTGTGGCAGAAGCGGTTCTTGCCCGTCCCGGCGTCCTTGAACCGGAGGTTCATCCGCCGCGCCTGGAAGTCCTCGCAGTTCGAGCAGCTCGACACCTCCAGGTACGTTCCTTGCGCCGGAGCCCACACCTCGATGTCGTAGGTCTTGGCCGAGCCGAAACCCAGGTCGCCCGTGCACAGCTCGATCACCCGGTAGTGCAGCCCCAGCAGTTGCAGCACCTTCTCCGCGTCGGCGGTGAGTTTCTCCAGCTCGTCGTAGCTGGTCTCGGGCGCGGCGAGCTTGACCAGTTCCACCTTGTCGAACTGGTGCAGGCGGATGATCCCCCGCGCCTCGCGCCCGGCCGCCCCCGCCTCGCGCCGGAAACAGGGCGTGTAGGCGCAGAACTTCCGGGGCAGCGTGTCGGCGGGCAGGATTTCCTCGCGGTGCAGGTTGGTCACGGGCACCTCGGCGGTCGGGACCAGGAACAGCGTGTTGTCCTCAATCCCGTACATCTGGTCCTCGAACTTGGGGAGCTTGTCGGTGCCCTCCATGCAGTCGCGGCGGACGATGAAGGGCGTGGCGACCTCGGTGTAACCGTGTTCCTGCCCGTGCAGGTCCAACAGGAAGTTGATGAGCGCGCGCTGCAACCGCGCCCCCGCGCCCGTGAAGACCACGAAGCCGCTGCCGCTGAGCTTGGTCGCGCGCTCCAGGTCGAACAACCCCAGGCGCGCGCCGACCTTGAGGTGGTCCTCCGGCTCCTGCCCCGCCGCGAAGGCGGGCGGCTCGCCCCAGACGCGCACGACGGGATTGTCGGCGGCGTCGGCACCCACGGTCGCGCCGGGGTGCGGCAGGTTGGGCACCAGGAGCAGCAGGCGGCGCTGCGCCTCGTCGGCCCCGGTGGCTTCCTTGTTCAGAGCCGTGATGCTCTCGCCGATGCCGCGCACCCGCGCTTCCAGGTCGGCGGTTTCCTCGCCCCGGCCGCGCTTGCCGCCGATCTCCTTGCTGAGCCGGTTGCGCTCGGCGCTGCGGGCCTGGAGTTCGGTTTCGATGCGGCGGCGGCGGCGGTCGCAGGCGAGGATTTCGTCGACGGCCGCCCCGCCGTCGGAGCCCCCGCGCGTGGCGAGGCGGGCTTTGACGAAATCGGGCTGTTCGCGGAGGAGGCGGATGTCGAGCATGGCAGCGGAGCGGGTGGGGAGGACAGATTAGCCGGAGCCCCCGCGCTTTCAAGCCTGCTTGGCGGCCGATGACGGATGACGGATGACGGATGTCGGATGTCGGATGATAGAGTTTTTACCCGATGTGCTCTTTTCTCGTCCCGCATCCGTCATCCGTCATCCGTTATCGTCACGCCCACACGAACACCGTGCCGTCGGCGACTTCCACCCGGTAGGCATCCAACTGGCAGTTCGGATCGCCCAAGAGTTCGCCCGTGGCGAGGTCGAAGTCCCAGGCGTGCCACGGACAGCGCAACACCTGGCGCTCCCCCCCGGAAAGCGGCCCCGTGCAAACCGGCGCGCCCATGTGCGGGCAGAAGTTGCGGTAGGCGCGCCACTCGCCGCCCCGCAACTGGAACAGGCCGACCCCCGTCCCGGCGATCTGCACGATCTTGAACTGGCCGGGGGTGACTTCGTCCGCTTTGGCGGCTGCGTGCCTGGTCATGGCGGCAGCATAGCGCACCGCCACGCGGATGCGAGCGGCCAGATGCGGCGGGCCCCGGCGGGCCGCGGGGGGGCGGGCCCCGCGGGCCCGGCCCC
>CALMAQ010000275.1:4321-9056 GCA_937859745.1 uncultured Verrucomicrobiota bacterium | reverse complement strand
TGCGGCGGGCCCCGGCGTCGTGCGGCGGGCAGGACGCCGCGGACCGTCACAAATTCAACGAGCGGTGGGTTCCCGGTTGTTTCTCGTGGCTGCTTTTGGTAGAAATCGCGCCGGTTCACAGAGAAAACCTGATTTCCACCGACCGCCGGATCGAACGGAGCCACCCTTGAGCAACGAGGGATCAAAGGTCCGGTCCGTGGTGAATCAAGGATGATAATATCATGTCATTTGCGATAAAATAGTTTTTCTCATCTAAGAGAAATTGAAGATCTTACTGCGCGTTTCCCCGCCGTTCATCCGGCCGTAAAATGGCCGCCGGGAAAACGGTCCGACGGAGGAATCCCTCAGAGTAATCACCCCAGGTTTTTTGTTTGGGAGGCAGGCGAAAAAGCGTGGGATTTCTCCCCCATTTTTGCTCCTTCGATCAGTAAAAAACTTATCACCACGACATCTTGGCACCCGGGCTGCATTAGGGGAAATCCTCCACAAATCATCCCGGATTCACACCATCCCTTAACCTGCTGCTCCCTATGTTCGCCGTCCGCCGCCTCGCCGCCACCAGTTTCCTGCCGGTGCTCGCCCTCTGCCTCGCCGCCAGCGCGCAGGCCCAGACCGCCTACCCCCAGCCCGACCCCTCCGCCGACGAGCAGTTCATGCTCGAACGCATCAACATCGCCCGGGCCAACCCGGCGATAGAGGGCGCGATGCTCGCCGCGCAGAACTCCGATCCGACGATCAAGACCTACTACAGCTATTACAACGTCAGCCTCACCGAACTGACGACCGACTTCGCCACCTACCCCGTCCAGCCCCCGCTCGCCATGAACCCTCGGCTCATGGCCTCGGCCCGCGTCGAGTCCCTGGACATGGCGACTAACGGCTTCCAGAGCCACACCGGCTCGGACGGCTCGACTTTTTCCCAGCGCATCACCAACCAGGGCTACAACTGGGCGGGCGCGGGCGAGAACATCTACGCCTACTCCACGACCGCCTTCTTCGGCCACGTCGGCTTCAACGCGGACTGGGGCGTGCCCACCTACGACCACCGCGCGAACATCATGAACAACGAGGCCAGCTACCCGCTCTACCGCGAGGTCGGCGTCTCCTGCGTGCCCACGACGGTCAAGGGTTTCGGTCCGATGGTCATCACCCAGGACTTCGGCAAGCCCGCCGACAGCACCGTGGCCTACGTGCTCGGCGTGGTCTACAACGACGCGAATGGCAACGGCGCCTACACCCAGGGCGAGGGCTTGGCGGGCGTGACCGTCACGCTCAGCCAGGGCAGCTACTACGCCGTCTCCGCCACGGCGGGCGGCTTCGTCATCCCCCTGCCCGCCACGGGTTCGGGCACCATGACGGTCACGGCCTCGGGCGGCGGGCTGGGCGGGCCGCGCGTCAAGACCGTCGCCTGGACGGCGGGCACCAACGTCAAGGTGGACTTTACCACCGCCGACCCCGTCACGAACCTGCCCACCGCGCCGGCCGCCGGCAGCGGCACGCCTTCCGTCAACACCGCGGCCTTCTTCACGGGTGAGCAGGCGCTGGGCAACGGGGTCTACTACCTGGCCTTCGCCACGGGCAACCCCTTCGGCTACTACTCCTACCTGACCGACGCCCATTACATCTACCACTTCGACCTGGGCTACGAGTACGTCTTCGACGCGCAGGACGGCCACAGCGGCGTGTATCTCTACGACTACGCCAGCAAAGGCTTCTTCTACACGAGCCCGAGCTTCCCGTTCCCTTACCTGTACGACTTCAGCCGCAACAGCGTGCTCTACTATTACCCGAACCCCAGCAACCCCGGCCGCTACAACACGGATGGCGTGCGCTACTTCTACGATTGCGGCACGGGTCAGATCATCTCGAAGTAAGCGCCGGCGCGCCGGTCCACTCCTCTTTCCCGACCCCGACCCCCGGGCGTCCCGCCGCTCACCCTAGGCGCGGACGTTGCCGCCCGCCCGCCTCGCCTCATCCAGGTGAGCGCGGGCGGCGGTATTGCCGGGCTCGGCCTTGACCGCCTGCTCGAAAGCACCGACCGCATCGCGCCCCTTGCCCAGCCGCTGGTAGCACATCCCCAGCACGTCCCAGGCTTTGGAGAACCCCGGCCTCGCTACGAGCGCCTGCTTGCAGGCGCGGACCCCGTCGGCCGGCTGGCCCGAGCGCAGGTAGCAGTAGCCCAGTTCCGTGGCGGAGAGAAAATTCCTGGGCGAGAGGGCCAGGGCTGTTTTGAGCGGGGCGATGGCGTCGCCGGGCCGGTTGGCCTGCGTGTAGGCGATGCCCAGTCCCTCGTAGGCGAAGGCGGAGCGATTGTTGAGCGAGATGGCGTGCTGGTAGTCCGCGATGGCAGCGTCGTACTGCTTGTTGCCCGCCTCGCAGAAACCGCGCACGGACCAGGTAAAGGCGCTCTTGGGCTCCAGTTTGGTGCCCTGCTGGGCCGACTTGACCGCCCCGGCGTGGTCGCCCGCCACGGAATCGTAGTACCCCATCGACGACCACGCCAGCGCGGCCAGGACGGTCGGGGGAGCGGCGTCCACGCAGTGGCGGGCGGACGCGGCGGCGTCGCGCGGACGGTTTTCTTTGTATTGGACCACGCTGACGAGATACCAGGCTTGGGCGGCCTTGCTTTTATCGGCGGTGACGGCGCGGAACGCCGTTTCCGCTTCAGGGTAAAGTTTCAGCATCACGGCGAGCAACCCATGGTTGAACTGGACCGCCGGGTGCGTGGGATAACGGACGGCCAGCGAGCGCAGGAGCTTGAGCGCCCTGTCCCACTGGTGTTGTTGGACCGCCACTCTGGCCTTCTCGTATTCCGGATCGTGAGTGGCGGGATCGAGCGCCTTCTGCAACGGCGATTCCTTGAACTTGGAGGGATCGGGCAGTTTGGAAATCATCCGGTCCAACTCGGGATTGGTGGCCGCGCGGGCGGAGGACGCGGACCAAACACCTGGCAGGCTCAGGGCGGCAGCCGCGAGCAGGGAGCGGCGGATAAGGGAAGGATGAAGGGCCACGCGAAATCGATACCGAATGCCCGTGGGTAATACAAGCCGGGGATAAACCGGAAGCAGGAAAAGAGGTTGGATCGGGGGAGAACGGCGCATGGTTGCCAAGCGCGGGCGCCCTTGGTATGGATCGGGGGTGACGACGATGTCTTTTTTGCCCCGGCGTGGGCGCGTGCGCGTGTGGGTCCGGCTGGTGGCGGGAGCCTGCTTGTGGCTGGCGGGCCTGTCGGGAGCCGCGGAGTCGGCGCCGGCGTCGAGTTGCGTGTGGAAAGTGACCTCGCCCGAGGGGCACACCCTGTATCTGGCCGGGTCGATCCACGTCCTGCGGCGGGAGGACTATCCGTTGCCAGCCAGCTACGATCAGGCGCTCGCGGCCAGCGCGGGGGTGGCGTTCGAAACCGATTTGATCGCGATGTCCCAGGATGGGGGCGAGACGCTCAAGCGGGCGGCGCTGCTGCCCAAAAACGTCACCCTCCGTGACAAGGTCGATCCGCGGACGTACGCCTACGTCATGCGCGTGGCGTCGCAGGTGAAAGGAGGGGAGCCCGAAAAGCAACTCGATCACCTGCGTCCTTGGGCCATTGCGATGCAGTTGACCGCGCCTGGCTTCGAGGGAGTCAGCAGTTCGCATGGCGTGGAACTGTACGTCCTGTCGAAGGCGCGCGCGGCGCACAAGGCGACGACCGGGTTGGTGCCGTTGAAGCAGCACATCGCGGTGTTCGGGGCGATGAGCGACACGGACGGCGAAATTTACCTGCTGCGCGAGTTCATCCATCTCGACACGCGCAGCGAGGAGTTCAAGCGGACCGTGGCAGCGTGGAAGCGCGGGGACGCGGAAGGCATGTGGCGGGACTTCAGCGACACGCCGACGATCCGTCAGCGGTTGTTGACGGATCGCAACGTGTCGTGGATGCCGAAGATCGAGGGTTTCTTGCGGTCGGGCAAGACGTGGATGGTGGTGGCCGGCGCGGCGCACATGGGCGGGCCGGAGGGGTTGCCCGCTCTGTTGCAAGCGCGTGGCTACCGGGTGGAACAAATGTAGGAAGGCGGAAGGCGCCGCGCCTTTCACTTCAGGAACCCCACCGCCGCGAAACCGATCCCCACCGCGCCGAACACCAGGCTCACCCACCAGAAAAGCCGCCGCCCCGTCAACACCGAGATTGCCGCCACCGCAATCGACACCTGGAACATCGTCACCGCGCGCGACAACGGCACATGACTGTCCATGTGGCGCTTGCCCTCGTCCTTGAACTCCTTCGCCTTTTCCGTGTGCTCCAGCGCCTCTTTCTTGGCGTCCTCCTGTTCCCTCGCGTAACGGTCCACGTCGGTCACATCTTTCTCGGGGGGCGCCTTGTCCAGGCTCTTGAGCACGGCGACCCGGCTGGCGACAATCGCGCCCTTGATCCCCTTGGCCTGGTACATCGACCACATGTCACTGGCCTGGATCGTCTCGTTGCTGCTCTCGATCTGTGCGACGATGGCCTCGTTGGCGTGGTGCCCCGCCTGTAGCGACGCCACCGCCGCCAGCGCCGCGAACATCGCCGAACTCAGCGCCACGCCCAGCACCCATTTCTTCCGGCCACCCTCCTCGCCCCCGCCGCCGTGCAAGGCGTGGTGCTGGATGTGTTCCTGCGATTCTTCGAGCGGAATTTCGGCTTCTTCCATGCGGGGCAGGATAAAGGCGGAAGGCGGAAGGCGGAAGGCGGAAGTATGCTAATGTCTGCCGCCCGTAC
>CALMAQ010000275.1:0-4311 GCA_937859745.1 uncultured Verrucomicrobiota bacterium | reverse complement strand
ATGTCGCAAATCGCCGCCCCCCCTCCCCCCGCGGTCGCCCCCCCCCCCCCCCCCCCCCCCTTCCGCCTTTTCCCATGCCTTCCGTCAGCATCCTGATTCCGGCCTTCAACGAGGAACTGCTCCTCGGCGCGACCCTGGAGCGCGTCCACGCCTCCTTCGCGGCCATCGGCCACGATGCCTACGAGATCGTCGTCTGCGACAACCACTCGACCGACCAAACCGCCGACGCGGCCCGCGCCCGCGGGGCGCGCGTCGTCTACGAGCCCCACAACCAGATCAGCCGCGCCCGCAACACGGCCGCCCGCGCCGCGCAAAGCCCCTGGCTCATCTTCCTGGACGCCGACACGCTGCTCTCCGCCGCCCTGCTCGACGCGACGTTGCGGCGGCTCGGCTCGGGGCAGTTGTGCGGGGGCGGCTCGGCGCTGCGCTTCGACGTGGCCCGCGTCGGCCCGTTCGCGGGCACCATGACGTTCCTGTGGAACCGCGTCTCCGCGTGGGCGGGCCTCGCGGCGGGCTCCTACCTGTTCTGTCTGCGCGAAGCGTGGGAAGCCGTCGGCGGGTTCGACGAAACGGTCTACGCGGGCGAGGAGATTTTCTTCTCGCGCCGGATCAAACGCTGGGGCCGCGCGCGGCGGCTGCGCTTCGAGGTGCTGCAACTCGCGCCGGTGGTCACGTCCGCGCGCAAGGTGGAATGGTACGGCCAGTGGGGCCTGCTGTGGCGCTGCCTGCTGCTGATCCGTCCCGGGGCGGTCAAAAGCCGCGAGGTCTGCAAGCTCTGGTACTGGCGTCCGCCCGCCAAAGCGGCGGAACAGGCCGCCGGCAAATAGAGGCGGTTCGGGAAAGGCTCGACCGCAACCTCCCGAAAGATTTGTAGTTAAATGTAGGCAAGGGGATAATCCCCCGCGACCGCTCACCGATATCAAACCCATTCGTCCCACATGTTGAAACCGCGCTTCCTCCTGCTCCTCACCCTGCTCACGCTGCTCCTGCCGGTGGCCTCGTCGCACGCCTTCGTGGGCGTGTCGATCACCGTCGCCCCGCCCATCCTGCCCGTGTACGTCCAGCCGCCCTGCCCGACGCCGGGTTATCTCTGGACGCCCGGCTACTGGGCCTACGACGACAGCGGCTACTACTGGGTGCCGGGCGTCTGGGTGGCCCCGCCCCGGGTCGGCTTCCTGTGGACCCCGGGCTACTGGGGCTACGCCGGTGGCTTCTACGCCTTCCACGCGGGCTACTGGGGACCCACGGTCGGGTTCTACGGCGGCGTCAACTACGGCTTCGGTTACGGCGGCTACGGCTACTACGGCGGCCGGTGGGACGGCGGCGTGTTCCGCTACAACACGGCCGTCACGCGCGTGAACACGACGATCATCCACAACACCTACGTCAACAACACGGTCATCAACCGCACCACCAACAGCCGCGCCAGCTTCAACGGCCCGGGCGGGATCAACGCCCGGCCCGACCGCGCCCAACTCGCCGCCGCGCGCGCCCCGCACCTCGCGCCGACCAGCGTGCAGAACAATGCCCGCCAGATGGCGCTCCGCACCGCGGGCCCGAACCGCCAGGCGGCCCGCCGCAACCAGCCTGCCGTGGCGCGCAATGGCCTCCCCGCAGGCAATCCCAACGACAGACGCCGCTTCGCGCGGACCCAGCCCGGGCGCAACTTCCGGCAGACGGCCGTGCGCCGTGTCCCTGCCCGGCAGCCGCAACCGCACCAGCAGAGTGGCGGCAACGACAAGAAACCGAAACCCTGAACAAATCCCGGACGACTGCCAGCGCGGTGGTCGCGGACGGGATCGGGCCGGCTTCCCTTTCCGGGAGGTCGGCCCGTTTTTTGCTTTGGGAAGATGCCGTCATGCTCAAGGCCCACTTCGACCATCTGCTCAACGTCATGCTCGACAGCCACGAGGGCATCGCCGACCTGTTCTTCGTCGTCGGACGGCCCTTCCAGGTGGAGGCGCACGGCAAACTCAAACCCGTGCAGGTCGATCCGCCCATCCCGGTGCTGACGCCCTTCCACGTCGAGCGCATCGTCAACGTCCTCGTCGGCCACGACGCCCGGCTGGTCCACGACCTCATCCACAGCGGTTCCTGCGACAGCTCCTACACCGTCGCCGGACGCTGCCGCCTGCGCGTCAACATCTTCCGCCAGCGCGGCAGCTACGGCATCGTCATGCGCATCCTGGCGACGAAAATCCCGACCGTCGGGGCGCTCAACCTGCCGCCGATCTTTGAGAAGATGACGCTCGAAAAAACGGGTCTCATCCTCGTCACCGGCGCGACGGGCTCGGGCAAGACGACGACCCTGGCCGCCGTGCTCAACGAATTCAACGAAAAGCTGCCCGGCCACATCGTCACGCTGGAGGACCCCATCGAGTTCGTCCACCCGCACAAGACGAGCACGTTCTGCCAGCGGGAGCTGGGCAACGATTTTTCCACGTTCGCCGTCGGTCTGCGCGCGGCGTTGCGCGAGGCTCCGAAGGTCATCTTCGTCGGTGAGTTGCGCGACCGCGAGACCACGGAGATCGCCATCACGGCGGCCGAGACGGGCCACCTCGTCGTCAGCACCCTGCACACGATCAACGCGGGCCAGAGCATCAACCGCATCCTGGGCATGTTCGACCAGGCCGAGCAGGGCCAGATGCGCCAGCGCCTCGCCGAGACGCTGCGCTACGTCGTGGCCCAGCGGCTCGCGCCCAAGGTGGGCGGCGGGCGGCAGTTGGTCATGGAGATCATGGGCAGCAACCTGCGCACGCGCGAGGCGATCCTGCTCGGCGAGGCGGAGGAGCGCAACTTCTACGACATCACCGCCGCCAGCGCGACCTACGGCTGGCAGACCTTCGACCAGTCGGTGCTCGCCTCCTACAAGGCGGACCTGATCGACGAGGAAACCGCCTTGGCCTACGCCTCGCGCAAGCCGGTGGTCATGCGCGGCGTGGACCAGCATAAGCACGGGCTCAGCCAGCGCCAGGAGGCCTCCGGCCTGCGGATGGCGCACCTGACCCCGCAGGAGCCCGCGCCCGCGCCGTTGCCCACCGCCCCGGCGGTGCCCGCCAAGCCGCTGCCCAGCCTCTCGATGGCGAAGTAAAGCCACGGACTTCCCCACCTTTCGCCTTCCGCCTTTCCCATGAGCGCACCCGTCCGCATCCAGATCCCCACCGCCAAGGCCGCCCCGGTTTCCCAACTCCCGTTGAACCAGGAGGACAAGATCGGCCGGGACGACCGTTCCGCCATCGTCTGTTGCCACGAGCCGAGCTACCTGGAATACCTCACCGGCCAGTTGCGCGGCATCGGCTACAAGGTCCACCACGTGGTCAGCCATCAGGCGGCGATCACGCGGATGGCGTCGCGGGCCTACGACCTGACCGTGCTGGTGGAAAACCTCGAAGGCTGCGAATTGGCCGACAACCGGGTGTTGCAGCACCTCTGCGCGATGCCCATGGACGACCGCCGCCAGACCTACGTCGTCCTGCTCTGCCAAGCGTTCGCCACGGGCGACGAGATGAACGCCTACGCCTGGAGCGTGGACCAGGTCATCAGTTACCAGGACATCGGGGACTTCGCCGCCCTGGTGGTCCCCGCCGTCGAGGAGCACACCGAGCGCAACCGCTACTTCACGGCGGCACTGTCGAGCCGGTGAGATCGAAGGCGGAAGGCGGATGTGCCTCCCGCCTCCCGTCTTCGAATTAAGGGTTTCCCCGAACCGCCAAGCCTGTATCGTGCTTGGTGCCTGACGGCACATCTGCCGTCAGGCACATCAGACAACCCCCCGGTGCCCCCACGGGCACCCGGCCCCGCACAACACCCTATGAAACGCTCCCTTTCCACCTCCCTGCTCGCTCTTGGCGCTGCCCTGGCCCTGGCCCACACCGCCAGCGCGCAGGACACCAAGATGATCGACACCCGCGCGGACACCATCGCCAAGGGCGATGTCGCCGCCATCATGGCCGACTACGCCCCGGAACCCGTCCTCCACTGGGTCGGCGGTCCGCTGGCGGGCGAATACAAGGGGGCCGACGCCATCAAGGGCGTCTGGACGAAGTTCACCGGCATGATGGCCCCGCTGACCGTCAAGACGAGCAACGAACACGCGATGGGCGCGGACATGCTCATGGCCGACACGGCCTTCACCAACAAAGCCGGCAAGACCATCATGGTCGTCCTGAGCGAGAAGGCCGAAGGCGGCAAGATCAAGGAAGAAACCTGGAAGGTGAACCCGCCCGCCGCCGCGCCCGGCGCACCGGCGAAAGCCAACTAGAGCGTTGCTCGGTTGAGTAAGCCATGTTTCTTGGGTAGGCTGGCGGATGG
>CALMAQ010000274.1 GCA_937859745.1 uncultured Verrucomicrobiota bacterium | reverse complement strand
GGCTGATCCTGGACCCCCCGGCCGAAGCCACGCCGGAGCCCGTCTTGGCCAAGGTGGCGGAGAACCCCGACGAAGCCAGCCCCGAGCCGGAAGCCGCGCCCGTCGGAAAGTCCAGCGAGCCGGTGCTTTCCCCTGCGGTGGCGGACGCGGTCCTGGCCACCCCCGCGCCGGAAGCCGTCGCCCCCGTGGAGGCAGCCAAGCCGGAGACCAGACCGGAAGCCGAGGCCAAGCCCATCAGGGGGCCGCGCGTGTTCCTGCCGGGCAAGTTCTTCGGGAGCGGCAAGAGCAAGGACAAGGAACCCGCCGCCAAGGCCGACGAACCGGCCCCCGCGCCCGAAGCGCCCAGGGAACCGGCCGTTCCCGCCGGGCCCGTGGCGGGGTTGCCCGAGATCACGGAGCCCGCATCCGCGCCCGCGCTGGTCGAGCCGCCAGCCGAGGAAGTGGCTTCCACGGCCAAGGCCGGGACCACCGCCGAGCCGGCCGCCAAGGTGGACGAGAAGCCGGACGAGAAGCCCGCCGCGGTGGAGGAGCCGAGGCAGCCCGAGCCCTTCGCCGCCGAGCCGGAGGAGGAAGCCGCCGCCGACAAGGAGGAAGCCGCTAAACCCGGGCCCGCGCCCGCCGCGCAACCGGAGGAGGTGGCCAAACCCGAGGCGAAGGCCCCGGAGGAAGCGCCGGAAAAGCCGGCCGCCGTGCCCGTGCCGGAGTCGGCGGAGCCCGTGGTTCCCACCGTCCCGGCCATCAAGGTCCCGGAAGAGCAAGCTCCCGAGCCCGTTCCGGTGCCGACAATTTCCATCGTGGAAAAGCCCGCCCCCGCTCCCGTGGCGGAAGCCCCGGCCAAGCCCTCGCTGCCCACGCAGGCGGCCCCGGCGACCGAGCCCATCGCCGAACCCATCGCAGCGGTGCGCACGCCCGCCACCGCGCCGGAGACCCCGGCCGACGAACCGGTCCCGGCGGCGCCTGCCCTCGCCGCCGAGGCCGTCGAAGCGCCGACGCCCGTGCCGATCCCTTCCATCACCAAACCGCAATCCGTTATGCCACCAACCGATACCACCACCAGCCTGCCGAACACCGGCCGTGCTTCCGCGCAACTCACCCTCGCCTTCGAGGTCACTTCGTTGCAATTGACGCCGTTCTTCAAGCTCGGCTCTGTGCAGCTCAAGGCGCTTTCCAACGTCGTCTCGCTGCACCTGGTTGCCGCGCAGGCCGACAACCCGCTCGCCGCCGGGATCTCCTTCCAGATCGAGCACGTCGATCTCGACGGGTCCGCGCACCTCCAGAGCATCCTGCTCAAGCCGTTGGGCGAGTCGCGTTCGATCACGGCCCCGCTGCCCAAGCTGCAGGTGGACAACGTGGCGGTGACAGGCGGCGGCGAGGGCGCGCCCATCTCGGTGACGACGAGCGAGCAGGCTTCGACGGCGGTGCAGCTTTTCGGGACGTTCACCATCGCGGCGATGGATTTCACCCCGGCGTTCGAGATCGGCGCGCTGCGGCTGGAACCCACCTCGAACACGGTGTTGCTGCGCGTGGCTCCCTCGTCGCGCCCGACCGCGCTGGACCTGCCGCCTGCCTTCGAGATCGCGGCGGTGCAACTCGGCGACGGCGCGCAGATCACCGGCGTGCGCGTGACGCCGAGCACGGCGAAGGCCGCCTGAAGCCGCCGCTTTCACCGACGATTCATTCCAGGGGCAGGCGCGTTGTGCACCTGCCCCTGTTTTGTCGGGAAGGATGCAGAACACGGGAACGACGTTTCCCCGCCTCCGTTCCAGCAGGGAGCATGAAATGGTTGCGCGGGGCGTGAGTCCCGGAAGAGAGCTTTCCGAGTGGAATACCCTCAGAACCTCTGGTCAAATGTGTGTCAGCTTAACGACCAAAGCCTAGCGGCGGCGCAGCCGTCCGCTGGGGCGGCTGGTTAGACGGTATGGTAGTAGGCTTATGTCCAAAGGCGATGACCCTGCCATCGCTGGAACGATGCGGCGCGGCGACGGTAGTGGAGCGGTGCTCGTCAGCCGAAACGGCGTTCAGCTCGGTTGCGTAGCCACCGGAGGTCATGAGCACGAAGCGGCCCTGCGAGTCGCAGGTGGCTGACCCGAGGCGCTCTGGAAAATGCGGAAAGATAGAGAACCCTCGCACGATAGGCCGATAAGCGTAGACGTGAGCGCCTGCTTCGGGTTTGTTTCCCAACGCCGCGTTGACGACGGTGCCCGTGTAGCGGGTCGGTGGCATGTTCAGGGGCCAAGCGGATTCGGCGCAGCCACCAAGGCAGAAGACGACCAGCAGACAAACCGAGGACTTGGCTAGGTGACGCATGGTGTGACCGTCTAACTCTGCTTATACTGCATCGTGTCACATCACAGTTTTTCTAAGTGGATCAAGGATAGAGACTTGCAGAAATAAAACCCCGGTTTCGCAAAGGACCCTACTCTAGGTTGAGTAGGTCTGCAAACAGGTGATTTGGAGAGAAAGGCGTCCTGATGCCCCGGCTCTCCGCCGCCACTTTTCGACGCGGCGCATTGAACCGCACCGCCCCCGGGCCTACACTGCGCGCCGGGCATGGAACTCACGCATCCCTGGTTCCTCGCCCTGGCGCTGCCCGGCGCGGCGGCCCTGTTCCTGGCGGCCCGGCGCTCGCTGGCGGACCTCACCCCGGCCCAGCGCCGCGCGTCCTGGCGCGAACTCCTTCGGCGTGGGCGGATATTTCCGCACGCCCATCGAGACGATGCTGCCCGTCCGCACGGAGCACGACAAGGACGGGGCGTTCCTGCGTTCCCTGGCCGAGCGCGGCAACGGGCGCTTCTACCTGACGGCTGACGCCACGACGCTGCCACGCATCTTCAGCACGGAGACGATGAAGGTGGCGCGGTCCAGCCTGATCGAGGAGCCGTTCCTGCCCGTGCCCGCCGGGCCTTCGCCGCTGGCGGCCGGGATCGACCGGAAGGCGTGCCCGCCGCTGCTGGGCTACAACTCGGCCAAGCCCAGGCCCACGGCGCAGGTTGCCTTGGCGACGGAGTTGGGCGAGCCGCTGCTGGCCTCGGTTAACGCGCCCGACGTGCCCGGGCCGTTGGCCGTGTGCGGGCACACGCGCCCGTACCCGCGCGAGTTCCTGCGGACGGGCACGGACGAGGCGGCGTTGCGCGCGGTCGCGCCGGCGGCCGGCGGGACGTACAAATCCACCCCCCGAGCGGATTTTTGCCAAGCCGGGGCGTTTTTCGGTCCGCCGGGAGGATTTGACGAATTATTTGCTTGCTGTCGCCCTGTGCTTACTGCCACTAGACATCTTTCTGCGCCGACGTACCTGGCGGCAGACGGTCCCGCCGACCCCTCCGAAACCGGCCGGGGTGGCGTCGGCCGGCCGGTAAGCGCGGTTTTCCCACAGGAGCCACCCACTTTGGTCATCGAGGTCATTCGCTACGCCATCACCGCCGGGGAGGAAGCGGCCTTCGAGGACGCCTACCGGCAGGCCGCCACGCTGCTGGAGGCCTCCGGCCACTGCCTGGGGTTCACGCTGACGCGCGCCACGCGCGAGCGCAGCCGCTACCTGATGAGCGTGTACTGGGATTCGCCCGACGGGCACCTGATCGGCTTCCGGCAGAGCGCGGCGTTCAAGGAGTTCCAGGAACTGCTCCTGCCCTACGCGGCGATGATCGAGGAGGACGGCCACTACCGCAAGACGGGCATCGAGCTGACCAAGAAGCAACTCGTGCGGCTCTCCGGGCCACCGAAGTAGGGCGCGGGGGAGGCGGGATGAGGGATGAGGAATGCTCGCGCCCGCGCCGCAGGCGCATCGTCACCGGGGTAGGGCTGGGCGTCCCC
>CALMAQ010000273.1 GCA_937859745.1 uncultured Verrucomicrobiota bacterium | reverse complement strand
CCCCTGCCCCACCCCGGAAGGCACGTAGCCCCGCTGCAAATAATCACTCAAGCCCGGCCTCTCGTACGTCCCGTTTCTGGCTTTGAGATTCGGCGTGGTCGCCGCCTTCTCCATCGCCGTCAGCGCCGCTGCCACGTCGAAATTTCTGGCTCCGAACGCGTACATGTCGGCGATGATCGGCACCGAGCAATCCCCGACCATGATCCCACTATCGCCGAACGCATCACCCCAGCGCGGCATTGCCCCGCCTTCCTGCAAATCCTGGAGGAGTGATTGCGCCATGTCGCCCGCGCGCGCGGGGTCCAGGATGGCGAGGAGCTGGCACTCGCACCGGTAGATGTCCCAGCCGGAGAACCAGCCGTACTGTGTGCGGCCGGCCGGCAAGGCGTGCATCTTGCCGTCGAAGCCGATGTATTGGCGATTTGCGTCGCTGACCACGCTGGGTGCCTGGAGGCAATGGTACAGCGCCGTGTAAAACGTTTGCCTCTCCGTCAGCGACCCGCCGCTGACCTGGATTTTGTTCAGGTAAGCGTTCCAGCCGGCATCGGCGCTGGCCTTCATGGCGTCGAAGCCGGCGCTGTTGAACGACGCTGCCGGGCTTTCCGCAGCCAGGTTTGCCTGCGCGTTGGCCACGCTGACATAGGAAATCGCCGTCCTCGCCAGGACGGTGCCCCCGCCGGGTAACTCGAAACTAACATAAGCGCCGGTGTTGGGGCCCGTGGCGCTCGTGGCTTTATTGTTCAAGGTTGGGCCGTTCCACACGCCGTAGGTGGCGAAGGCATGGTCAAACACCACGTCGAAGTAGGTGATTCCCGCCGCGGTGCCGCACATGCCGGCCACCCGCGCCCAGCCGCTGATTTCCCGCCCGTTCGCGTTGATTTGGATCGAGGCGTCGGCGGTTCCGTTGTTGTCGCCGGCCATGTTGACGAGCATCCCGGCGTCCCCCCCGGCCGGGTAGGCAAACCGACCGAACCCGGTTCTGGTCGTGGCGGTCAACTCCGTTTTGATCCCGTTGGCGAACCCGACGGAGTAATACCCCGGTGAAGCGTGCTGACTGCCGCTGGCGACCGTGCCGGAGTAGCGACGGTTCAGTTTCCAGAAATTGCCGCCGTCGTGAGGCGAACCCTCGACCTTGCCCAAGAATGGCAGGAAGCCGAAGTCCCCGCCGTACTGGCAACCTCCTCCGCTGGCGTGGAGCAGGCCGAACCCACGAATCTCCGTGTCCGTGTAGCGGTAACAACTCGGCCACTTGGTCGTGGTGTCGGGGCTCCATTGGATCATCCCGAAGGGAGCCACCGCTCCCGGAAAGGTGTTGCCTTCTCCCTGCGTGCCACAAAAAGGCGACACCTGGTGGGTCAAATTTTCCAGTCCGCAGGCCCGTGGCGGCAACCCCGCCACAAGCGCGACGCCCGACATCAAAATGCTGGTGAGAAATCGTTTCGATGACAAAGGAGAGGGTCTCATTGGAGGGGTCGAATTGAAAAAGAACGCCCCGCGCGCGTTTCCGCAAAAGGAGCGGAGGAGGATCAGCAAGCGCCCGGTGGAGTCGGACCCGGCATCACCTGAAAGAGAACGGCCATGCTCAGGCATTCGAAGGATGTGCAATCGTCGGTCTCCGTCGCCGTCTCCAGTCGTTCCAGGTGATGTTGCGGGTGGTGTTTAGTTGGGTGTGGCATCCGGTTGTAGGGCAACGGGTCCCGTTGCCGTGTGGCACCTCAAGGCAACGGAATCTACTACCTTACAACCGGGTGCAAAACAACACCCGGTTAATCACGACCGTCTCACCCAAATAATGGCGTGCCTTGTTGAATCAGTGGCTCGCTTTGTCGTCGGCTTCGAGCCACTTGAACATCGGGGTAGTGGCCGGGTCGAGACCGAGCTTGCTGACTTCGCCCGCGTACCAATCCTTTTTCTCCGGGTCGGCATAGGGGTTGACGGTGTCCATGAAGCTGGAGAACGCTTCGACTTCCTCGCGCGACTTCTGCTGGCCGTGGGCATCCAGGTACGCCACGAGCGCTTGGTTGTCCGCCCCGCCGACGATCTCCTTTTTGACCTCGTCGTAGGGGACGCCTTTCCAGTCGAGGAGCGCATGGTCGAGCGGGCAGTCGGTGTGGTACTCGCCGATATTGCCGCCGAGGAACTCGGCGCGGGCTTTATCCGCCAGACGGGCGAGGATGACGTAGCCGCCGACCCGGTTGGCGGGGCTGGCGGGGGCTTCTTTGGTGAGGTCTTTGGCTGTGGTGGTGTTCATGAGTTGATGGAACTGCGTTTGTTGGTTTGTGGTGGTGGCAATCGGTCCCGCTTGCCGCAGGACCGAAAATCGAAAGGGAGTCAGTGGTGACTGGCAACCAGGCGGGATCAGATGCTTCGTAGCGAGGTGGCGGGTTCGGCCGATGGCGTCGGCCGGGCCTGGAAGAGACCGGCGAAAGCGGCCCGGTGGAGGTAAGCCACGACGACCCAGAGCACCGTCAGGATCAGCGGCAGCGGCAATCCTTCCGGAGCCATGAAGGCGTGGAAGCACACGATGTTAACGAGGACGGGCGCAAGCAGCGTGAGCGCCAGGGGCACGTAGCGGTTCGCCAGCAGCAAAATGCCCGGCACGATCTGAAGCAAGAAGATCGGCACCAAGTAGTGCGAGACAAACAGCGCGCCCATGAACTGGCCAGCCACCGGGTTGGCGGGCGGCGGGAGCGGGATGAAGTGCAGAAAGCCATTGAGGCCGAAGACGAGGAAGACGAGGCCGAGCAAATATTGGGCGATGAGGGCAGCGATTTTCATGGTGAGAAGTAGATGGTGGAGACGACGTTTGTAAGTCAACGAATGAAGCCTAGACTACAATTGTTGTCAAAGAAAAAACCAACAAATGTCGTCTTGCCTATGCAAAGAGTGCTGGGTCGGGTTAAAGTGTTGCTATGGCCGACCCTTGCCTCAACTACATGGACCCGCGCGTGCGTCGCACCCGGCAACTCCTCCAAGACGCGCTGACAAAGGTGCTGGAGACGAAGCCCTTCGAGGAACTCTCGATCCAGGACATCGCCGAGGTTGCCACGGTGAACCGCGCCACCTTTTACGATCACTACCCCGACAAGTTTGCGCTGCTCGAATGCACGGTCGCCAGCCGCTTCCACGCCCTGTTGGCCCAGCGCGGCGTGTCTTTTGACGGCACTTGCACGAGCGCCCTGCGGGCCATTGTGCTCGGCGTCTGCGACTACCTGGCCAGTCTGCCGGCACTCGAATGCGAGCGGCAGCGTCAGCTCGAACCCCACTTGGAAAGTGCGGTGATTGCCGTCGTGCGGGCCATGATTCTCGACGGGCTCAAACGCCACCGCTCGGAGGACGCGGTCTCACCCGAGATGATTGCCACTACGGCAAGCTGGGCCATCTACGGCGGGGCCAAGGAGTGGGTGAAGACATTGCAACGTGCGCCCTCGGAACAAGCCGCTGACATGGTGATGAAGTTGATCGCCCCGATCCTCTCGCGGCCAAGTGTCACCCCGCAGGACACCCGTCAGTTAGTCGAGACAAGGTAACCCCGGCTTCATGAATCTTCTTTCACCAAGCAATTCGACAGGGAGCAAGCCGAAAGTCCCTAAAATGTCGGTTCTCAGAATTGTAACGACAGTCAAGCCGATGCTATATAAGTACCTGATCGATGCTGACTTGATATTGGAAACAGGGGTAAATAAAAGCCCGACATATATTGTTCTGTAATTTGTGGGAACATTCGTGCGTAACGTGTGCGTAATGAGCGTATGAGCAGGCCGAGAACATCCGAAAAACTGCCCGCGAACGCGGTCGCCATCGCTTACCTGCGAGTTTCCAGTCAGGGACAGGCTTCCGATCACCGGCACGGCTACGAGCGCTAGGAGGCCGCTTGCCGGGTGTGGGCTAAGGAACACCGCCGATCACTCGCCGCCGTTTACCGGCACGCTCACATCGGCACCGAAGCCGACCGGCCCGAGTGAGAACGCATGATCCTGAACATGCGCCAAGCCCAGCCAGACCAAAAAGCAGAGAGCACTAAAGGTACGACCGCCGCGCCGATCCAGCCCACCACTGTGATCGTCATCGAGTTCCTAGTATTACAGTGGTAGATAGATGAATTAACTGGAAAACAAGCGGTTGAAGGCAAGTAAAGTGACAAAGTGGCACACTTTTCCGCGTCTTTTACCCTGAGAATGATGTCTTGTCGCCTAGATTTGCAGCCGGCCACTCTCAAGATCAATCATCTACTACTGTAATACTAGGACCTGTTCACAGTACATTTGCCGTCCCATCAGGTAGCGTCCAGCTTGCGGGATAGACGATAAGCGGTTGTTTCACCTGAGCGACGAGCAGTGGGTGCAGATTCAGGGGCGTTTCCCCAGCGGCGGGCCAAAGTGGCTTCGAGCGCAAGATCAGCGTTCCGCGGTCATGAAGCTGCGCGGGTTGACGGCGCGCAGCGTGAAGGAACCGGCCAGCGACTTGCCCTTGACCGCATGGATGTTGTGGTCCGTTACCCATTGTCGCGTCAGCCCGTAGTCGGCGGCGAGTTCGCGGCTGGCAAAGAGCACCGTGCCGTTCGCGGCGGGCGCGGCGCGGCCGACAAGCGGGACATCGGTCGGCAGCAAGGCCAGCCCCGTGCCGCCGTCGTCGGTGAGCGTCAGCCAATGCAGGGCGCGTTTGGAAGCGCGGAAGCGCACGTCGTCGGCGCGGGCCGTCCCCGCCGGCTCACCGAGATGCCCGTTGGGATAATCGGTGAAGAACGCGTCGCGCTGCCAGCCCATGGTGGTCATGGCCGCCGGCAGGGTGAATTTCAACCCCTCGTCCCAGAGACCCGTGTCATCGGCGGTCCAGTTCAGCACCCAGTGCACCTGCATCTCGGCTTCGGGCCGGAGGTCGTAGGTGGTCACGAGCGTACCCAGGACCGCTCCGCCCGCCGCCGCGCGGACGGTGGTCGTCACGACGACCTGCATCGCGCCGCCGGCCCCCGCCGCCATGGTGAGGTGGGCGTCGCCCAGGTCCGGCGGCTGGTCCGCGCGGTAGATTCCTTTGTCGTCCCCGCTCTTGTTCTTCCCCTTGGCCTCGCCCAGGTTGAGGGCTGCCCCGCCCACGAGCCGGTCATGGCCGTCAACCCGCCAGGACCGGACCGTCCCGCCGTGTTTGTCAAACGCCAACTCCTGGAGCGCATTGCGGATCAAGAGCGTGTCCGGGCCGTCCTGCGCGGTCAACGCGCCGCCCGGCGCCAGCGCCGACGGCGCGGCAGGGAGAGGAACGTCTTCCACGGCGAGGTTCGACGCGATCACGGACGTTCCGTCCCCGTGGTCGAAGTCCAGCCGCAAAGCCGTCATGCCCGCCGGAGCGGGAAACGCGGCCTGCACGGTCTGCATCGGCCCGCAGTCAATGTTCATCGTGCCGGTTTGCAGCACCGTGTCGGCCTTCAGCGCGGTCCAGCGGCAGGTCAACTCCTTCAGGTCGGTGAACGAATAGTGATTCGTGATCGGCACGCTGCAAGTGCCGCCTGCCGGGGCAACCGTGCGCGTGCCAACCACGACCGGACTGTACACGCTCTTGACGATCCACCACTCCGGCTTCGGGTGGCGGTAGCCGTCCACGATGCCCTTGTTGTTCTCCTGGCGCAGGTGGTCCGGGCCATACTTGAAGTCGGTGGTCGTGTCCGCGTTCTTGTCGGCGACCCCCTGGCATTGCCACTCCCAGATGAACGAGCCGAGGATGTTCGGAGCTTTCCACAGCTTGTCCCACGTTTTGATCAATGCTTCGGACCAGACATCCGACACCCCCGGGTCGTAAGCCTGCACTTCCTTCTCGAAGAACGTGTGGGGATGCTCCGAGAGATTCGCGCCCCACTTGGTGCTTTTGGCGAAGTGGTCAATCGCGCCGGGGTCGGGATAATGTTCGTCTGCCCAAGACTGGCCCTTGATGTCCCCGGGGTTAACGCACGAGACGAAGGTCGGCCGCGTCGGGTCCAGCGTGTGGACCAGATCTGTGACGGCCTGCGAGTCGGCTCCCGCGGGGTTCTCGTTGCCGAGGCTCCAGGCCAGGACGCAGGGCCGGTTTTTGTCCCGCGCCAGCGTCTCTCGCGCGCGTTGGAGCAGGTAGGGAGTATAGGCGGGATCTTTGACCTTGTCGCCGATCCAGCAGTAGGGCACCTCGTCGAGGATGTACAGGCCTTGCTCCTCGCACAACTCCAGGAAGCGTTGGGCGTGGTTGTAGTGACTGGTGCGGACCGCGTTGATGTTGGCGGCCTTCATCAGGCGCAGGTCCTCGGCCCAGTTCGCCTCCGTCAGCGCGAAGCCTTTGTCCGACCAGAAGTCGTGCCGGCACACCCCGGTGCATTTGATGGGCTTTCCATTCCAGAGGACGACGTGATCCTGGACTTCGACCTGCCTGAACCCGAACCGCTGCTCGACCCGTTCGAGGAGTTCGCCGCCGCTGTTCAACGAGAAAACGACGTAATAGAGGTTGGGCTTCTCCGCCGACCAGAGCGCGGGCGCGGGCACCGGCCCGCTCATCGCCACTTCCCCGGTGCCGTCGGCCTGGAGGCGGGCCGACCCCGAGAGGCTCACCCCCGCCGGACGCCCGTCCGCGCTAAAGAGCTGCCCCGTGACCGCAACGCTTTGCCCCGGTTTGCCCGCGACGTGCACTTGCGCGATCAACGTGGCGTCCTGGCCGTTCGCGGCCAGCGGCGTGCGCACCGTGAGGTCATCGACGTGGGTTTCCGGCACGGCGATGAGCGAAGTGTCGCGGTAGATGCCGCCCATCGACTGGTAATCGCCGGTGTCGCAGTCGTAGGAAGGCGTGGTCTTGCACACGCGCACGGCGAACAGGTTGCTCTGGCCCGGCTTGACCAGCCCGGTCAGATCCACGTCGAAGGCCGTGTAGCCGCTCTCGTGGTAGCCGGCCTTTTGCCCGTTGACGAACACCTCCGCGCCGTCGAGCGCGCCGTCGAAGTGCCAGTAGACGCGCTTGCCCGCCCAAGCCGCCGGGACCATGACGGCACGCCGGTACAGGCCGACCGTGTCGTCCACGTCATCGTAGGTCGGCAGCGAGTAGCCGGCCATCTCCCAGTTGGATGGCACCGGCTGGTTGTCCCAGGCCGCATCGTCGAAGCCGGGCGAGGCGAAGGCGTCGCGGACGGCCGGGGAAGTTTCGTTCGGGTCCGGCCCGGGAGGGTGCCAGGGCAGTTCCCGCCCGTTTTCGGTGAGCAGGATCTGGAACTCCCGAACCGACGCCCAGCGCGCGGCCGGGTTCTTGACGACGGTCACCCGGACAAAGCGGACGTCGGCCGGCGTCACTTGGACGGGGCCATCGCCGATCCCCGGGGCGGCCGTGGCGTCCGCCAGGGTTTGCCAAGCCCCGCCTTCCAGCCGGCCTTCGATGCGGCACGCGTAGCGGTTGCCCGCGTATTCCCAGAGCAGCTTGACGCCGGACACGTGCCGGGTCGCTCCGAGGTCCACCTGCAGCCACTGCGGGAGATCGCCCCCGCGCGCCGCCCAGCGGGTGTCGTCGGCCCCGTCGAAGGCGTCCTGCGGCGGGTGCTTGCTTTCGCTACTCGAAGCGGTCAGCACGCTGCTGGCGGCGGTGGCCTTCTGGAACTGCCCCGCCTTGATCTGTCCATGCATTAATTGGAAGCGCCAAGTGCCGGTCATCGGCAGGTTCGACGGATTTTGCGCGCGCAGTTGGTCCGGCGGCACCGGGGCCGCCGCGGGCAACGGCAGCGGCAGCGACGCCGGGAAAACGCGCCCGGCGTCCTGGGCAAACGTGGGAACCGCGCACGCGGCGAGAAGCGGCAGGAAGAAGAGGGATCGTCGTTTCAAGGGAGGCAATAGGGGCATGAATTCCAGGAACCTCGGGGATAGTCTCAAAAATAAGAACATTCGATATAGATAGCAAGCCGACGATTTGCCGTCGCCTGAATCAGCGGGTGCTCAGGCGTGAAAATTAGATGCAGCCCCATATCCCCCTTGCGCGGCGTAGACGTTATGTATACCAATTTTTGACATGCTTCCCTCCGTCTCGTAGCGATCCCCGGCAGCATCCAACCGGCCGATTGCGCTCGTCTCGCCGTGGTGCTGCTGCCGTTGGCTTCCACACACACTGAGCGTGGCCTGCCCTTGATGCCGCTCGGCGAGCATCAACCAGTATATGCTTCAACGGAGTTAGGTTCCAACGAACCCGGAAACATCAGCAAATAATGAGTGTCGAGGGAATCCTCGCAGTAGCTTCAACGGAGCCGGGTTCCAACGAACCCGGAAACGGTACTGGAGCAACACCCAGACCCGGTTAGAGCTTTGTTATGAACTGACAAAGGATTGGAAGTGAAGGCGGGCGAGCAACAGGCCAGAGAACATGATCCAGTCCTTCTTGGCCCCAGCCAGCTTGACCACTTCAAGCTCAATGCCGTGTGCGGCGGCAGCGTGGACCGCCGCTGGTCCGGTGTAACCTTGGACCTCCCAAACCAGTGGCACGTTTTCGTCCTTCACCTTCTGCACGGCTTCTGCCAGCACGCCGACCTGCTCGCGTTCCTGCTCGTTGGCAGGCGTGACGTGCAGGGCAAGAAGATGGCCCAACGTGTCCGCGGCGACGTGCGTTTTGCTGCCGTTTTTTTCTTGTAGCCGTCGTAGCCTGCGCGTCCTCCACTCTCAGGCGTGCTCTGCACCGTGCGCCCATCCAGGATGGCGGCGCTCGGCTGCGGGTGACGCCCCAATTTCAAGCGCACGAGCATGCGCAGGTCGTTGGCAGAGGGCTTCGAAGACGCCCGCCTTGATCCAGCGCCGGCTTTGCTGATAGACCCATCTCCCAGGGAGGCAGATCGTGGGGCAGGGCGCGCCAGGGGCAGCCCGCCCACACGGCGGAGCGCAGAGCATTAAACACCTCGCGCAGAGGATAAACCCGTTGACCACAGTCTTCCGGCAACAGGCACAGGTAGGATGCCACGAACAACCACTCTTCCTCGCTCACATCCTTCGGGTAAGACTGACGCGCTGGCTCTTTTTGCATCCTGCAACATAGCCCCTGCCGCCGTCAGTTCATAACAAGCTTTAAGGATGGTTTTGGGGATGCCGCCCTCGGAGAGGACCACCCATCGCGGTGCCCACCCGGGTTTCATTCGAGGTCTCGCCGGGTGGCAGCCGCGAAAACGAAATGGTCGAGTTGGCTCAACAACCGCTCGACCTGAAGAGGCTTTGTGAGGTAGTCGATTGCTCCCCCGGCGAGCAGTCGCGCCCGGCTGTGCGGAGTGGCATCGGCGCTCAACACGATGACCGGCACGTCTCTGGTCACCGGGTCGTGGCGCAACTCCGTCAGCACGCGGTCACCCGGCAGGTCGGGAAGCTGCAGGTCGAGGAGGATGAGATCAGGCGCCTCCTGCCGGGCACGTTCCAGGCCTCTGCTTCCGTGCGTGGCGGTCAAGAGTTCCCACTGGGGCCGGCATTTCGCCAGCAGCGCGTGCATCAACTCCACGTTCGACGCGTTGTCTTCGATGTAGAGCAGACGGGCGCCGTTCACCGCGATGGGCGAGGCAGGCGGCTCGTTGACCGGGACGGAGGCCGCTGCCGCCTCCGCGATCGCGGTGCTTGGCAGTTCGATCCAGAACGTGCTGCCGCGCCCAACCTCGCTTTGCAGCTCCAGACTGCCTCCCATGGCTTCCGCCACGCGACGCGAGACCACGAGACCGAGCCCCGTGCCTTCCACGGCACCGTACGCCTGCGTGAGACGCTCAAGTGGCACGAAGAGGCGGCCGATCTCCTCGGCCGACAACCCCAAGCCCGTGTCGCTCACTTTCACCCGGAAGCAGCCGCCCGGCGTTGCCTCACAGGCCACGACGACCTGGCCGCCTTCGCGGTTGTACTTGATCGCGTTGGAAGTCAGGTTGAGCAGCACCTGCCGCAGCCTCGACTCGTCGCACCAGAGAGTGGCTGCGAAACAGGCAGCTTCCACGTGGCAGGTGACGCGGCGGGCTTGCGCCAGCCGGGCCACGAGGTCAAGGCATCCCTGGGCGAGTTCTCCGACGTTGATCTGCGAGGGCACCAGACGCAGCTCGCCGGCCTCCGCTCGCGATAGGTCGAGCACCTCGTCCACCAAAGAGAGCAGATGACGGCCACCCTGGAGGATGTATTGGACGCTCGCCGTTTCCTCTTTGCCCAAGTGGCTGAGTTCAAGGAGCTGGCCAAAACCGAGGATGGCGTTGAGCGGGGTGCGCAGTTCGTGGCTGATGCGCGAGAGGAAGAGGCTTTTGGCCGCGTTGGCCGTCTCGGCGGTCCGCCTCGCCTCCGAGGCTTGCAACAGCGCCCGCTGCACCTGTTCTTCAACCCGTTGCCGGGTAATGGCAGCGGCCAGCACGTTGGCGATCGCCTGCAGGAAGGTGACCTCGTCCGCCGTGAACTGGCGGGGGCTACGGCTGTACGCGCTGATGATCCCGAAGGGCAG
>CALMAQ010000272.1 GCA_937859745.1 uncultured Verrucomicrobiota bacterium | reverse complement strand
GACCCGGGCGTGAGCGCCTTTAGCGTGGCACGCCGGAAGCAGCGGCACGGCGACGCGCCAGCGGCTTCTTCTGCTCCTGGCTGTCCGCGTCGCGGAACTGGAGCGGTGCATCCGCACCTTGGAGCGCGAGAACGCCGACCGGCGCGAACAAGAGGATGATCCTAAAAAAAGCGCTCGCCATCTTCTCCGAACCCCTGCGATGAAGATCGGCGGGATCAAAGAACTCGCGGGAGAACACCGGGTGCGAAAACTCTGCCGCACGCTGGGCGTGGCACGCAGCGCCTCCTACGCCGCGCAGAAGCAGGCGCAACGTCCCCGCGCCAAAGAGAACGGGCGTTTGGGAGAGAAGGCCCGTGAGCTTTTCGAGGCGGGCGGGCGCACCTGCGGCGGTCTGCGCTTGGCGGTGGCGCTCCGCCGCGCGGGCAAACGGTGCGGGCGTCACCGGGTGGCGCGGCTCATGCGTCGGGTGGGCCTGCGTGCCCGGCAGAAGCGACGCTTTCGGCCCCGCCCCACCGACAGCCGCCACCTTGGTCCCATCGCGCCCAACCACCCGGGCCGAGCGGGTGGAGCCGCCCACCCGGGCCCCGCGAGGTGCGGCAGGCGGACATCACCTGCGTGGCCACCAGGGAGGGCTGGCTCCTACGTGGCGGGCGTGCTGGCTGCGTGCAGCCGCCGGATCGTGGGCCGGGCGGCGGCTGACACGATGCCCACCGCCCTGGTTGCCCGTGCCTGCGCGCGCGCCATCCAGACGCAACGGCCCTCGCCCGGGTTGCTCCACCATTCGGACCGCGGCAGCCGGTACGCCAGCGAGGCGTACCGGGAACGACTGCGCTCCCACGGCGTGGTGGCGAGCATGAGCCGGGCGGCAACTGCGACGGCCACGCCAGGATGGAGAGCTTCTGGGCCACCATGAAGACCGAGCTCATCAACGGGCAAGCCGTATGAAACTCGCACGGAGACGAAAAGGACCCTCTTCCACTACCTGGAGGGCTGTTACAACCGGCGGCGGCTCCACGGCGCACCCGGCCACCACTCTCCCGTGGACTTCGAGCACGGTCCGAACTAGACATCCATCCACCCAGCACTCCGCCTGGGACACGTAAACGGGGCAAGATCAGGGTCCACGCCTGACTCCTTTGACCGGGTGGGTAGAGGCTGGCTGCCCGGTGAGGGCCACGGCTTTCATTTGTTCGAAGACTGCAGGCGTCACCCCCACCAACCGTCGAAACTTCTTCTCCTCCCACCCGCGCACTTCTGCCCATCTCATCCCTCACCATCCGCTTGCCTCGCCTATTACGAAAGAGGTCTATTTATCCACCGGGAATGCCGCGTAGCTTCCGCACCTACTCCTTTTCGGTCGCAGGCAGCCAGTGGGCCAGCGCGTCCAGCAACTCCTCCTTGCGGACGGGCTTCGTCAGGAAGTCGTCCATGCCCGCCTGCGCGCAGCGAATCCGGTTCTCCAGCAGCACGTCGGCCGTCAGCGCCAGGATCGGCACGTAGGGCCGCTCACTTCCGGCGGGGGCGGCTTCCTGCTCGCGGTGGCGGATCTCGCGCGTGGTTTCCAGACCGTCCATACCGGGCATGTGGCAGTCCATCAGCACGAGCGAAAACTTCCCGTGCGCCAGCGCCTCCAGCACCTCGTGGCCGTTGGTGACCGCCTGCGCCTGGAAGCCCAAGCCGCGCAGTTGCGTGAGCAGCACGCGCTGGTTGACCACGTTGTCCTCGGCCACCAGGATGTGCTCGGGCCGCGTCGGCTGGCGACCCGGGCGGGGGCGGGGGGCGCCCGCCGGGGGGGGGCGCCCCCCCTCCCCGGGGGCCGCGCCTTCCGCTTCGTCTGGGGCGAAAACGGGTGCCAGCGCCTGGTGCATCTCCGTCCGGCGAACCGGCTTGCGGAGGAAGGCGGCGAAACCGGCCGCCAGCGCGTCCTCGTGCAGGCTCGCGCGGTCAAACGCCGTGGAAAGGATCAGAGCGGCGTGCCGGCGATGGCGTCGTCGGCGCGGACCTGCTCGGCCAGCTCGGAGCCGTCCAGGTCGGGCATCCGCTTGTCCACGATGGCGAGGTGGTAGGGCTGACCGGAGCGGACGCAGCGCCGCAGTTCGGCCAGGGTGTCCGCGCCACGCGGGACGGTCGTCACCTCCGCGCCCCAGCCGCGCAGGTAGCGGCTGAGGATTTCCGTCGCCATGAGGTGGTCGTCGGCGACCAGCACACGCCGTCCGCGGAAATCCAACGCGGAGGGGGTGCCGTCTGCGCCGGGACGGGCTCGCCGTCCGCCACGGCGAGCGGCAGGGTGAACCAGAACGTCGTGCCGCGGCCTTCCACGCTCTCGATGCCGATCTGGCCGCCCATCATTTCCACCAGCCGCTTGCAAATGGACAACCCCAGCCCCGTGCCGCCGAAATGCCGGGCCGTCGAGCCATCGGCCTGGGTGAAGGGTTGGAAGAGCTTGTCCTTCGCCTCGGGCGACAGGCCGATGCCGGTGTCCTGCACGCTGAAGCTGATGCGCGGCCGGGTGTCGTCGGACGCCTGCTCGCGGAGCACGCGCAGGACGACCGACCCCGAGGCGGTGAACTTGATCGCGTTGCTCAGCAGGTTGAGCAACACCTGCCCGAGCCGCGCCGGGTCGCCTTGGAGACGCTCCGGCAGGGATGTGTCGATGTAGGTCAGCAGCGCCAGTCCCCTCTCGGCCGCCTTGGCCATCAGCAGGTTGGCGCGCGCCTCGACGAGTTCCACCAGGTCGAAGGGGAGCGATTCCAGGTTCAGTTTGCCCGCCTCGATCTTGGAAAAATCCAGGATGTCGTCGATGACCGTCAGCAGCCCCGAGCCGCAGTCCTGCACGGTGCGGACGAAGTCGCGCTGCTCGGCGTCGAGCCCCGTCTCGGCCAGCAGGTCGGTCATGCCGATGATGCCGTTGAGCGGGGGGCGGATTTCGTGGCTCATGTTGGCCAGGAACTCGCTCTTGGCCCTGACGGCGGCCAGCGCCTCCTCCCGGGCCCGCACGAGGTCTTCCTGCGCGCGCCGGTAGCGGGTGACATCGCGCATGATGACGAGCACGGACGCGACGGTCCCCGAGCCGTCGGCGGCGAACTCCGGCGCGAGCGTCGTTTCGTAATGGCGCAGCCGCCGCGGCCCAGGGAACTCGCTGGCCACGGCCAGGTCCTGCCCCGAGGCGAACACCCGCCGCAACGCGTCGTCCCAGAGTTGGCAGATGTGGACGGGCTGGCCGGCCTCGGCGTTGGTCTTGCCGACGTACCACGCGGCCGCAAGGAGGCCGGGAGCAAGGTCAAGCTCCAGGCCTCGGCGTTGGTCTTGCCGACGTACCACGCGGCGGCCTTGCCCGTCTTGCGCTCGACGGCGCGGTTGATGTAGCGGCAGCGCAGGTCCGGCCCCCACCGGGCGATGATGTCCGGGACCAGTTCGGGAGGTGGTTTCATGGGACGCTCACACCGGGTCGCAAGGGCGGGGTCCGGCGGCACAGCCCGGGGAAATTTGCCTGCTCTCCGTCAGGTAATGGAGTCCAGCACAAACGATGCCCAACCGCCTGCACCTACGATTCGTTGAAGGGGCGGCTCGAAGTCACCTCGCCGATGGTCGTGGTGGCCAGCGAGATGGACTGCGCCTCGGCCGCGAGGGTTTCCGCGCCGGTGCTGCCCGTCAGGAAGCGGTAGCTAATCCCCGCCAGGGCCGCGCCGACGATGGGGGCGGCCCAGAAAAGCCAGAGCTGCCGCAACGCCAGGCCGCCGACGAACACGGCGGACGCCGTGGAACGGGCCGGGTTCACGGAGGTGTTCGTCACCGGGATGCTGATGAGGTGGATGAGCGTCAGGCCCAGGCCGATGGCCAGCGGGCCGAAGCCCTTGGCCGCGCGCCAGTCGGTCGCGCCCAGGATGATGAAGAGAAAGAGCATCGTCATGACGATCTCCGTCACGAGTGCGGCGGTGAGGTTGTAGCCGCTCGGCGAGCCCGCGCCGTAGCCGTTGGCCGCAAGGCCGTCGGTGGCCAGACTGTAGGTCGGATTGCCCGTGGCGACGACGTAGATCACCCCCGCGCCAACGATCCCGCCGAGCACCTGCGCGACGATGTAGCCGGGCAGGAGCTGGCCCTTGAAGCGTCCGCCCAGGAACAGGCCCACACTCACAGCCGGGTTGAAGTGTCCGCCCGAGATGTGCCCGAAGGCGAACGCCATCGTGAGCACCGTCAGGCCGAAGGCCAGCGACACGCCCACGTAGCCGATGCCCACCTTCGGGATGCCCGCCGCGAACACGGCGCTGCCGCAGCCGCCCAGCACGAGCCAGAACGTGCCCAAGAACTCGACCCCGAGACGTTGGCTCAGGGTGGGTTTGGCGGAGTTGTACGTCGGAGGGGCATCAAGGGTGGTATCCATGGGTGAAAGAACGTGTTTTATGCCTGTGAAAGAGGCAGTTGTACCGCAGCCGCTTCCCCGTACAAGCAAATAAATTCCAGGGGCAGCGTCGGTCGACCGTACCACGGCAAAGATCAGAACGTCACGCTCCCGGGTCGGCCGTTCCTGACCTCCACGGACCGTTCGCCCCGGTCCTGCCAGTGGACGTTGATCGTGCGTGCGGCATGCGCCGGGCCGGCCACCGCGACCGTCATTTGGCCGTCCACCGTTTTCCACCGCGCGATGCAGGGGGCGTCCACGCGCAGGCCGCCCACCGCGCCCGCCTCCCAGAACACTGCGGCGAGGCCCCTCACCGCGTCGGAAACCCCGCCGACCGTCGCGGCGTCCGCCGGGCATTCCTTGGCCAAGGGCCCCGTTGACGCACCTGCCCTGCAAGGGGCCGCGCAACGTCCGCGCGTCAAGGAGCTCACGTTGTCCCCCAGTTGCGCGGAGCCGAGCCAAAGGTGCGTGTGTCGACCTGGCTGCGCGCGTAGCGGTGGGTCAGGGCGCGGTTGACCCCGCTCTGGTCGATGAACACGAAGTCCTCGGCCCGCACCCCGGCGCGCTGCTCGGGCCAGGCGGCGCGCCGGTTCTTCACCCTTTCGCTCTCGGCTTCGTCGTCGCGCAGCGTCTTTTCGCTCGCGTGGGGCTTGGCCGCCACGTCTCCGCTCTCGCGCTAGACGGCGCACCACGCCGCGCACAAAACGCTCGCTCACCCCCCAAGCGCCTGGCGATCTCGACTTGACTGCTTTCCTCACGTTGCCACGCACCATGCACCCGCTCACGCAGGTCCATAGAATACGCTCTTGCCATCCGCCGAGCCTAACCCACGAACCTAGGCAGGCCCAACTGAGAAACACTCTAAACCGCGCGCAGCACGGCATCCAGCAGGCCCGGGAACCGGGTGTCGAGTTCCTCCCGGCGCAACGAATTGAAGAAGGCCGTGCCGCAGCGGCGCATGCGGATCAGTCCGGCCTCGCGCAGCACCTTGTAGTGCCGCGAGCCCGCCGATTTGCACAGCGCCATCGGCACGGCGGTGCACATCAATTCGCCCTCCGCCGCCAGCGTGCGGACGATGTGCAGCCGGTTGGGATCGCTCAGCGCGAACAACACGGCGGGCAGGTGGAAATCCTCCTTGGCGGGGTGGGGGCACGAGCGCACGTTTGACAGGCTAGCACGGCGGGTCAATGTTTGGATAGTTCACAAATACGCGAAATAACAGACATCGTGAACCTTTCTCCTTATTTTCAAGGACAGCGGGGTCCCGGCCTCTTCCCGACGCTCGGCGGGAGCGATCCTCTGCCCGTCCCGGCCGCCACCGACACGACTGCGGACGACGGCCACCTCCTGGATGCCTACTCGCAGACGGTGGCCGCGGTGGTCAACCGCGTCGCGCCCACCGTGGTCAACATCCGCGTCGCCGCGGGCGAGCAAGGCCCGGGCGGCGGCTCGGGCTTCCTCGTCGCGCCGGACGGCTTCATCGTCACCAACAGCCACGTCGTGCGCGGGGCGCGGGAACTGGAGGTGACGCTCCACGACGCGCGCACCTTCCCGGCGCAGGTGGTCGGCACCGATCCCGACACGGACCTGGCGGTCATCCGCATCGACGCGCGCGAGTCCCTGCCGCACGCCCGGCTGGCGGACAGCGCCGCCATCCGCGTGGGCCAGGTCGCCGTGGCCATCGGCAGCCCCTACGGCTTCCAGCAGACCGTGACGGCGGGCATCGTCAGCGCCCTGGGCCGCTCCATGCGCGCCGACTCGGGCCGCCTGATGGACGACATCCTCCAGACGGACGCCGCGCTCAACCCGGGCAACTCGGGCGGCCCGCTGCTCAACAGCGCGGGCGAGGTCATCGGCGTGAACACGGCGGTCATCCTGCCCGCGCAGGGCATCTGCTTCGCCATCGGCAGCAACACGGCCCAGTGGGTCGCGGCGTGGCTCATCAAGGAGGGGCGCATCCGGCGCTCGAGCATCGGCGTGGCCGGGCAGAACGTGCCGCTGCACCCGCGCGTGGTGCGTTTTCACCGGTTGACGGCCGCCCGTGGCATCCTGGTCTCCGAGGTGGAGGCGGGCAGCCCCGCCGCGCAGGCCGGGCTGCGGCCGGGCGACATCATCGTCGGCTTCAAAGGGCAGGCGGTGGCCGGGATCGACGAGCTGCACAAGCGGCTCGTCGCCTCGGAGATCGGCGTGCCCTCGGCCCTGATGGCGTTGCGGGGCGCGGAAAAAATCTTTTTCGTGGTCACGCCGCGCGAGCAGCGCGCCGGGTGAAAGGCCGGCCCGCCCCGGCAACGGCCGTTGACGCTCCCGGCATCCTGCCACGACAGTTCCAACGATATAGCCAAGATAATCCCTTCTATGAACGACAACGAACCAATCAACGTGAACGAGGACGCCTTCGAGCGCGCCGTGCTGCAATCCCCCGTGCCGGTGCTCGTGGACTTCTGGGCCTCCTGGTGCGGCCCTTGCAAGATGATCGCGCCCGTGCTCGACGAGATCGCCCGGGAAAGCGCCGGGAAGGTCCGCGTGGCCAAGGTGGACGTGGACGCCAACCAGGGCCTGGCGGTCAAGTACGGCGTGCGGAACATCCCGACGCTGCTGTTCTTCCAGGGCGGCGAACTGCGCGACACCCTGATGGGCGCGGTGCCCAAGAAGCAGATTCTGAGCAAGCTCGAAGGGCTTTCGGCTCCTTCCCCGTCCTGAAGCGGACGGGCCCTGGCCCCACCGTTGCCGGGCGTGCCGGTGCGTTGGGGCTTGTCAGCGGGGCGGGCGGCGGCCAGTCTGGTCGCCGTAGATGACTGCCCCGCCGCCAGGCACCACCGCGCCGCTGGACGTGTGGATCGACACAGACCCGTCCATCGGCATCCCCTGCCACGAGGCGGACGATGGCTTCGCGTTGATCCAGGCGTTCCACAGCTTGGAATTGCGGATTCGCGGGATCAGCGTGAGTTACGGCAACGCACCGCTGGCCAAGACCGCCCGCATCGCGCGGGGAATCGTGGAACAGTTCGGCGGTCCGGCGGGCGTGTCGCCGGCGCGGGTTTTCGCGGGGTCGCCCTCCCGGCCGGACCTCGGCGACGCCACCGCTGCCACGAAGGCATTGCGCGCCGCGCTGGAAGCCCGGCCGCTGACGTACCTGGCCCTCGCGCCGCTGACCAACCTCGCCACGCTGCTGACGCTGCACCCGGAACTGGCCCGGCGCGTCGAGCGGATCATCTTCGTCGGCGCGCGCACGCCGGGGCGGCGCTTCACCGTCGGGCGGTGGAACCCGTACGAGTTCACCGACGGCAACTACCACAAGGACAACCGCGCGGCGGGCGTGGTCCTGCGCGCGGGCATCCCGCTGACGCTGACCCCCGTGGAACTGGCGCTGCACCTGCCGTTGCGGCCCGCCGAACTGCGCTGGATCGGCCAGGAGGGTGGCGCGGCGGGCCAGTTCCTGGCGCGGCAGGCGAACCTGTGGATGTGGCTTTGGCGGCTGGGATTTCTGACCGGCGGCGGCATGATTTTCGATAGCTTCGCGGTGCTCGCGGCCACCCACCCGCACCTGCTCGAAACCGAGCGGCGGTTCGTCACCCAGCACCATGCGCTGGACTGGGGCGCGCCGGAAGAGCACCACAAATACCTGCTGGCGAGCAAGTCGCCCCTCGGGCGCAAGCCCGCCCGCGAGGCGGAGTTTTGCTATGCGCCGAAGCCGGAGGCCCGCGCGGTGATCCTGGAACGGCTCGCGGGCAAGCCGTACCCAGGATAGCGGATGACGGATGACGGATGACGGATGCCAACGGACGCCGTTGCTGCTAGAATGGCGGCGTGCCCTCGCTGCACGATCTCTCCTTTCCCGCGCTGGAACGCCTGCTTGTTGCGGACGGGCTCCACGCCTCGCACGCGCGGGCGCTCTGGCGCGTGCTCTACCGGGA
>CALMAQ010000271.1 GCA_937859745.1 uncultured Verrucomicrobiota bacterium | reverse complement strand
GTCCCAGGGTGGCACCATCGTCAACGCCCCGCCCGCGCCCACGCCGGCCGCCGTGTCCCTGGGAGCCGCCGCGGCCGTGGTCCACGAGCGGCGGCTGGTGCGCGACGTGCAGCAGAACACGGACAACGTCAAGTCGCAGGGCAACTTCGGCGCGCAACTCTACCTCATCGTTGACGCCAACTTCTTCCTGAACTGGCGCAAGCCCGAGACGCCGACGGTCGCGCCCATCGAGATCGCCGTGCGCGGCCAGCCCGTGTACTCGGCCATCATTTTCTACGGGGCGACGCGTGACAGCAAGGGCCTCTCCAACGTGAGCTACGACATCACCGTCCGCCGCCCGGACAAATCGGTGTACTCGACGAGCCCGGACCTCGTGGGTTTCCAAGACCTCGCCCCCGGGGACGAAAAGCAACTCCAACTGGGCCGCAACTACGTTTCCATCAACCTCGGCCCGAACGATCCGGCCGGGTTGTACACGGTGGAAGCCGTGGTGCACGACAACATGAGCCGGATCAAGTTGCCGCTGGTGCAGCGTTTCGTCGTGCAGCCCGATTAGGCCCGTCTGGAAGGCCGTTGCCCGCTACCGGCTCTCCCAACTGAAGAAGCGGATCGCCAGCGCGGTCATCACCACGATCCAGCCGCCGAGCACCAGGGCGTTGGTCCCGGCCGAGTGCAGCGGCGGGGCGTCCACCATCGTCGTCCGCAGGGCGTCGGCCAGGTAGTTGAGCGGCACCAACCGGACGACGTAGTCGAGCCACCGCGAGACGTGGCTGACCGGGAAGAACACTCCGGAGAGCAGGATCATCGGCAGGTTGATGATGTTGCCGATGGCGATGCAGCTTTCCTCGTTCTTGCTGACGGCGGCCATGAAGAAGCCGACCGACAGGAACACCAGCGTCCCGAGCAGCACCCAGCCCGAAAACTGCCACCAACTGCCCACCATCGCCACCTTGAACGCATACCGCCCGATGAGCACGGTCAGCATCGTCTGGAACAGCGCGATGGTCAGCCGGAAGGCGATGTAGGCCGTCAACAGCGTCGTGCGCGGCAGGGGCGTGGCGCTCAGGCGCTTGAGCACGCCCTGCACCCGCAGGGCCACCAGCGGCTGCGCCGTGGCGAACAGCCCCAGTTGCATGATGCTCAGGGCCAGGATGCCGGGCAGCAGGTAGTCGATGGTCCGCAGCTCGCGCGCCTGGACCGACTCCGTCCGCAGGTCCGCCAGCGGCGGCTGGCCGGTCAGGTGCGTGTTGATCCCGTCGAGGATGTGCGCCACGAGGCCCTGCAACACGGGACGCAGCAACTGCCGGGCGGGGTCGATGGTCAGCGTGATGGACGCGGGGGTCAGCGGCTTCGGATCGTCCTCGACCACTTCGACCCGGTGGACGGGCGCGGATGAGAACGGGTCTACCGCAGATGCCGAAGAGGCGGCAGGAGCCACTGGCATCAAGGGAGGGTGAGCTGGCCCCGGGGCCGGCGTGGATTTCAAGGATAAGGTTGGGGCGGGTGCCAGCTTGGTGTCCGGCGGCAGTTGCCCGGCATAGGGAGTGGCTTTCCCGCCGAGCTTCACCCTCCTCGTCGGCAGAAGGCGCGGGTCGGATAGGGCCTCCGGGTGCGCCTCGGCCAAAGCCTCCAGTTGCGCGCGGGATGCGCCATTTGTTTCGTCGTCCTCGCCGCGCGCGCCGGGTTCGCCGGGCGGCGGCGTTTGCCCGCGCCGTGCCTGTTCGATCTGCCCGGCGGCGTCGCGCAGGGCGCGTTCCTTCATCTCGGCGGCCTGCCGGGCCAGCCCGGCGGGGATCGTGATGACCGCGTCCAGCCGCCCCTTACGGAGTTCCCCGACCAGCGCTTCCCGCGTGCCTTGCCGGAACGTCAGGTCGGAGAACGGGTTCTTCTCGCGGTCCTTCTTGTCCACCTTGCCGTCGCCGTCGGTGTCCGCGTGCGGCGCGTCCTGGAGCGCCCGGACGATCTCCTGGCTGAGCGGATCGTTCGCGTCCTCCACGACCAGGCCCACGTCCGCGTCCACCTTGTCCTGGTTGGTGAACACCGCGCCGAAGATCACGATGAAGAGCACCGGGAACGCGATGGTCAGGAACAGGGCGCGCCGGTTCGAGAGGAATTCGGTCAGGTTCGCCAGGTAGAGTTTGCCCAGGGCCTTCATGGGGAAAGATGACGGGAATGGGTTACGCGCGGATGCGCCGGCCGGTGAGCTTGAGGAACACGTCCTCCAGCGTCGCCGTGTGGACCGACAGCCCGCGCAATTCCACGCCGCGCGCCGCGCAAAGCTCCAGCAGCGCGCGGACCGAGGCGGTCGCGTCCGAGGAGAACAACCGCGACCGGCCGTCGGCCTCCTCGTGGCGGTCCACGGCGGGCAAGCCCGCCAGCGCAGCGGCGTCCAGGCGCGGGTCGCTCAGGAACTCCAGGGTGGTGCGCTCGAAGTGCTCGGCGATCAGCCCGGCGGGCGTGCCGTGGGCGATGACCTTGCCGTGGTCGATGACCACCAGCCGGTCGCAGAGCTGCTCGGCTTCCTCCAGGTAATGGGTAGTTAAGAGGATGGTCTTGCCGTCGGCGCGCAGCCGCCGGATCACGTCCCAGAGCGAGCGGCGCGCCTGGGGGTCCAGGCCGGTCGTGGGCTCGTCCAGGAAGACCACCGCCGGGTCGTTGACCAACGCCGCGGCGATGGCGAGGCGCTGCAACTGCCCGCCCGAGAGGTTGGCGCTGGCGGCGTCGCCCTTTTCCTCCAGGTTCACCATGGCGATGAGTTGATCGGCCGGGAGCGCGCGGGGATAGAAGCTGGCGAACAACTTGAGGATTTGCCGCGGGGAAAGCTGCCGGAAAAACGCCGTGCTCTGGAGCTGCACGCCGATGCGTTCCTTGACCCGGCGCGGGTGCTTGCGCACGTCGATGCCCAGCACGGCGATGCGCCCGCCATCCACCGGGCGCAGGCCCTCGATCATCTCGACGGTCGTGCTCTTGCCCGCGCCGTTGGGCCCGAGCATCCCGAAAATCTGCCCCGCCTCGACCTGGAAGGACACGCCGTCCACCGCGCGCAAGGGTCCGTAGGCTTTGACGAGATCGGCGACTTCGACGGCGAGGGGCATGGTGGCTCAGGCGGGCGAGCGACTTTGCACGGTCCGCGCGCCGGGCGCAAGACCGGGGTAGGGCTGGCGGCCGGGGGGAGAGCGCGTGCCTCCTCAAGCTCTGTCATCCTGAGCGGAGCGAGTCCGCGAGCGCAGCCGAAGGATGACAGAGTTCCAGAGGGGCGCACTTTCTGCCATCCCGCATCCCGCATCCCGCATCCTGCATCCTGCATCCTGCATCCTTCCGCCTTTCTCCCGCCCCACTTTGCGCGTATAATCCTCCTCCCGCTGCCCTTCCGCCTTCCGCCTTCCGCCTTCGCCATGTCTTCCGCCGTCCTCAGCGTCACCGACCTCGAAATGCGCTACGGCGTGCAGACGGTCCTCACCAAGGCCACCCTCGCCATCAACGAGGGCGACCGCATCGGCCTTGTCGGCCGCAACGGCACGGGCAAATCGACGTTCCTGCGGATCGCCGCCGGGGTCATCACGCCCGATGCGGGCCAGATCGTCCGCCGCCGCGAACTCATCGTCGGCTACCTGCCGCAGGATTTCCAGTTGGACGACGGCAAGACCGTCGAAGCCAACATCCTCACCGGCGCGCAGGCCGTGCTCGACCTCATCGCCGCCTACGAGGACGAGCCGCCGGATTCCAACCGCTCGGGCGAACTGCTCGACCACATCAACCACCTCGACGGCTGGGAAGTGGAGCACCGCGTCGGCGCGCTCATCAACCACCTGAGCGCCCCCGCCGCCGACCGCCTGGCGGGCGGCCTCTCGGGCGGGGAGAAACGCCGCGTGGCGCTCTGCCGCGCGCTGCTGGCCAAGCCGGATTTGCTCATCCTCGACGAGCCGACCAACCATCTCGACGTGCAGTCCATCGAGTGGCTGGAACAGTTTCTCAAGACCTATCCGGGGACGTGCCTGTTCGTCACGCACGACCGCTACTTCCTCGACCGCGTGACCACCCGCATCGTGGAACTCGCACAGGGCACTTTCTTCTCCCACCAGGGCAACTACACGGCGTTCCTGGAGCGCAAGGCGCTGCGCCAGGCCAACGACGAGGCGGCGGAGTCGGGCCGCCAGAAGTTCCTCAAGCGCGAACTCGAATGGGTCCGGCGCGGCGCGCCCGCGCGCACCACGAAATCCCGCGACCGCGTGGACCGCTACCACGACCTCGCCGGGCAGGCCAAGCCCGAGCAGGAACTGGACATGGACCTCATCATCCCGCCCGCGCCCAAGCTGGCCAACCGGGTGATCGAACTGAAGGAGGCCGGTTTCGACCTGCCCGACGGCCGGACGCTGTTCGACGGGGTCAACCTGAAGCTCGAAGCCGGGCAGCGCCTGGGCATCGTCGGGCGCAACGGCCTGGGCAAGACGACCCTCCTGCGGATAATGCTCGGCCTTCAGCCGCCCACGCGCGGCGAGGCCATGGTCGGCACTCGCACGACGATCAACTACGTGGACCAGGGGCGGCTGCTGCTCGACGAGGAAAAGACGGTGTTCGAGGAGGTCGGCGAGGGCAGCGAATGGGTCAAGCTGGGCGAGGAGCAGGTGTCCATTCGCGGCTACCTGGGGCGGTTCCTGTTCACGGGCGAGCAGGTGAACTCGAAGATCCGCCTGCTCTCGGGCGGCGAGCGCAGCCGGGTGATCCTGGCGAAAATCCTCAAGCGCGGCGGCAACGTGATCGTGCTCGACGAGCCGACGAACGACCTGGACCTGGCCACCCTGCGCGTGCTGGAGGAGGCGCTGGTGGCGTTCGGCGGCGTGGTCGTCGCCGTGAGCCACGACCGCTATTTCCTCAACCGGGTCTGCACGTCGATCCTGGCGTTCGAGGGTGGCGGCGAGCTTTACTCGGACGTAGGTAACTACGACGATTACCTCGCCAAGCGCGCCGCGCACCACGCCGAGGCCGCGCGCTGGCAGGCGCAAGCCGCGAGCGTCAAAGCGAGACCCGTCCCCGCGGGGACGGCGGCGCGCACCGCCGCGCCCGCGCGCAAGCTCAGCTATAAGGAGACGCAGGAACTGGAAACCTCAGAAAAGCGCATCCTCACCGCCGAGGGAAACGTCGCGCGGTTGGAAACGATGTTCGCCGAGCCCGACTTCTACGAGAAACACGGCGAC
>CALMAQ010000270.1 GCA_937859745.1 uncultured Verrucomicrobiota bacterium | reverse complement strand
CGAGGGAGGAGTGAATAACCTCGGCCACAGTGTTTCTGGATAGCCGCGTGGCGGGCGCTTGCCTCAAGCCCATAGTGTCTGCCTCCGACATCCCTCGTGACCGCAGACCTTTCCCCTCTTTCCCCCGCCCCCGTGGTCATCGCCATCGACGGCCCCGCCGCCAGCGGCAAGAGCAGCGTGACGCGGGCGCTCTCCCGGCGGCTGGGGTTCGCCTACATCAACTCGGGCGAGTTCTACCGGGGCGTGACGTGGTTCGTGCTGGAGCGCGGCATCGATTCGAAGGACGCGAGCGCCATCAAGGTGGCGCTGGCGAAAACAGAGGTCGCCTGCGGGCTGCGCGACGGGAAATCCTTCATCGAGTTCGACGGCGTGAACCCCGAGTCTTTCCTGTTCGAGACGCGCATCAACGCGCACGTCTCGCCCGTGGCCAGCGTGCCGGGGGTACGCTCGCTGCTGACGGCGCGCCTGCGGGACTTCGCCCGGACGCGCGACGTGGTCATGGAGGGTCGCGACATCGGCTCGGCGGTGTTCCCGCAGACGCCGTACAAGTTCTACATCGACGCCTCGCTGGAAGTCCGCGCCCAGCGCCGAGCCGCGCAGGCCAACACGGGCCAGGACGACCTCGCCGCGCGCGACCGCATCGACTCCACCCGCCGCACCGCGCCGCTGGTCATCGCGGAGGACGCGCACGTCGTGGACAGCTCGCGGCTGACCATCGACGGCGTCGTGGGCGAGATCATCGGGCGGCTCAAGCTCAAGAGGCTGCCCGCCGCCCTAGCCCTGCCTTGACCCATGAACCCGACGTACTGGTTTTTCATCCAACTGGCGCGCCTGATCGCGCGCGCGTGCTTTTCGCTGGAGGTCGTGGGGCGCGAAAACCTGCCGCCGGAGGGCTCGGGCGGCTACCTGCTGGCGATGAACCACCAGAGCTACCTGGACCCGCCCATCGTCGCGCTGGCCGCGCAGCCGCACCCGATCCATTTCCTCGCGCGCAAGACGCTGCTGGAATGGCCGGTCATGGGGAAAATCTTTCCGCGGCTCAACGTCGTGCCCATCGATCAGGAGCGCCCGGACATGAGCGCGCTCAAGAACGTGATCCGGCTCCTGCGCGCCGGACAGACGACCATCGTGTTCCCCGAGGGCGCGCGCACGCTGGACGGCGACTTCCAGCCCGCGCAGCCGGGCATCGGGCTCATCATCGCCAAGTCGATGGTGCCCGTGGTGCCGATGCGGGTGTTCGGCGCGTTCGAGGCGATGCCGCGCGGCGGGTCGAAGATTCACCTGGTGCCGATCAAGGTCAAGATCGGCCGGCCGCTGACGTTCTCGGCCGCCGACCTCGACCGCGGCCAGGGCGACGCCCGGGCGCTTTACCAACGGTTGAGCGAGCGGGTGATGGAAGCGATCAAAGCAATCGAGCTTTGAAGGGGTGGGGATGACGGATGACGGATCACAGATGACCGGGTGCTTGCCGTCCGACATCCGACATCCCGTGCCCGCCATTGGCGTGCCGCCTGCTCTGCACCGGGGAGAAACATTTCCCCATGAAACAGATTCGTTTGAGCGGCCGTGAGGTTCTGGTGGTGCGAACCTTGGGTTTCGCGCTGGCGATGCCCGGGCCGGAAGTGCTCGAAAACACCCGCCTGTCGCCCGAGGACCTCGTCGATGTGCTCAACGCGCTGATGGAGGTGGGGTACGTCGAATGTACGCCCTACGCCGAGCACACCACCGTGGACGCCCTGCCGACGACCGAGTACGAGGTCAACAGTGCGTATTCGCACGAACTCAAGGCGGCCCTGGGGTTGCACCGCCGGTAGGCGTTCGTCATGGGTGGCAGGGATCGCTCTCCGAGCGGTCCGTGAGTAGCTGGAAAGATGCGCCACCCACCAGCCGGCGGAAGGCGACGGATCGCTCGGAGAGCGATCCCTGCCATGATTACGACCGCCGCTACACGGCTGCTCAGGCTTCCCAGGGAAAGCGCGTGCGGACGAGGTCGTTCAGGATGTCCCACGGGTCTTCCCCCGTGAACATGACGTGCGCCAGGAAGGGCCGCGCCTCCGCGTCCCGGACGAACTTGAAGAGCACCTCGTTCCAACCCGGCCGCAACGCGACGTCGCCGTGGGTCATGCCCGGCGTGTTGCCGTAGGCCCTAGGCAGAGGGCGGAGGGGAGCGGGATGCAGGATCCCCACGCATTGTTGCCGGGTGTGCCATCAGCAGGCGGGTACATCCAGCCCATGTTCTGACGAGACCTTCCTTGCGCCCCTCTGCCTTTCTGCATCCTGTCCCCCGGCAGCCTTCGTTTTAGATGGACCCATGTCTTCCCCCGCCGCTCCCGCCGACGCGCTGCACCTCGAACCCCAGGAACTCGCCCAACTGGCCCACCTGCGCTACGTCACCGATAGCCGGCCGGGCTACACCCGCCAGAAGGCTGACGTCAAAGGCGGGTTCCACTTCTTCGACCAGCACGGCGAGCGCGTCACCGACGAGGAAGACATCCAGCGCATCCACTCGCTGGCCATCCCGCCCGCCTACACGGACGTGTGGATCTGCCCCCACAAGAACGGCCACCTCCAGGCCACCGGCAAGGACGCCAAAGGCCGCAAGCAGTACCGCTACCACCCCAAATGGCGCGAGACCGCCGACGCCAACAAGTACAGCCGCGTCATGGCTTTCGCCTCGGCCCTGCCCGACATCCGCAAGCGCGTGGACCACGACCTGTCCCTGCCCGGCCTGCCGCGCGAGAAGGTGCTCGCCACCGTGGTCAAACTGCTGGAAACCACCCTCATCAGGGTCGGAAACGAGGAGTATGCCAAGACCAACAAGCACTACGGACTGACGACGATGCGGAACCGCCACGTCAAGGTCAAGGGCGGCAGCATCGAGTTCTCCTTCCGGGGCAAGAGCGGCGTCGATCACACCATCGAACTGGAAAACCCACGCATGGCGAAGGTGGTCAGGCGTTGCCAGGAGATTCCGGGTCAGGAGCTTTTCCAGTACCTCGACCACGACGACCGGCGCCACAGCATCGACTCGGCCGACGTGAACGCCTACCTCCAGGAGATCAGCGGCCAGCCGTTCACGGCGAAGGACTTCCGCACCTGGGCCGGGACCGTGCTGGCGGCGATGGCGCTGCGGGAGTTCGAGACGTTCGACTCCGAGGCGGCGGCGAAGAAGAACATCACCGCGGCCATCGAGCACGTCTCCGAGCGGCTGGGTAACACGCCCAGCGTGTGCCGCAAGTGCTACGTGCATCCGGCGATCATCGAAGCCTACGTGGAGGGCTCGATGCTCGACGCCCTGCGCGCCAAGGCCGAGAAGGAACTGACCGGTGCCGGGTTATCGCACCTCAAGCCCGAGGAAGCCGCCGTGATGAGCCTCCTGCGCGAGCGCCTGAAGCTGGCGACGACCGGCGACAAGAAGGACAAGCTGACCAAAGCGATGAAATAGGCTGCGGGATGACGGATGACGGGTGACAGAGCTTGGATCAGCGCGCGTGCCTTCTGACATCCGTCATCCGTCCGCCATCCCGCATCCGCATTGCTTCCTTGACCACCGCAAAAGCATTTTGTATCAAAGGACTTTCCGCCGAACACATTCCGAACCTCCTATCTTCCTATGGCATTAGCCGTTTGTGCTGGGGCTTTGCTCCAATGCTCCTTCGGCGCGGCTCCGAGCGCGCTGACCGTCCTGCCCGCCAACAAGGTCATGACCGGTACGCCCACCGCCACCATCATGGACCACATCCCGGCGACGAACATCCTGCCCTTCGGTATGTGTACGGCACCGACCAACCCCGCAGTCATCGCCGCGCTGGGCTCGCCGGTGCCCTGCGTGCCGGTCACGCCCGCGCCGTGGGTGCCCGGTTCGCCGACCGTGCTCATCGGAAACATGCCCGCCCTGAACAACACTTCCAAATGCCTGTGCACCTGGGCCGGCGTCATCCAGGTCGCCAGCCCCGGACAGACCGCCACGATGGTCCCCTGAGCCTGCGGCGAGTCACGCTCCCTTTTCAGGCCCGGGCGTACTTCACCGCCCAGCGCGGCAGGTAGAGCGCCAGGAAAATGACTTCCTCCACGATCCGTCCCGCCAGCCGGATCATCTCCCGCCAGTGGCGGCAGTGCCGGAAACCCCGGACGCAGCCGCGCAGGTACAGGGAAGGGCTCAGCCCGAAGTGCGCCACGGACACCCCGCGCTTGCGGGCGAGGTAGTAAGCGGACTCCTGCGTCTGCACCCAGCGCAACGCCGAAGAAATCGGCCGTGGCGGATGGTCCACGCAGGCATCCGGCACGAACAGGTAGCGGTGGCCGCCGTCGTCGAGCCGCAACCGCAGGTCCACGTCCTCCAGGTGGGGGAAGGGGAACCGCTGATCGAAGCCGCCCAACTCCTCGAAGAACCGCCGGTCGATGGCCAGGTTGCACGACCAGAGCAGCCCACCCTTCTCGTTGTCGGGGGCCATGTAGAAGGGCCCGGCCTTGATCCCGGCGTCCGTCGTGCGGCCTTCGAGCACGCGGCAGTCGCCGATCCCCGCGTCGAGCCGTTGCGCGAACGCCAACAGCCACGTCGCCTGCGGCAGGCAGTCGTCGTCGGTGAACACCAGCCAGTCCGCCCGGGCCGCCGCCGCGCCGTGGTTGCGGTTGGCCGCCGGGCCGTGCCGGGGACCCGCCAGCCAGCGCACGGAGGGAAAATCCCGCCGCACCATCGCAGCGGCATCCTCGCCCGGCGGGCTGTCGTCGGTGACGATGATCTCGAACTGTCCGGCCTCCAGCCGTTGCCGGCCGCCGGTGAGGCAGCGCAGGCACTTGGCCAGCAGATCGTTGCGGCGGCAGGTAGGGATGACGACCGAAAAACGGGGAAGAGGAGGGTCGTCGTGCATGCCGCGGCGGGTCCTGAAACACTAGCAGGGCCCTTGCCCGCCATCCAAGCGGGAAGATGCACCCTCCGATGAATCGGCCGGGCGCGCCCGGCCCGGCACCTCGCTAGGAGTGCAGCGTGCCGAGCTTGACCGGCTGGCGCGGGAACAGGCGGCTGAGCATCAGGCCCAGGCGGTTGCGCGCGGGCTTGCGGCGCTTGGCGTTGAGCGCGAGGCGGCGGCCGAGTTCCAGGCCGACGGCGGGATCGGAAGTGAGCGTGTGCGTGATCATAAGAAGTCCGTGAAGCGGAAGTACCAGAAATTCGTGAAAAGCCGGGCGGGCGGTGGTATCGGCCTTGCAAGCTGCCGTCCACCATCGCCGATAAAGAGGAAGCCAACAGAGTAAATCTTCACGTCCGTCCGCTTTGGTAAAAATTCTGAAAGACGGGCTTGTCAGCGAAAACAGGCTCGCGTAAGTCTTTTGCGACATGGTGACGAACAAGTTCCCCGCCCAGGCCGAGCAGATCGAGCGCGTGAAGGCCATCCTGAACCTTTCCGACGAGGCGCTGGCCGCCGAGGTCGCCGTGCGCCCGGAGACGATGCAGAAGTACGCCGCCGGCTACCAGAAGGCGGGCGACAAGCTCATGCGGATCATCACGCGCCTGCCCGAAACCCGCGCGGGCGCAGACGGCCAGGGAGCGGCAAATCCCAACGGCAAAGCCGAGCCGCCCTCCCTTCAGGATCAGCTCGCCCGGGTGCTCAAGGACGGCACGATGGACGAGGTGCGGCTGGTGCGGCAGGTCGTGCAGACGCTCCACCGGCAGGTCGAGGCGCGCTGGCAGCCGGAGCCCGCCGCGCCCGCCCCCGACCGGGGCCGTGCGGAGGGCAGGGCGGTGCTTTTCTCGCGCAAGCCGCGGCTGCTGCCCGCGCTGGGTTACATCCCGGCGGGGCTGCCCCAGGGCGGCGTGGAGCAGGTCGCCAACCAGTTCGTGATGGTGCCCGAGGGGGAATATCCCGACGCGGACTTCGCGCTGAAGGTGCAGGGTGATTCGATGGTGGACGCCGACATCCACCACGGCGATTGGGTGCTGATGAGCACCCGCCGCCAACCGCGCGAGGGCAGCGTGGTGGCCGCGCTGATCGACAACGAGACGACGCTCAAGACGTACGTCCAGCCCGGCGGCCAGAGCCCGCACCTGCGCTCGGAGAACCGCAGCTATCCCGCGCGGATCATCCCGCTGGACGAGTTGCAGGTCCAGGGCGTGATGGTCGGCAGGCTGCGGATGAATGATTGACGCGCGGCCCTTGCGGCGCGGCGTCCGTTGGACGTTAGTCACGGTTCCCGCCGCCCGGTGGCGCGGCGGGTTCCCGTTATGTTGATGTCCGCACCTGCTCTCCGGCGGTTGGCGGCGGTCGCGCTGGCCGCCGGGCTGCCGGTCTTATTCCCGTCCGCTTCCCTCCTCGCCGCCGGGGCGGAACCTGCGCCGAGCCCCACGGCTGCCGTTGAGGAGGCAAGGCCCACGCCCGTTCCTACGGCCGCGCCAACTCCCACGGTGGCACCCACTGTGACTCCCGTGGCGGCGAAGTGCCCGCTCGGCGCGACGCCGCAGGAAATCGTCAGGCTCTACGGGCCGGTGCTCAAGCACAACGCCCGGGTGCGCCGCCACATCGTGCTCGAAGGCGGCACGACGCTCGACGGCGACCTCCACGGCCGCAACGGCCTGATCATCCGCGTGGTGTACCACGACGGCCACGTCGTCATGCTGGAGTACACCCGGGTCGCGGGCGCGCTGACCGCCGCCGACGTGAAAAGTCTGCTGGACACCCTGGTGGATGGTTCCGCGTGGGTGCAGGGCAAGGACAGCACGGACGCGAACAAGTTCTTTCGCCGCACCGACGACCGGGCCGTGGCCAACTACAGCGTCGAATACGACGGCAGCCTGCTCGTCGCCGCCGAAGGCTTCGACCACGACAAGCTGATCGACAATCTGGTACACTAAGTTTCAAGAACCAAGGTCCAAGCCTCAAACAAGGTTCAGGGTTCAAGCTTCGAGGGGACGGAATGATTCCGGCGCGTCCGGTTTAAGTCTTGGTCCTTGGTCCTCGAAACTTCTTCGAAGCTTGGTTCTTGATTCTTGAAACTTAGCTTCCCTCCTCCTGTCCTATGAACCAACCCACAGATACCGGCGGCCCCTGGATCGACATGGTGCCCGGCGTGCGGCGGCGCACCCTGGCCAGCGGCGACGCGCTGATGCTCATGCAAGTGACCTTCACCGCGGGCAGCCGCCTACCGGAGCACCGGCACGTCCACGAGCAGGTGTCCTTCGTGGTATCGGGACGGATCCGCTTCACGCTCGACGGCAGCGACGTGCGCGACCTCGGGCCGGGCGATTCGGTCTACCTGCCGTCCAACGTGCCGCACGGCGCGGAGGCGCTGGAGGACGCGGTCATCACGGACACCTTCAACCCGCCGCGCGAGGACTTGCTGGAGCAGGACCGCGCCCAGACGGCGCAAACCGCGCGCGTTTAGGGCGATGACCGATCCCGCCGTTCCCTCGGAAGTCGCGCCCGCGCCGGTGGCGGGGCCGCGCCGCCCGCGTCCGTCGTGGGCGGCGCTGGCGGGGACGGTCCTGCCGTTGTACGCGCTCGACCAGTGGACGAAGTCCTTGGTGGTGCGGCACATCGAATGGCAGGGGGACATCCCGATCCTCCCCGACCACTGGTTCGATCTGGTTTACCTCACGAACACAGGAGCCGCCTGGGGGATGCTCGCGGGGAAGAGCACGTTGTTTTTGATCATCGCGGTGGTCGCGCTGACCGTGTTGACGGTGCTCCACCGGCGGGGGGCGTTTGCGTCGCGGTGGGCCGGCGCGGGGTTGTGCCTGCTGGTGCCGGGCATCCTGGGCAACCTGACGGACCGGGTGCTGCGCGGCTCGGTGGTGGATTTCCTGTCGTTCGACCTGCACTTTCCCGGCGCGCATCCGTTCCCGGCGTTCAACGTGGCGGATAGCTGCATCTGCGTCGCGGTCGGCTGCTTCCTGATCGGCTCCTGGTGGGAGGGTCGTGGCGTGGCGACCTGATTCATACCTTGTTGTGGGTCATACAATTTTTCCCGCTCCCACATCGGCGGGATTGTAAAAACTTCGTGACCATGCGTAGGGTGATCCCGTCCCATGATGTCCTCCCCGACCTCAGACCGATCCGCCCTCCTCGCTGACGATTGCCAGGAGCCTGGTCTTCTGACGGAGCGCGCTCTTCGCCAAGCGCCGCCCGGCCACTGGGAGCGCCACGCGCGGGCGCTGCGCGCGATGTTCCGGGGCGGGGTGCGGGCCGCGGCGGCCCGGCGCGCCCTGGTGCGGGAGAGCGAGTACGTCGAGACGCCCACGGACCAGTTGACCCTGGACCTAGTCCGGCTGTGCCAGGCGCAGGGATTCGTCCCGCGCGAAATCCTCCGGGAGATGCCCGGCGGCGCGCCGGTCTCGCTCCTGGCGCAACGGCGGCGCACGATCCTCCGCGGGCTGGCCCGGCGTGGCTGGGACGCGCAGGAACTCGCGGAGGTTTTCCCGCTCACCCCGGCGGCGATCCGTCTGCTGGTGCGCCGCCCGCGCTGAGGGCGCGCTTGCCGCGGCGGCCTTCCGGGCGGATGGTGGCGGCGCGCCGCGATGCCCCGTCCGTCCATCCTCTCGTATGACCGCGGCACGTTGCTGCTGCACCCGCCGCCGCGCGGCCGGGGCTGGGTGGACCACGCCGAATGGGATGACCGCGTGGAGAAGTTCCGCATCCCGGCCGAGCGTTACCGCTCGCTCGTCGAAACGCTGGCGGCCGAGGGCAGCGCCGTCGAGGACCGCGCGCGTGATTTCCAGAACCTGACCTTGCCCCGCGCCGTCCTGCCCGAACCGCGCGCGCACCAGGCGGAGGCGCTGGCCGCCTGGCAGGCCGCCGGGCGGCGCGGCGTGGTGGTCCTGCCTACGGGCGCGGGCAAGACGCTCGTGGCGCAACTGGCCTTGCAGGCTGTGGGGCGTTCGGCGCTGATCGTCGTGCCGACGCTGGATCTGCTCCACCAGTGGTACGCCGGGCTGCGCGCGGCGTTCCCCGGGACGGAAGTGGGTCTGCTCGGGGGCGGCTCGCGCGATCTCGACGCCTCGCTGCTCGTGTCCACCTACGTTTCCGCCGCGGCCGAGGCCGAGCGGCTGGGCAACCGGTTCGCGCTGCTGGTGTTCGACGAGGTCCACCACCTGCCCGCCGCGTTCACGCGCGTCATCGCGGAATATTCCATCGCACCCTGCCGCCTGGGCCTGACCGCCACGCCCGACCGTTCCGACGGCCGCGACCGCGACCTGGAAACGCTGGTCGGCCCCGTGGTCTGCCACCGCACGCCCGCCGAACTGGCGGGCGCGGCGCTGGCTCCTTTCGAGGAGATTCGCCTGCGGGTCAGCCTTACCGCCGACGAGCGCGCCCGCTACGAGGAATGCGTCGCGCGGCGCAACCGCTTCCTGCAGGAGCGCCACATCGGCCTGGGCTCGCTACAGGGTTGGCGCAACTTCGTGCGCGCGAGCGCGGGCAGCCCCGCCGGACGCGCCGCGATGATCGCCCACCGCGAGGCGCGCGGCATCGCCTACGGCACGAGCGAAAAGCTGCGCGTGCTGGAGGAACTGCTCGCCCGGCACGACGGCCGCCGCACGCTGATCTTCACGGACGACACGGCGATGGTCTACCGGGTGGCGGACGCTTTCTTGCTGCCCGCCATCACGCACCACACGCCCGTCAAGGAGCGCCACGAGACGCTGGCCCATTTTCGGGCAGGTGCGTACCCGGTGCTGGTGAGTTCGCGCGTGTTGAACGAGGGCGTCGATGTCCCCGAGGCGAGCATGGCCGTGGTGCTCTCCGGCACGGGCACGTCGCGCGAGCACATCCAGCGGCTGGGGCGCATCCTGCGTCCGATGGAAGGCAAGCGCGCGCTGCTGTATGAGGTGGTGGCCGAGAACACGAGCGAGGAGAACACCTCGGCCCGGCGCCGCGCATCTACCGTCTGATCCTCCATGGGGAAATGAGTGAGTGTCCCACGCGCGTTTGTGTGTTTCGATCCGAAAAGCGAAGTGATGGAAGCAATGTTAGAATCTCAGAAACTACTGCTTTTCGTGGTGTTCGTATTTCCCGGCTTGGTTTCGCTCCACGTCTACCGGCTGATGATGCCTACCAGAACGCTCAAATGGGAGTCCGCGATCTTGGAAGGGCTGTTCTACAGCCTCCTCAACTTTGTCCTGTGCTTCCCCATCTGGGAACTCGTCGCTGCAAACGGCATGCCCCCGAAACATCCCGTCTGGCTCTGGTTAGAAATCGCGATCATTTTTGTGGTCGGTCCCATCGTGTGGCCTTTTCTTTACCTCAAAATGGTCCGGTCCGGCATTCTGTCACGGCACCTGCAAAGCCCATAGCCTACAGTTTGGGATAGTTTCTTCAGCCAACGCAAGTCCTGTTTTCTGCTCGTGCATTTGACGGATGGTGGCATGATCGGCGGCTTTTTTGGGCCAGGCTCGTTTGCCGGTGCTTTTCCGCACGAAGGCGACCTGTACATCAGTGCGGTTTACCAACTCAATGAACGAGGGCAGTTTTCCGATCCGGTGCCTGATACGCGCGGCATCTTGCTTCGGAAGGATGACTATGCCTATATTGAATTGTTTGACGTTCCAACCACCGGCAATCCTAACCCATGAGCAACCATAGCCAATTGCAAACGCACAGCGACAATCGGGGAAGCTATCAGGTTCTCGGCGAGAGCTTCACGCCCACAATGGAAAAAGGAGTTTACGCTCCCACTAATACGTCGGGTAACGTGCTGCCAACAGCTCCGGTGGGAGGGACAGGTGTAGTCATGCCAGCAAACGTCGGCTCCAATATGATTCCGACGAGTGCTCCTGCCGTCACGACGGCAAAGCCTTCTGGAGAGTAAAGCGGTCGCGTCTCTGACTACGCGAAGGCAAGGCTTGAGGCGCTCCCTGTCTTGCTTCCCACCGATCTGCTCATCTCCCGCCGCCGCTACGGCGGACTGGTGCCGCACCGGCTGGCGCTGGATGCTGATAGCCTTGCGCTGGCGGCGGAACTCATCGTTCTGTTCCAGGAAGCGGTCGGCCAGCGGCGCGGGGAATTCGGCGAGACGCTCGCCGCCTTCGAGGGCGAGGACACCGCCTTTAAGGTCAAACGCGGGTTGGCCCACCTCCTCCAGAGCGATTTCTGCACGTTCGAGACCGTCGCGCCGCTCGACCCGCCCGAACTGCGCCGCCGCGTGTTCGCGCTCGGGGCGGCGGCCGGGCCGCCCTCCCGTGCCCGTCGGGAGGCGCTGCTGTGCCACGCCGCGGACGATCTGGCGCTCGAAAAAGGCAGCCTCGTCACGGCGGAGGAAGTCGCCGCCGGATTATTCGCCGACCTGCCCGTGCGGCAGACCCTGACTGCCTTCGACCCGCCCGCGCCCGAGGCGCTGGTCCACCGTTTCAACCTCGCGCAGGCGCAGGGCGTGTTCTACCGCGCGCACGAACTCGTCATCACCGCGCACCGCAACACGCCCGCGCGCTACAAGCAGCTTTTTCGCTACGTCAAACTCTTCGGTCTGATGACGCTCATCGAGGGCGACGCCGACCACGGGTTCACCCTGCGCGTGGACGGCCCGGCGAGCCTCTTCGAGCCCAGCACGCGCTACGGCCTCGCCATGGCCAAGCTGCTGCCCGCGCTGTTGCACGTCACGAAGTGGACCTTGCGCGCCAGCCTCAAACGCCGCCCGCCGCCGGACGCCGACACCCACCGCATCCGCGAGGACGAAACGCCGCCCGCCGACACGTTCGAGCTGGATGCCAGGTGCGGGTTGGTCAGCCATTACAAGCCCGGCGGCGAGTTCGATTCCATCCTGGAAGAAGCCTTCGCCGCGCGCTGGGAAAAGCTCGACACGCCCTGGACCTTGGAGCGCGAGGTGGACCTCGTGCCCGTGCCCGGCAGCGCGATCATCCCGGACTTCCGCGTCGTCCACCCGGACGGGCGCAGCGTGCTCGTGGAGATCGTCGGCTACTGGCGGCCGGAGTACCTCCGCAAGAAGTTCGCCCTGCTGCGCAAGGCAGGCCGCCGCGACCTTGTGCTGGCCGTCAGCGAACGGCTCAACCTCGCGGGCGCGGGCGTCGATCCGGGCGAGTTCCAGGACCGCATCGTGTGGTTCAAGGGCAAGCTTGAGCCCAGGGCGGTGCTGGAACGCGTGGAAGCGGTGGCCGCAGCCCCGTAGCCCCTTACGGGACGTAGGCGCGCAGGGCGAACCACGCGAAAGCCAGGAGCAGAAGCACCGCCGTTGCCCACCAGAGCGGCCTGATACCCGGCGGCTTGACGGGCTTTCCGAATTCTTCCGCGACGAATTCTTCGTAGTCGAACTCGTCCTCCGCTTCCTCCCGCCAGCCTGACCGATGGTCCGCCCCGCATTCCGGGCAGGCCAATGCCCGCGCGGGCACCACCTCGCCGCACACCGGACAGACTTCCGGCGGGCGCGGCTGGCGCGGCGAATTCCCGGCCACCGGCCTACTCCCCGTTGCCGCGCGTCGGGTTGTTGCTCAGGCCCGCCGTCAGGCCGCTGAGGACGTATTCGCGGTTCATCCGCGCGATGAACGACGCGCTGATTTCCTTCGGGCACACCGCCGAACAGTTGTAGATGTTCGAGCAGTTGCCAAAGCCTTCCTTGTCCATCTGGCGCACCATGGCGACGGCGCGCTGGCCGCGCTCCGCCTGGCCCTGCGGCAGCAGGGAAAGCTGCGACAACTTCGCGCCGGTGAACAGCATGGCGCTGCCGTTGGGGCAGGCCGCCGCGCACGCGCCGCAGCCGATGCAGGCCGCCGCGTCCATGGCCAGGTCGGCGCTCTGCTTGGGCACGGGCAGGGCGTTGGCGTCGGGCGCGCTGCCGGTGCGGACGCTCACGTAGCCGCCCGCCTGGATGATGCGGTCCAGCGAGGAGCGGTCCACGATGAGGTCGCGCACGATGGGGAACGCCTTGGCGCGGAACGGCTCGACGTAGATCGTCTCGCCGTCCTTGAAGGTCCGCATGTGCAACTGGCAGGTGGCGATGCCCGCCTTGAAGTTGCCGTGGGGCACGCCGTTGATCGTCAGCGAGCACGTCCCGCAGATGCCCTCGCGGCAGTCGGAATCGTGCGCGATGGGTTCGTCGCCGCGCAATGTGACGCCTTCGTTGACGATGTCGAGCATCTCCAAGAAAGAGGCGCTGGGCGGGATGTCGCGCGCTTCGTGGTCTTCGAGCTGGCCCGCGCTGTCGGCGTCACGCTGACGCCAGATTTTCAGGTGAAAGTTCATGGTGGTAAATGGTAGGAATGGCCGGTCGCAAACTCAGGAATCAATGGGTGGGATAAACTTGTCGGTCACGCTGGCCGGCAGCAGGAAGACGATGAGAAAGGTAAGCGCGAGGAAGGTCAGCAAAAAGAGCAGCCCCACACCAACCACGACCCACCAGGAGCCGACCGGTCCGCCAGCGGTGCGGTGTGCCTTAAGCAAAGTGCCGTACAGTTGCTTGGCTGCGGCATAGAACCCGGCGACGTAACCGATGGCAAGACTCTGGCGCGGGAAATGGACGGGTAGAAGCACCACGGCGACCAGTAGAAGAAGCGTACCGAGCACGCTGCCCCACAACCACCAGCTGCCATTGGCCGGACGGTCTAACTGCCGTTCGTTCCAGGCGATGAACCAGCCTGCCGCACCGGGTCCGCCAAGAAGCGCCGCCAAGCCGATCTGTCCTGGCGAGAACAACCGCTTGGTCAAAACGGCGGTGTCTTCGGGCGGGAGAGCAGGCTCAGCTTGCATAACGAGGCCTCGCTATTTGTAGGAGCGTTGCGCCAGATGGACCTTCTCGAACTCCAGAGGTTCCTTGTGCAGTTCCGGCTCGGCTCCGTAGCCCTTGTATTCCCAGGCGGCGGAGTACGCGAAGTTCGCGTCGTCGCGCAACGCCTCGCCTTCCTCGGTCTGGCTCTCCTCGCGGAAGTGGCCGCCGCAGGATTCCGTACGGTGGAGCGCGTCCACGCACATCAACTCGCCGAACTCCAGGAAGTCCGCCACGCGGCCCGCCAACTCCAGCGACTGGTTGAGGCAATCGCCGCTGCCGGGCACGTTCACGTTCTGCCAGAACTCCTCGCGCATCGCGGGAATCTTCTGCAGCGCCTCCCGCAGCCCCGCCTCGCTGCGAGACATGCCACACTTGTCCCACATCAGCAGACCCAGTTCGCGGTGGAAGCTCGTCACCGTGCGCTTGCCCTTGATGGAAAGCAGCCGCTGCAGCTGCGCGTTGACCGCCGCCTCCGTCTCCTTGAACGCCGGATGGTCCGTCGTATAGCTCGCCTTTTTCTTGTCCACGCTGGCGAGGTAAACCGGCAGCGTGTACGGCAGCACGAAGTAGCCGTCGGCTAGCCCCTGCATCAGCGCGCTCGCGCCGAGCCGGTTCGCGCCGTGATCGGAAAAATTCGCCTCGCCCAGGACGTGCAGTCCGGGCAGGTTGCTCATCAGGTTGTAATCGACCCACAGGCCGCCCATCGTGTAGTGCACAGCCGGGAAAATCCGCATCGGCCGCTGGTAGGCGTCCTCGCCCGTGATCGTGCGGTAGATGTCGAAGAGGTTGCCGTAACGCTCGCGGATCGTGTCCACGCCCAGGCGCTTGATGCTGTCCGCAAAGTCGAGGTACACGCCCAGGCCGCTCTCGCCCACGCCGCGCCCGTCGTCGCACGCTTCCTTGGCGGCGCGCGAGGAGATGTCGCGCGGCGCGAGGTTGCCGTAGGAGGGATACTTGCGCTCCAGGTAGTAGTCGCGCTCGCCCTCGGGGATGTCGGCGGGCTGGCGCTTGTCGTCCCTGGACTTGGGCACCCAGACGCGCCCGTCGTTACGCAGGCTCTCGCTCATCAGCGTGAGCTTGCTCTGGAAGTCGCCTTCCACCGGGATGCACGTCGGGTGGATCTGCGTGTAGCAGGGGTTGGCAAAGTACGCGCCCCGCTTGTGCGCGCGATAGGTCGCCGTGACGTTGCAGCCCTTGGCGTTGGTCGAGAGGTAATAGGCGTTGCCGTAGCCGCCCGTGGCGAGCACGACCGTGTCGCCCGCGAACGAGGACACCTGCCCCGTGACGAGGTTGCGCGTGACGATGCCCTTGGCGTGCCCGTCGATGACGACCACGTCAAGCATCTCCGTCTTGGGATACATCTTCACCGCGCCGAGCGCGATCTGGCGCTCCAGCGCCTGGTACGCGCCCAGGAGCAATTGCTGGCCCGTCTGGCCGCGCGCGTAGAACGTGCGCGACACCTGCGCGCCGCCGAAAGAGCGGTTCGCCAGCAGGCCGCCGTACTCGCGCGCGAAGGGCACGCCTTGCGCCACGCACTGGTCGATGATGCTCGTGCTCACCTGCGCCAGCCGGTACACGTTGGCCTCGCGCGAGCGGAAGTCGCCGCCCTTGATCGTGTCGTAGAACAGGCGCTCGACGCTGTCGCCGTCGTTCTGGTAGTTCTTGGCGGCGTTGATGCCGCCCTGCGCGGCGATGGAGTGGGCGCGGCGCGGGCTGTCGTGGAAGCAGAAACACTTCACGTCGTAGCCCTGCTCGGCCAGCGTGGCGGCGGCGGACGCGCCCGCGAGGCCCGAGCCGACGACGAGCACGGTGTACTTGCGCTTGTTGTTGGGCGCGATCAGCTTCGCCCCGAGCTTGAAGTGGTCCCACTTCTGCTCCAGCGGGCCGGAGGGAATCTTGCTGTCGAGAACGAGGTCGCTCATGGGTTCAGGGTGATGGGGTAGCGGACGAGGTGGAAGAGCACCGCCAGGGGGACGGAGCTGTTGCCCAGAAAGAGGAGCGCGCCGAGCACGTAGCTGCCCTTGTCGAGCAGCGGGGCCAGCACCTTGTTACGAATGCCGAAGGTCTGGAAGACGCTCGAAAAACCGTGCGAAATGTGCAGGCACAGGATGAACATGCTCAGGATGTAGAAACCCGAGATCAGCGGCGAACTGAAGCCGATGACGACCATGTGGTACACGTCGGGCCGACCCTGTGCATCGTAGTAGGTTTGGTACTCGGGCTTGACCCACTTGAACGTGAAGTGGGCGAGGTGGAAGAGGATGAAACCCAGCAGGATCAGGCCGCTGATGATCATGGTCATCACGGGCACGCTGGCGACGATGCGCGCGGGCCGGGCGTACTTCTGGGGCCGGGCGGCGCGGTTCTCGCGGGCCAGCTTGACCGTGTAATAGACGTGCGCGAAAAAGCACACGAGCAGGAAGATGCGGAACAGCCAGAGGAACGGTCCGAGGCTGTGGAGATGCTCGCCGTACCAGTTGAGCTGGTCCTGCCCGCCGTGGTGCGGCCAGAAGATTTGCAGGTTGCCCAGCAGGTGGACGATCACGAAGCCGACCAGCACCAGGCCGGTGAAGGCGACGATCCACTTTTTGCCGATGGACGTTTGGGTGACGGCGACGAGGGTTTTCATCTCAAGGTGGGTTCTCTCTGCGTTGGGGGACGGACCGGCACGGCACATGCCTTCCCCAGCGCGGGATACGGCGGGCGTGGCGGCAGGGTCTCCGGGAAAGGGGATGCCGCCGGGGGAAGAAGTACCTTCCAAACTATTAGCTTGGCTAATGAAAGCAAGGCAAAAAAGCGTCACCAAGCGCAAAGTACCGTCAAATTTACATCTTCGCCGGGTAATTGTCCTAAACCTTCAGAGGCCTCTCCAGACACCGGAACTGCCGGGAACTACAGAGAAGATACGGTGGGTCAGGCATTTACAGCGGGGGATAATCGGGGGATTTGCCCTGCCCGGCGGGGGCATTTGTCCGGTCTAGGTCGGAAGGCAAAAGGTCGGAAGCTGTCTTGCGTAAGTTGCTGGAAATCACAGGAATTGCTCTCCAGTTTGAACATCTGGGAGCCGTTTTCTGGACAAATAGGCGGCGAAGCAAAAGGTCGGAAGTCGGAAGCGAAGTTTTGCTGCCGGACAGGCCCATGGACCAACCGCGGGGTTCACGCGGTGGCGTCGCGGGGTTTCCGCGCGTATGATTGGCGCAAAATATGCTGAGCCGCTTCGCTGTGTTGGTAGGGCTGCGCTGCTGTCCAGAGATTTTGGGTAGTGGCTACCTGACTGTTGCTTTGTGCAGGATGGCAAGGTTGTAGTTGGT
>CALMAQ010000269.1 GCA_937859745.1 uncultured Verrucomicrobiota bacterium | reverse complement strand
TTCCTGGGCCGCGACGGCGGGGTGGTGGAGCCCGTGCCGATGCACCTGCCCGCGCTGGCGCACATCGAGCCGCCGGAGGACGGCGCGCTGCCCGAGACCCTGGTGATGTGCGACGTGGTCAACCCGCTGCTCGGGCCGCGCGGCGCGACGGCCATCTTCGGGCCGCAGAAAGGCGCGGACAAACACAGCCTGCCCCTGCTCGAAACGAGCCTGATGCACTTCGCCAACGTGATCGCCCGCGAATTGAAGCGCGACCTGCGCGACGTGCCCGGCGCGGGCGCGGCCGGGGGGCTGGGCTTTGGCCTGCTGAGTTTCTGCGGCGCGACGCTGCGCTCGGGCTTCGAGACCATCGCGGAGGCGGTCGGCCTGCACGACGCCATCCTGGAAAGCGACCTGGTCGTCACCGGCGAGGGCTGCCTGGACGGCCAGACGCTGGAGGGCAAGGGCCCGGCGGGCATCGCGTTCCTGGCGCGGCGGCTCGGCAAGCCGGTGGTCGCCTTCGGTGGCATGGTCCTGGAGCGCGAGGCGCTCGGCCAGATCTTCGACGGGGTGTACGCGCTCAAGGACGACGCGATCACCGTCGAGACCGCCATCCGCGAGGCGGAAAGCCTGCTCGAACGCAAGGCGGCGTCGGCCGCCGTTGATTTTGCCTCCCTCCAGGGCAGCAGGACGCCTGCGCCCATCCAGCCCCACACCCCAGAAAACCATGCCTGATTCCTCCGCTGCCCGTTCGTACCGCATCGCCGCCATCCCCGGGGACGGCATCGGCAAGGAGGTCGTGCCCGAGGGCCTGCGCGCCCTCCAGGCCGCGGCGGACGCCTTCGGCTTCACGCTCCGGGTGGAGCACCACGACTTCTCGTCGGCGGAATACTACGAGCAGCACGGCACGATGATGCCCGCCGACTGGAAGGAGCGGCTCGCGGGTTGCGACGCCATCCTCTTCGGCGCGGTGGGCTGGCCCGACAAGGTGCCCGACCACGTCTCGCTCTGGGGCTCGCTCGTGCAGTTCCGCCGCCAGTACGATCAATATGTCAGCCTGCGGCCCGTGCGGCTGATGCCGGGCGTGAACAGCCCGCTGGTGGGTCGGAAGCACGGCGACATCGACTTCGTGATCGTGCGCGAGAACACCGAAGGCGAATACTCGGAGATCGGCGGCAAGATTTTCGAGGGCACGGACCGCGAGGTCGTCATGCAGGAGACCGTGATGTCGCGCCACGGCGTGGACCGCATCCTGCGTTTCGCCTTCGAGCAGGCCGCCAAACGCAAGAAGCACCTCACCAGCGCCACGAAGTCCAACGGCATCGCCATCACCATGCCCTACTGGGACACGCGCGTCGTGGAGATGGCCAAGAACTACGCGGACGTGCGGGTGGACAAGTTCCACATCGACATCCTCACGGCGCACTTCGTCCTGAACCCGGACCGCTTCGACGTGGTCGTGGGCTCGAACCTGTTCGGCGACATCCTCAGCGACCTGGGGCCCGCCTGCACGGGCACCATCGGCATCGCGCCCTCGGGCAACATCAACCCGGAGCGGCGGTTCCCGTCGCTGTTCGAGCCCGTGCACGGCTCCGCGCCGGACATCGCGGGCCAGGGGATCTGCAATCCCGTGGGCACGATCTGGGCCGCGCAGATGATGTTGGAACACCTGGGCGAGCAGGAGGCTGCCGACGCGACCATGCGCGCCATCGAGCACGGGCTGGCCGATGCCTCCACGCGGACGCGCGACCTGGGCGGAAAAGCGAACACCGAGGAAGCGGGCAAGGCCATCGCCGCCGCCATCAAGCAGGGATGAGCGACGCGCCCGAGTACCCGGAACTGCTGCCCGGCTTCCGCTGGCAGACCGTCGAGGCCAACGGGGTGCCGATCCGCACGGCGACCGGCGGCGAGGGGCCGCCGCTCTTGCTGCTGCACGGGCACCCGCAGACGCACCTGACCTGGCACAAGGTCGCCCCGACCTTGGCGCAGCGTTTCTCCGTGGTGGCCACGGACCTGCGCGGCTACGGCGACAGCGGCAAGCCGGAGGGCGGCCACGGGCACGTCAACTATGCCAAGCGCGCGATGGCGGCGGATCAGGTCGCCGTGATGCGCGCGCTGGGGCACGAACGTTTCGCGCTCGTGGGCCACGACCGCGGCGCGCGCGTGTCGCACCGGCTGGCGCTGGACCATCCCGAGGCGGTGGAACGGCTGGTGCTCCTGGACATCGCGCCGACGGCGACGATGTACGCGCGGACCGACAAGGCGTTCGCCACCAAATATTTCTGGTGGTTCTTCCTGATCCAGCCCTTTGACCTGCCCGAGCGCCTGATCGGCGCGGACCCGGACTATTTTCTGGACAAGCACATCGCCACTCAGCTCAAGGTGCCCGGCTCGGCCGACCCGCGCGTGATGGAGGCATACCGCCGCTGCTACCGCGACCCGCGGACGCGCCACGCGATCTGCGAGGACTACCGCGCCGCCGCCACGATTGACCTCGAACACGACGCGGCGGACGCGGGTCGGCGGATCGCCGCGCCGCTGCTGGCGCTGTGGGGCGGTCGGGGGGTGGTCGGCAGCCTCTACGACGTGCCCGCCACCTGGCGGGAGAAGGCTCTCGACGTGCGCGGCCAGGCGCTCGACTGCGGGCACAGTCCGCAGGAGGAAGTGCCCGACGCCTTGCTGGCGGCGCTCGACGGGTTTTTGTGACCCGGTAGGGATGGCTCTCCGAGCCGGTCCCTGGCTGTCTGGCAGGAACGCCTCTCGTCACCGGAAAAGCAGACAGTTTGGGACCGGCTCGGAGAGCCATCCCTACCAGCGTGACGATGCCGCGGCGCGGTGGATGGGAAAAGGACTCCGCTAGACGCATATCCCTCCTGCGGCCCGATACCTTTTGACCGTCGCGCGTCCCCAACGATCCCCATTCCCATGAAAACTTACAAAATTGCCGCCATCCCCGCCGACGGCATCGGCATCGAAGTCATCGCTGCTGGGCTCGCAGTGCTCGACGCCTGCGCCGCTGACGACGGCGGCTTCCGGCTCGACACCACCCACTTCGACTGGGGCTCGGACTACTACAAGAAACACGGTGCGATGATGCCCGCCAACGGCTGCGACCAACTGCGCTCTTTCGACGCCATCTACTTCGGCGCGGTCGGCGCGCCCGACGTGCCCGACCACATCACGCTCTGGGGCCTGCGGCTGGCGATCTGCCAGCCCTTCGACCAGTACGCCAACGTGCGCCCGACGCGCATCTTCCCGGGCATCAAGAGCCCGTTGCGCGACGTGGCCGACCGGGATCTCGACTGGGTGATCGTGCGCGAGAACTCGGAGGGCGAGTACGCGGGCCAGGGCGGGCGCTCGCACCGCGGGCTGCCCGAGGAGGTCGGCACGGAGGTCTCCATCTTTACCCGCGCGGGGGTGACGCGCATCATGCGCTACGCCTTCCGGCTGGCGCAGGCCCGGCCGCGCAAGCTGCTGACGGTGGTGACCAAGTCCAACGCCCAGCGCCACGGCATGGTGATGTGGGACGAGATCGCCGCCGAAGTCGCCCGGGAATTCCCCGACGTGACCTGGGACAAGATGCTCGTGGACGCGATGACCGCGCGCATGATCCTCAAGCCCGCGACGCTCGACACGGTCGTGGCGACCAACCTGCACGCGGACATCCTCTCGGACCTCGCGGCGGCGCTGGCCGGTTCGCTGGGCATCGCGCCCACGGCGAACCTCAACCCAGAGCACAAATTTCCCTCCATGTTCGAGCCCATCCACGGCTCGGCCTTCGATATCACGGGCAAGGGGATCGCCAATCCCATCGGCACGTTCTGGAGCGGCGTGATGATGCTCGAACACCTCGGTGAAAAGCGGGCGGCCGACCGCCTGATGTCCGCCATCGAGACGACCCTGGCCGACCCGGCCAACCACGGGCCAGACCTCGGCGGCAAGGCGAACACCCGGCAGGTGACGGACGCCGTCAAGGCGGCACTCCAGGCGAGCGCCAGGGCCTCCCTGCCCGTGCGCGCCCAAGTCCCGGAACTGGTCCCGGCGGGGGCCTGAAGCGGTGGGGGGCAGGCGCGCCTGCGGCGCTTGCCACCCCGCCCCTTCCGGCCTAGAAGCTCCGCACGCATGTCCCCCCTTCCGCCGCCTGCCTCCGTTGTGCCGCCCGGGCTGGGGGAACTGTTCCGCGAGTTCCAGCAAGTCGGGCTCTCGGGCTTTGGCGGGGCGCTGCCTTTCGGGCGGCGGATGCTCGTGGAGCGGCGGCGCTGGCTGACGGAGGAGGAGTTCAACGAGATGCTGAGCCTCTGCCAGCTCCTGCCCGGCCCGAACATCGTCAACGTCTCGCTCATCGTCGGCCAGCGTTTCCACGGCTTGGCCGGGGCGCTGGCCGCCATCGGCGGCATCCTGGGCCTGCCCATCCTGCTGGTGATCGGCGCGGGCATCCTCTACGGCCGCTACGGGCATTTCCCCGTGGTGGACCGCGCGCTGCATGGGATCGCGGCCGGGGCGGCGGGGTTGGTGGTAGCCACGGCGCTCAAGATGGTTCGCGCGCTGCCGGCTCTCTGGTCCACGCGGGTGTTCCTGGCTTTGGCCTTCGCGGGCGTGGCGCTGGTCCGGTGG
>CALMAQ010000268.1 GCA_937859745.1 uncultured Verrucomicrobiota bacterium | reverse complement strand
CCGCCCCACCCCGCCGGTTTCTGCCCCGGGTCACGCTGGCGGGATGGCGGCGGGCGCTGCTCTTCCTGCTGCTGATCGGGGTGCCCACGGGCATCATCGTCCACCTCGTGGCGGCCTACGGCGTGGACGTGCCGTTCTGGGACGACTGGGAGAACGCGCAGTTCTTCACGGTCTCGCACTACCACCATCAGTCCCTCGTCGAATTCGCCCGGCTCCAGAACGAGTGCCGCCTGTTGATCCCCAACTTCATCTTCCTGCTGCTGAGCCTGCCGGGGAACTGGAGCGTGGTGCGCGAGATGTACTTCGAGGTGGCGCTGGTGGTCGGCATCTGCGCGGTGCTGTTCCAGTTGCTGCGGCGCACCGGCTTTTCGCTGCCCGTGCAATGCGGCCTCCTCTTCGCCATCGGCTGGCTGCTGTTCTCGCTCACGCAGCAGGAGAACTGGTTCTTCGGCATCCAGCTCTGCTACTACCTGGTGCCCGCCAGCCTTTGCCTGGCGCTGTGGGTCAACGTCACGGGCCGTTCGCTGGCGTGGAAGACGCTGTTCAGCCTGGGGATGGCGTTCGTGGCCGCCTTCTCGTTCTCGGGCGGCGTGCTCGTCTTCCCGCTGGCGTTTCCCGGGTTGCTGCCCGCCAACTGGAGCGCCGCCGGGGGCTGGCGGCCCCGCCGCCGGGAATTGTTCTGGCACGGGGTCTACGCCGCCGGTTCCGCGCTGCTGCTGACCGCCTACTTCTGGGACTACACCCAGCCGGGCGGACAGGGGTCGCTGTTCTACCGCCTGTTCCACACCTGGGACGCATCGAAGTATTTCTTTGCCTGGCTGGGCAGCCCGATGTTCCCGCGCGAACCGGTCTCGCAGGCCATCGGCGCGGGCATCGCGGTTTTTGCGCTGCTGCTCGCGCTGCTGGCGGCGTGCGGGCGCGGCTGGCTCGACCGCGACGAGCAGCGCCGGCTCTACCCCTGGGCCATGCTGGGAGCCTACGCCCTGGGCACGGGAGCAATCACGGTGATCGGCCGTTCGGTCTACGGCGTCCACCAGGCGCTGTCCTCGCGCTACATCTCGTTCTCGTCGTATGCGTACGTGGTCGTCCTCGTGCTCGGCACCTACCTCTGGTGCTTCCACCGTCAGCGCGTGGCGGGGTGGCTGCGCCTCGTTCTCCTGGCGGCGGGCCTGGGTCTCCTGGCCGTGTCCGGCGTGATCTTCGCCCGGGCGCAGGTCCTCACGATGCCGTGGATCAAGGACGGCAACCAGCGGCGGGCGTTCGCCAAGCAGGGACTGTCGTTCATGCCGATCATGGCCACCGGCCAGAACCTCGACGCGCTCTGCGGCGTCCCGGACTTCCTGCGGCTGCGCGCGATGGACCTCCTGCGACGCCACGTCCTCGACGTGCCCGTGGCGTCGCTGTCGCTGCGCGACGACCTGCAAAGGATAACGGCGGCGGGCGAGCCGGCCTACGGCGGCCTCGACCGGCCCGACCTGACCGCCGACGGCCGCGTGAGCATCCGCGGTTGGGCCGTGGACCCGGCCAGGAAGCAGCCGGCCGGCCGGGTGCTCATCTCGGTCACGCCGCCGGGCGGGGCCACGCGCCCGCTGGTCGTCTTCCTGACCTACCTCTACCGCCCGCCGTCGGCCGCGGCGACGGGCATCTACCAGAAGATGCCCTGCGGGTTCGTGGGCATAACGGACTTCGGCCGGCTGGCACCGGGCGACTACCGGGTGGCGGCCTGGCAGGTGGACGACGACCTGCGCAAAATCCACCAGATCGGCTCGACCTATCTGTTCCACTGGGCGCGCCCCGGCACCACGACGCGCCCGCTGGACCAGTTCGTCTTTCCCCCGCCCGACCCGGCCCAGCGGACCTTCAACGGAGTCCTGGAAGCAGCCAGTCTGGGCGAGAACGGGCAGTTGGACGCCCACGGCTGGGCCGTCAACGCCAGCTACAGCACACCGCCCAAGGCGGTGCTGATTACCTGCACCGACGCCGCCGGCGTGACGCGGGTCGTCGGGCACGTCGGACCCGGCGAGGAGCGCGGCGACGTACAGGATTCGTACCACAACGACGCCCTGCTCTACTGCGGATTCCGGTTGCAGGCGGACCTGCGCAAGCTGCCGCCGGGCAGCTACCAGGTGGCCGCCTGGGATGTCGGCGACGTGATCGACGGGGAACTCCCGACGCAACTCGCCGGCATTTTTCCGGTGCAGGTCGGCCCGAAATAGCCCGTCCGGAGCACGACGCGGGCGGCGGGCGGCCGCCCGCGTTCCCCGCGGGGCGAACTTTTTGCTTTTCCTGCCCGGGGATTCAGCGATGTTTTGCCCATGATCATTCTGCTCGGAGGCTCCGGCTACGTCGGCCAGGCCTTCCAACGCCTGCTGACCGGCCTGGACGTTCCCTTCCACAACGTCGCCCGGAAGGAACTCGACTACAGCGAGACGCACCGCCTGGCGGACTTCCTGGCCGAGAGCGGGGCGAGCTTCGTCATCAACGCCGCCGGGTACACCGGCAAGCCCAACGTGGACGCCTGCGAGCTGCACAAGGCCGCCTGCCTGTTCGGCAACGCCGTCCTGCCGGGCCGGTTGCGCGAGGCGTGCGAGCGCACCGGGACGCCCTGGGGGCACATCTCCAGCGGCTGCATCTTCAGCGGCGAGCGGCCCGGCGGCGGGGGCTTCCGCGAGGAGGACGAGCCCAACTTCTCCTTCCGCACCAACCATTGCTCGTTCTACAGCGGCACGAAGGCGCTGGGCGAGGAGGTGCTCCTGGGTGCCCAAGATTGCTTCGTGTGGCGGCTCCGCATCCCCTTCAGCGAGGTGGAAAGCCCGCGCAACTACCTGACCAAAGTGATGCGCTACGCCCGGCTGCTGGAGGCGGCCAACTCGCTCTCCCAGTTGGACGAATTCGTGCGCGCGTGCTTCGAGTGCTGGCAGAAGCGGCTGCCCTTCGGGACGTACAACGTCACCAACCCGGGCCACGTGACCACGCACGAGGTGGTGGACCTCATCCGGGCCAGCGGCGTCTGCACCAAGGAGTTCGAGTTCTTCCGGGACGAGGACGAGTTCATGCGGGTGGCCGCCAAGACGCCGCGCTCGAACTGCCTGCTCGACACCACGAAGCTCCAGGACGCCGGCATCCGCATGACCGAGGTCCACGACGCCATCGCGCAGTCCCTGCGGAACTGGGTGCGGGAGTAGCCGTTGATTTTTCCCAGTGGCCTCCACCCTTCTCGTCACCGGCGGCGCCGGTTTCATCGGCTCGAACTTCGTGCGCCACGCGCTGGCTGGCGACGACTCGACGCGCGTCGTCAACCTCGACAAGCTCACCTACGCGGGCAACCCCGCCACGGTCGCGGACCTGGAGGGCAACGGCCGCTACACGTTCGTGCACGGCGACGTCACGGACGCTGGTCTCGTCGGCAAACTGCTTGCGGAGAACGAGATCACCGCCGTGGTCCACTTCGCCGCCGAGAGCCACGTGGACCGCTCCATCGACCGTCCGGAGGACTTCCTCGTGACCAACGTCCTGGGCACGTTCCGGCTGCTGGAGTGCGCGCGGACGTACTGGAAAACGCTACCGGCCGAGGCGGCGGGGGCGTTCCGCTTCCTGCACGTCTCCACGGACGAGGTCTACGGCACGCTCAAGGCGGATGACCCCGCCTTCACCGAGGAAACCGGCTTCGCGCCCAACAGCCCCTACGCGGCGAGCAAGGCGGGCAGCGACCACTTCGCCCGGGCGTACTTCCACACCTACGGCCTGCCGGTGCTGACCACCAACTGCTCCAACAACTACGGGCCGCACCAGTTCCCGGAGAAGCTGATCCCGCTGATGATCCTCAACGCGCTGGACGGCAAGCCCTTGCCGATCTACGGCGACGGCGGCAACATCCGCGACTGGCTCTACGTCGGCGACCACTGCGCGGCGGTCAGCCGGGTGCTGGCGGCCGGGCGGCCGGGCGAGACGTACAACGTCGGCGGCAACCACGAGCGCACCAACCTGCAGATCGTGGACACCCTCTGCCGGACCCTCGACCGGCTGAGCCCCCGCACCGACGGCCAATCCTACGCCAGGCAGAAGACGTTCGTCGCCGACCGGCCCGGGCACGACCGGCGCTACGCCGTCAACTCGGGCAAGCTCCAGCGCGAACTGGGCTGGACCCCGGCCGAGAGCTTCGACACGGGCTTGGAGAAGACGATCCGCTGGTACCTGGCGAACCGGGGTTGGTGCGAGACCGTGTCGGCCGCCAAATACAGCCGGGAACGCCTGGGATTGTCCTGAGGGGGCAGAAAAGCCTGCCGGGAAAATGTGCATCCTCCCTGGGAGGAATTTCCGGAATAAACTCGAAACAATTGTCGTTTTTTGTTGTTTGCGCCATGTTCCGGCCCTTCCGCCATGACCTCGCATCATCCCACCCGTTCCAAGTACAAGGGCATCATCCTGGCCGGAGGCAGCGGCACGCGGCTCTACCCGCTGACCCGCTCGGTCAGCAAGCAGCTCATGCCCGTGTACGACAAGCCGATGGTCTACTACCCCTTGAGCGTGCTCATGCTCTCGGGCATCCGGGAGGTGCTCATCATCAGCACCCCGGCGGACCTGCCGCAGTTCGTGCGGCTCTTCGGCGACGGGCGGCAGTTGGGCATGGACATCCAGTACCGCGAGCAGCCCTCGCCGGACGGCCTGGCGCAGGCGTTCCTGATCGGCGCGGACTTCCTCGACGGCTCGCCCGCCTGCCTGATCTTGGGCGACAACCTCTTCTACGGGCACGACCTCTCCGAAGCCCTGCAACGCACCGTCGCCCGCACCGAGGGCGCGACGATCTTCGGCTACCGCGTGGCTGACCCGGCGGCGTACGGGGTCGTCGAGTTCGCGGAGGACGGGCGGGTGCTGTCGCTGGAAGAGAAGCCGACCGCCCCGAAGTCCAACTACGCCGTCCCGGGGTTGTACTTCTACGACGGCCGCGTCGTCGAGCAGGCGCGCCGCCTGCGGCCCAGCCCGCGCGGCGAACTGGAGATCACCGACCTCAACCGGCTCTACCTGGAGGAAGGCACGCTCCTGGTCGAGCGCCTCGGGCGCGGCACGGCCTGGCTGGACACCGGCACGCACGATTCGCTGCTCGAAGCCGCCAACTTCGTCCAGGCCATCCAGCACCGGCAGGGCCTCAAGATCGCGTGCATCGAGGAGATCGCCTACGAGCAGGGCTGGATTGACGCCGCCGGGCTGGCCGACCTCATCCAGAAGCTGGGCAAGACCGAGTACGCGAACTACCTGCGCCACCTCGGCGACGGGAATCTCTGAGGCGGCTGCGCCGCCGATGCCAGATGCAGGATACAGGATGCATGCTGGGCACCGCCTTCTGCTATCCTGCATTCTCTGAGTGATGGACATCACGATCATCACCTCGCTGTTCAACCGGCTCGACCTGACGCGCGTCTATCTCGAAAGCCTGGAGCGCACGCTGGCGCGCTGGCGCTACGAGGTCATCCTGATCGACGACGGCAGCACGGACGGGACACGCTCCTTCCTGGAGACGCTGCCCGCCGCGCGCTACCGCGTCGTGCTCAACGAACGGCCGCGCGGGTTCGCCGCGAACAACAACGCCGCCGCCCGGCTGGCGCGCGCCCCCCTGCTCTGCCTGCTCAACAACGACACGGTCCTGCTGCCCGGCTGGCTGGAGCCGATGGCGCGGCTCGCGCGGTGGGACCCGGACGCGGGTTTTGTCGGCAACGTGCAGCGGGAGCCCGTCAGTGGGTTGGTGGACCATTTCGGCACGTACTTCCGGCCCGGCGGCGGCCTGCCGATCCACGCGGGCAAAAACCGCGCCACCGTCCCGCGCGAGCCCTACCTCGCGTGGCCCGCCGTGACGGCGGCGTGCTGCGTCGTGCGCCGGGCGTTGTTCGAGCTTCTGGGCGGCTTCGACGAGGGCTTCCGCAACGGCTTCGAGGACATCGACCTGTGCCTGCGCGCCACCCAGCGCGGCTACCGGCACTACGTGGCGAACCGCAGCGTGATCTACCACCACGTCAGCGCGTCGCCCAACCGCCGCCAGCACGAGGACGCCAACGAGGCGCGTTTCCAGGCGCGCTGGCAGGGCCGCGTGCCCCTCGGGATGCCCGCCTGCGTCGCCGTGGACGACCTCCACCGCGAGGGCAGCCGCTACCTCCGCAAGCACCTGCTGCGGCCCTGGCGATACAACGCCGGGCGTTGTTCGAGCTTCTGGGCGGCTTCGACG
>CALMAQ010000267.1 GCA_937859745.1 uncultured Verrucomicrobiota bacterium | reverse complement strand
CCTGCATCATCGTTGGCGACAAACCGCCGTACGTGGACTGACCCACGCCGAACAACGCGCCTGACCGCTCCGCAGGATGCGGTCTTGGCGAGGGTTCTGAGTGCGGCAACTAAACAGAAAACAATCTATGTGGATGACTGAATACGTGTTTGAAATCAAGAAGGCGCTCCGTGACCAACATCACATCACGCCGACGCGAATGGTGGGAGACGAGCCGCTATTCGACAACCTGCCGGACGGCGAATACCCGGTGGTAATTGCTGGCGAACTGGACCGGGTGGTCGTCAAGGACGGCCGCTTTCTTTGCTGCCGAACGAAAGAGCCGCGTCCCGAAGCCTCAAAAGGAAAACGGTACGAGCATTGGTGTACCAACAGCGACGGCAATCCGCTCTGCCTCGGATGGAGCAATAAGCCCGATGCTTTCGCCAAGTGCGTGGATCTCTGGCCGGGGAAAAGCAATCACCGCGCTATTGATCTTGAGCCGAGCACTCAGAACAAGGATTTCGCAGCACCAAAGCAGCACGGTGCTGCATAACTCGCCATGACCACACCACAACCAGCCCATCGTCTCGCGCGCGGGCAGCGGCCCCAAGCCAGCCCGACCGTGGGCAGGGCTGATTGATTTTGCGCTATGGACATTCGAGACCTGCTCAAACCCCGCAACGTCGATGAAAAGGGCGCGTCCTTGATCGTTGGCAAGATTTCCCTCTTCCGCCGCATGGTGGACGCGGGCTGGCTCGCGCCGGTCATCGCCGCCCACTCGTGTACGCTGTACGCGGTCGGGCACAGCTTCAACCGACATTGAAAGGACTGTGCGCTCATTGATGCCCGTGCGCTCAGCAATGGACTGCGCGTGCAGGACAGCGTCATCAGAAAGACGCACCTGCCGGTTCTTGCGGATGGTTGCCATTTGCAACCAACGTAATGAGTCACATTACGATTGCAACAAAAAATTGCGTAATTCTTTTCTTTACGTTCCGTGCAAAACGAATATCTTGCGTGCAAGTCATTGCACCCGCATGAAAGACAAAGACCGCAACACGAATAAGCAAGTGCGCCTCCGCGAGGATATTCTGAATCGCATCGCGGAGATCGTCTCGCGCAGTCCTTTTACCGAAGCCGATGTCCTGCGAGCGGCAATCGAGGCTGGATTGCCCCTACTTGAAAGCGGAGATTATAACCCATTCTCCGCAAAAAAAGCCCACCCGACAGCGATGCGGGGCATGTCGCTGGCGGGACTAATGTAGGTAAGCCCAAGCTTGGCACGCCCGGTCATCCTGTCGATTTAGTTGATCCGACGCCCGATGTTGCTGGGGGCGCTCGCCGAAAGCGGCGCAGTCTGAAACCCTGAACGCTTTCTTACAAGCCTTATAGCCTGAGGGTTAGCTAAGGCCAAAGTGTGTGCGGCACTTGCCGCAATGCGCTCTGGCTCAATTTTTTGCGCAAGGCAGTAGTCGATGAACTCATTGCTTAGCCAAATTTGTGCGTATTGACCTCCGGGGAGAGCTTTGTTTGTCATACTTGTCTTACCATATTGACACCGCCCAGCATTGCCAGTCCAATGTTCAACTTTGTTAAGCATCGTTCAATTACCGAGGGATTGTACCCTAACCGCGAAAGGCGGCCGTGGTCCGGTGCGTGCTTTGACTTTCTACAATCCCCGTGTGAGCCGCAAGAAGTGGCACGATAAAAGGTGTCTTACATCTTGCTTTCTTGGGGAAGTTACCCTATGCGAAGCACCTCTTTTACCGTTCGTTTCCCCTATCCTGTACGTGAAGGCGCAGTCCGGCGTCAGGAACACGCTCCTTTTGAGACACTTGGCAAATACCTGACGAACCTTGTGCGCTTGGACCTCATCATCCAGTGCGACCACGGCTTCACCAAGTGGTTCGCCGATCAAAGCAATGCCGATCAGGATTTCATTGATGATTGCCTTGACGATTTCCCGGGTGGCTTGCCTGAGACGGAGCCAACGGTCACACGCATGTTTTGCCAAAAAATGGTCGATGTGCAGATGAAACGCCGCAAATGCACAGCAAGCGAGGCGCTGAAGTTCCTTCCCCACACTCTGCGCGCCCTGTGCGCGGCCCATGGATTTGTTTGATTGGACTTGCCCCTATACGGGCGATTCTGGTAGGCAACTTCTCGTGGACCAGACTTTGCATGTGCCCTATGCGCCGCCGGTACTTTGGAACGGTCGTCCGTCGCTGTGGCATTTTTCTGCTCAAATCTTCTTAGGCGTTGTGCTCACCCCTTTGTACGGGCTGGGCCTTGTTTTTCTTTTCAACGCGTTTGAGCGATGGTTTAGCGTTCGTTACCGGATCACTTCTACCAAAGTGTTTGTTTCAAAGGGGCTTGTGGTCCAAAGCAGCCGCGAACTGCGTATTGCAGACATCCGCAGCGTCAACATCCTCCGCCAAGGCTTGGGAGGCTTGCTCGGTTTAGGAACTGTCGAGTTTTCATCTGCTGCTAGCGACGCAGCCAGCGTCTTTTTTATTGGCATCCGCTCCTCTGAGCAAATTGCAAACATCGTTCGGGCGATCCAAGATGGGCATCTACCGGTTCTAGCGGCCTCAACGCCAAGTGGAACAAGCACGTCCAAACGGATCGGCAAGGTGATGATCGGCGCCGTGGCAGCAGTTTTCCTACTTGCGGTAGGATTGATGGTCTACACAATTGCTACGACCCCGCCTAGTATCCCACGATTCAAAGGCACGGTCCCGCCTATAGCGTCGTCGGCTTCCACCGTTGTCCCATCTCCAGCTACTTCCCCTCCGCCCTCTGACGCCATCAGCACGGCCGCGACAATCACTGCGCCGCTGGCAACCATTGCACCCGATGTCGCATCGCCCGCTCCGACTCCACACGAGCAAACTCCTGCTCCCGTCAACAAGGGTCGGCACAAAAAGCACTGATGCCTTACGTCCGTAAACGTGCAATGCGATGAAGACGCCGCTCTCCTTTTTAGCAATTCTAGGCCATTTTCTGCAATACTTAGGCGCTTTCTTCGCCATTGCCGGATTTGTAGGAGGAACCAGTGTTGCAGTACTAACCTACGGCTCGCCCTTCGCAATCACTGGGATTTTTCTCGCAGGTTGTGGCCTCGCAATGGGTTGTATCTTGATTGCCACAGGAGAAGCTGTTGGCGTTCTATCGGCCATTGAAAACAACACGCGCCGGGCTGCGGAGTCTGCGGAGCGCCAGGAGAAGTGGCTGGCAGGACAGCAATCTAAGGCTGGGGCAAGTATTTGATCAGCAGCACGATCAACACGGCAAATAGGCCGCCAGCGGCCCCGACAATCGCGTGTGCAAGACAATTTCTGAGCGCATCTTTTAGTAATTCTTTATGTTCGGGCGTCATAGGAAACCTTTCGATGATGAATTGAGGATTTTGGAACTGGCTGAAAGGGGTGGCCTTCCTCAAATCGTGGCGGATGACTCCGTGGTTCCCAGAAGATTATGCGAAGTGATGATCAAAGCTGGGGTGTTGGAGGGGCTCGTCAGTAACGAGATCGTGGGCCGGAACGAAGTGAGCCACATGTTGCTGAGTTATCAGGGTTTCGTGCGTTTGGCGGAGTTGCGAAAAGAACGCGCAGAAAAGCGTCTACCCGGACTTTTGAAGAAGCTCGTTTCTCCGCTGGTGAGTTTCGTGGCAGGCATCCTTACTGGGGTGCTCGTGCAATGGCTGATAAAATATCTCCAGATCGGCCCCTAGAACAATTCCTAACAAGTATGAATATCCACAGTTGACATCCACTGTGGCATAGTCTGTAGTACGAGAACACACGCTTTTTGCCCACGAAGAAGGGCCGGACGCGTGGACGTCTGGCCCTTTTCTCACCCATTTGAGCCGTCGCAGGTTCCAGTGACAACGTGCGCTCACCAGCGACCACGCCCTTCCAAAAGGCGTGGCAAACGATTGTTGCTAGGGCCGGAGTCCAACCCCGGCCGCCCGCGGCAGTTCAGATGGATGAGAAGCTGCCCGACAAACCTTCTCAAGTCAACTCCCATGCCAAAACCCACTCTGCCCACCCGTAATCGCGGCGGCCGTCCCAGGGTTGCCGTAAAGCGCGATGTGATCATCCACGTGCGCAGCGAACCCGAACTGATGCAGCGCCTGGACGCGATGGCCCTGGTTCGCGGACGTTCGTCGAGGAGCAACCTGGTGGAACTCTACTGCGCGCGCGCCGTGGAGCAGGACGAGGCCGCGCTGGGCCTGCTGGGCAGTGGCGTTCCCGCCGCCATGGAAGCGCCCGCCGCGATTGAGAGCCTGTCGAGTCGCGTGCGCGATTCGGTCATGGAGATTTACGAGCGGCTAAACAAGTTGTCCGCTGCTACCGCGCAGGCAAAGACCGCGCGCGGCCAAGAGAACACCCCGCCAGTCTATACGCCCGAGCTTCAGATGCGCACGTTCGTGGAGTTGCGCGACCGCATGGACGCCATGATGCTCGTGCGCTCCTACGCCAACCGAAGCGATCTTGTGCGCTACTACATCCTCCGTGCTCTACAGGCTGACGAGGGGGCGTTGGGCATCCAAGTGAACGAGACGCCGATGCCGCTTGATCCCCTGCCCGCCTTTGAGCACCTATCGCAGCGCGTCCGCGACGCCGTGCTGGCGTTCTACTCCCGGATGGGCAAAGTGCCCACCAAGCGCGAGACGCCTACGAACGAGAAGGCGCTGGCGCGGATCAAGAAGCTGGTGGCGAAGTAAACGTGGTGCCGGGGTTTGTTATGCATACGTTTCGCCCGTTTTCTATGCAGATGGGCCGCAACATGGATAAACCGTAGACACGTCAGCCTTGCCCAACGGCCTCCGCCTCCCGCGCCTGCCCGTCGATGAGCGTGTCCAGTTCCACGCGCAGGCTCTTGAGCGAAGCGGCAGATTGCTCGGCGGACACATCGGGGTCGGCGGCCAGCGTGGTGATGGCGTTGCTGGCCGCCTCGTAGAGGGCGTCGTGGGTGCTCATAGCGGCTGGGGACGGTACTGCACCCCGCCCACGTTTGCCCCCACTCCGGCGTAGATGCGGTACAGGAACTCGCGCACATCCACGCCACCGCTGATGGGACTGGACGGAATCTTGAAGAGGTTGGCCAAGGCTTCGCTCATCTCGCCGTATCCGCTGGCCGGGGCCTCATCAAGAATGGCGGCATCAACCATGGTCATCGTGGCGAGGTCAACCACTTGGCACAGGCATCCCAGCACGGGCGGCCCCAGCTTTTGCATCATCCAAGGGGGCAGGGCCACAAACGGCACCTGCGTTGCATCGGCAAACGATCCATCGGGGTTGGGCACGCTGAGCTGGTTCTGATGGTCGGGGTCTCCTTGTTTCGGGCCTCCGCCATCATTGTCAATCATGGCGCGGCCGATGAAAAAGGCGTTGGCCGGGTCGATGATCGACAGGGATGTGCCGTTGCTGGTGATGGTTTTCATGGCTTCTTGCTCCCGAAATCCAGTTCCGCCTGCGTGCGCCAAACCAGTCCGCCCGGGGTGCTGACCGCCTCAAAACGCTGGCCGTGGACGATTTCCCACTGGCCGGGTGACAACGGCTTGCCGAGGCGATGCGCGACGGCCACGAGTTTGTTGACGCGGGCGTGGGCATTCATAGCAGCTTCCAAAAATGCCCGTTCAATACATCAATCGCCTCTTGCGGCGTCTTCTCCAGACGCCAACCTTTGTGCATCTCTAGCCACGCAAGAATTCCTTCCGTTAGAATGGTTTGCATGAGTGGCTTGCGCGCGATGGCGGAGACCCTGTTGACGCGCGCGTGGGCGTTCATGGTCCAATTCACACCTCGTTTGAATCTTCGTTGCGCGCGGCCAGCGAACGCCGGATCGCGTCTTGGAGACTGGGATTGTTCCCGCTCCATGCGAGGCAGCCTTGGGCGTCGTCCTGAAGGTCCGCCAGCGGGTTGAACCTGTGATCCACCAGCACCTGCCAGCGCGTGTTGTAGCCGCGCTGAGAGGGCCGACCGTGCCAGGCATGAAACACCGCTCCCTCCATGCAGCCGACGTTGCCCTCAATGGAGCGGTCCGCCCGCCGCGCCCACTGTGCGAGCATGTCGCCGTACTGGCTGTGCACGAGCGCCGGCGGGAAACCCCAGCGGTAGTTGCCGCAGAGCGCCGCCGCCATGTGCGTGTCGCCGCTGCCCGCAATGCAGACATCGAAGAGGCCGCCAAGCTGGTCGAACGCCCAGCGCGTCATCGCCCAAGCGAACCCCGGGTGGTACTTGAGCGCGTAGTCGCCGTCGTTTTCCTCGTCGTTCCACCGCAGCTTGCCCGTGTCGCGCCAGTGGCGCAGCATCCCCTGGAACGAGCCGATCACCTCGTGGTTCGGCCCCAGATTGTGCGCGCTCGAGAACATTTGCAGAACGTGGTAGTGCTGGAGCATTTCCACGCACTCGGGCACCCAGTTCGCGTCGGCAAAGAGGATGTCACTGTCGATCCACGCCAAGTAGCGCAGGCTCGGGTCACGCTGGCAGGCGCGGCGAATCAACAGGTTCAGCGCCCTCTCCTTTAGCCACAATTCACTGGTGGTCCGCAGTTGAAGGTGGCGCGGGTCCGCCGTGTCTGTCACCTCAAAATCCCGGTCGCCAAACGCCACTTCAACGGTGTGCAGCACCGCGCCCGCCGACTCCACGCGCTTCGCAAAATCACGGTACAGCTTCGCCCGGGAGCGGAAACGCCTCGGGTTGAAGTGGGACGTGAAAACGTGGAGTTGTCGGCTCATGGATCTCTATTCCACCGCTTCGTAAGCCACGGCGAAGACATGAGGTTTGCACGGGTAGAACCGTCCCTCCTTTGGTTCAGGAAGAATCCAATCGCCGGGTTCCAAGAACGCTTTTTGTCCGTGAATGGTGATTACATGAGGACGGTCTTTTTGCTTGAAGGTCTGCGCGCCATGACCCCGACCGCCGATGGTGGCGTAGCCCATGTCATAATGAACGCCGGGATGCACGACGCCGGGGAACCACTGGACGGCTTCAATCACCACGGGCTTTTTGCGATACTTCATGAGGTGAATCAAGCCCCCGTCTCGACCGCCTGCGCAAAGCTCTCCACGGTCATGTCGCCCTTGACGATGGCCGGGTAAGCCTTGGCGTAGTCGGCTTGCAGGGCGGCGACGAACTTCGCCACGTCGGCCTCGGCCTTCGGGGACACCTTGGCGACGAACGCCTCGCCCGCGGTGACGTAGGGCGCTAGGAACATGTTGAGCGCGGCGGGAGCCACGGGACCCTGCGCGGTGGCGGCACGGACGGCCCCGGCAAACATCTGGACGAGCGGTGCGACTCCGGGATAGGCATTGACGGCCAAGCTGGTGCCGATGGACGTGGCGCTGGATGCTTGGGGCGTGAGCGTGCCGGTCGTGCCGCAACCCGTGAAGGCAAGCGGGATAATGGCGGCGAGGGCGGTGGCGAGGAAGGTGCGGATGGTTTTCATGGCTGTTGGTGAACTACTAATTTCCTGCTAATTCCTGCTAATTTAGTATTTGGCTACTGTCCGTGCGGGCTGACTGGTTCGGTGGAAAGCTGGGCGTCCGTGTTGGCTACCGTGGCGGCGGTGTTCGCTTCAATGGCTGCCGTGGCTTCCGGGGCCGCGACAGGTACGGGCGGCGGCGTGGCGATGGCCAAGGTGGTCAAGTTCTGCGCGGTCTGCCCGTGCAAGACGAACAGGGCTTCCACCTGCGCTTTCAACGCCGCCAGTTTGGGCAGTACCACGGCGGCGGCCACCGAAAGCGAGACGATGGCTCCCACGGTGAAATCAAGCCAGCCCTTGAAAGCGGCGGTGGCTTCGTCGGGGGTGAGTGTAGCGAGGATGTTCATCGGACGGGTTCGGGGATGTGCTCGACCTTGAGCTGCGGGTTTTCCTGCTGGAACGTTTCCCACCGCGCGACCGTGCGCTTCATGTGGTCGAGGATCATCTGTTCGTTGTGCATCTCCATCGCCAGAAGTTGTTTGCGCCCGGTGATGGCCTCCTCGTGGCGGTGGTTCGCCAACACTTGCGCGTACCAGTTCTGCCCGATGATCACGAACAACAGGACGAAGTAGGCGAGCCGGTAGGCGCAGATGTTCCTAGGGATGTGGTCCATTGTTGTAGCGGTTTTCCACGGTGCGCAGGCGCTCGTCGAGCTTGTCGATGCGCTGGTCGCGCGCCGCTTCCTGTTTCATGTCTTCATCAATGCGGACCAGCCCATTGTTGACCGTGTCGAGCTTGGTGAGCACAATGGCCTGCTTGGCGTCGGCCAGTTGCAGGTCACGCTCGTACTTTTCAATCGGCACGAAGTTGGCCTTGAGGTAGAAGAAGGCTGCCACGAGCCCGGCACGAAACGCCCATTCCCAAGCATCCTTTTGCTTGAAGGGGATTTTGGACAACTCGGAGGCGTCGGGTTCATCGGACATCAGGTGTGTTCGGGGGTTCCGAAGTGACCGGCACGGCCCGCACCACGCGCGCGGGTTGCACCTCGGCACGCTCAACGCGCAGAGGCTTGAGGCGGTACGTGAACGAGATCGTGCCGCCAATTTGCCCCACGCTGTCGCGCCGGGCGCTGTTATTGCCTTTGTTCGCCACGATGGGACCCGCAAAGAGGTTGGGTGCCGTGACGCCGAACGACACCGACTCGGGCGTGATCGTGCGAATCACTTGCTCCGAGGTCACACGGTGACCCGCGCACGCGCTCAGCAGGCAGGCAAACAGGATGGGAGCGAGGTAGTTCATGGGATTACCCCGCGCTGCGGGTCAGCGTGCCTCCGTTGTCCCACCACACCCCCGCGTTGTGCGGGTCGCTGCTGGGATACCGGATGTAGCTTGTCAGCACGCCGGGAGATTGGCCGCCCGCGCCCGTTTCGTAGACCAGGCTGCCGGTGTAATCCATCCGCAGCTTGCCCGCCAGTGTGCCGCTTGGGCCAAAGACAAAACCAATCACGGTTTGCCCGGCCGTAGACGGATTGGCGAGCAGCAGGTGGCTGTTCGCGCCTGCCACGTTGTTGTAGTCGCCGTTTGAGTAGGAAACCATTTTGCGGTTCGTGTCGAGATCAACGCCCGTTGAAGCGCAGGACACGTCGTTGGCCGGGTCGATGATCCCACCCACCGAGTTGTCGCGGATGCGCCCGTTGCAGTTGGCGGGCGTGACCATGATCGTCTTGGTCGTACCCGCCGTGTTGATCCGGTTGCCGAAAAGGTCAATGCCCACCGTGCCGTTGACCAAGAAGGCGTAAGGCGACCCGATGGCCGACATCAGCAAGTGGTTGTTGACGAAGCGCACCAGCGTGCCGCCCGAGATTTCCACCGCCGTGCCTGCGTCGCCCCCCACGAAGAGGGAGCCGCCGTCCACGGTCGTGATGCCGAACTTCGTGCTGTCCGCCTTGTAGCACCGGCCCGTCGTGCCGTAGCCCGAAGTGTTGAGCGTGCAGTTGGCCAGCGTCAGCGGATAGTAGTTCGTGCGCGTGCCGTAATCCTCCACGGCGTAGAAGCAGCCGTCGAAGGTGCTGTTGGAAACGACCCCGTAGGGTCCATGCACCTCCCGCTGGTTCGTCGGCGACGGGCCGACGTGCAGGCCGATGCGGTAGGAGAACGTGTTGAGGTCATCTGCCACGATGTTGTCCACGTCGTAGAAGATGTGGCCGACGGCGTTGGCCGTGAACCATGTATCCAACGCCGTGCCGCGCACGAACGAATCCACGAAATGGGTCGTGCGAAGGTGGATGAAGTCGTAGGCCGCATCGCAACGCACGCCGATGGCAAGCGGGTTGCCCGTGAGGTCTTCGGCCACGACTCGTCCCCCTTGGATGTCCAACCCGCGGTAGGTGTTGACGAACTCTACCCGCTTGACCGTGCCGCCGTAGTTGACGACCCGCACCGCGAAGGGTTTGGCGACCGGCGTCGTCAGGCTGGAGGGATTATCCGGGTCGTAGAAGCTGGCCCCCAAGAGGGCGGAGCGCACCCCGGTGAGCGAGACGTAAGCCGCTGCCGTGTCGGAACCACCAGAACCGCCTAGTTGGACAAATTGACCGCCACTCGTGGGGTTGATGGCCGGTTGGCCCGCGCCATAGTTTACCACTTGACGCGCCATGGAGCCCGCGCCGCCAAACGCCAGCGTGACGTGATCGGGAATTTGGATGTTCCCGGGCAGGATGCCCCACTGGCGATGCTCCAGATAGACGACCGCGCGCCGTGCCGCAACCGCCGCGTTGAGTTGCGCTTGGATGTAGGAACTTTCATCCGTCGCCCCGACCGTGATCGTCGCGCCCGTTTCGAGCGTTAACGGGGAGAGCACGTCGCTGGTCTCACCCGCCGCCACCGTGCCGGGCGTGGTGCCAACCGTTGCCCCGCTAGCGTTCCCCCCGACGAACCACGCCCCAGAGCGTTTGAGCACCTGTCCATCAGCGACGCTCCCGGGTTTGACATCGCTCAGGTCGATCAAGCGCGAAACACTCGGCACGGGGGCGGGATTATTTCCACGAGAGCGGTTGGATGACATGGGCAGTCAGGCGAAGAGGTTCACAGTTCGGCGATTACAGTATCTTTTCGTACTACAAAACGTCAAGCAATGGTTTTGCATGGTGGACCGCTAGGTGTTGCCGATGGTGGACAGTGCGGTCTGGATCGTCGCGTAGTTGTCCCCCAAGGCGGTCTGGAGGTCCGACGCGGCCACGCCGTCGGGCAGCATGCTCATGGCGTTGGCGAGCGTGAGGTTGGCGTTGCGCCGCCGTTTGGTGGCGTCAGCGGTCGCCTTGTCCGCGTTGATGAGCAAATTGTATTGGTTGATGATCGTGGCGGCGTAGGCTGCGGCGTTTTGAGCGGGCGTGGTGGTGATCGGGTCCATGGTGGTGCGTGTGGTTTTGGTCCTAGCGTGATTTAGATGCGGATGGTGATGACGTTGGAAAAACTGACCGTGGCGGTGCCGCCCGTGAACGTGGCCACGGCCGGGTCGATGAAGTGCAGGCCGCGCGTGATTGGTCCCGCGTGGGGCACCGCCAGCCCGCAGATGCCCCCGGCGCTGGCGTGCGTGGTTTTAAAGAGGGTGTCGCCCGTGTAAGCGCCATCAAGATAGGGAGTGATCACGATGCCGCCCCCGGCCGTCGAGTTGCTCCCGTTGCCGACGGTGCATTGGGTGATCGTCTCATCGTCCCAAGCCAGAAAGAGCAGGCGCGCCGCCGTGCATTCCACGAGCGACGTACTGCTAAAGGTCTGGCCAGCCACGGCAACCGCGGCGGTTTTGGTCCGCCGGTGGAAGTAGCTGGCGACGCCGCGCAAGGTCGTGTCATCCTGGAACTGACCGGCGGCGTTGTTAAGGAACGCCATGCCCACGAACCGGCAGGCGGCGTTGCCTGATTGGATCTGCCGACCCTGCGCGTCCGCGACCGGCGGCGTCTGCGAGGCCAGGAGCGCCAGCGCGTTGTTCGTGACTTGGGCGTAGACGTAATAGAGCTGGCCCGCCGTCAGGCCGCCGTTGCTTAAGCTCACGCCGCCCGAGGGAACCTGCCAAGTGGTGCCGTTGACGTAGAGCGTGGCACCGTCCATCGGCATCAGCGTCAGAGTCGTCGGGCTCGTGTAGCGCAACTGGCAGCCGCCGTCCGTCAAGCTGGGCAGCGCCGCTAACGCAGTGTTGGTCACGTAGCCCGCCAGGGTGGAGAGGGGCGCGTAGCTGGCCAGCGCCGTTGCCAGCGCGAAATTGTTCGCGCGCACCACGGTGTTCTGGTTGAGCATCGCCACCACCGCCCCGTCGCTCTGACTGAGCAGCGCCTCGCCTGCGGGCGTGAAATCCACCTGCGCCACGGCGGGCACGTTGGTGGCAGCCGCCCCGGTCCAAGGGGCCGTGAGCGAGAGGGTGTAGCCGCCGCCCGACGTGGCCGTCACGCTCTGGATGACCATGACGTAGGGGCGCACCCCCACGGGGTAGCTCGCCAGCGCGAACCACGCGCCCGCCGTGAGCGAGGAGGGGTTGCTTCCGCTCACCCAGGTGACGGTGGCGCTGCCGGGCGTAACGGTGGCGTTGAATTGGAGTTGCTGCATGTCGAGAGGGTCAGGATCGGGGTCAAGTGCCCGCGAAGTAGTAGTAGCCCACGGTTTCGCTCGAATAGTTCATGATGGCGTTGGTCGCGTTGTCGCGCGCCAAGACGACCGCGCGCAGGTAGACGCTGCCCGGGTCCGGCGTCGTGTTGGGTTGGTAGTTCAGTTGCGTGCCCACGGCCACTTCCGTGCCGCCGTCGTAAGGCGACGTGCCGTCCACCGTGTAGCGCACCTTGAGGGTTTGCCCGCCGGGCGGCTGGGCCTTGGTGGTCAGGAAAATGGTCAGCGGCCCGCTGGTGGGCGTGCCACTGCCCGTCGAGCAGGGGGGCTTGAAGATCGGCGGTGCCACCGTGAAGCGGATGATCGAATCGTTGATGATCGGGCCTTCAATGGTCGCGCTGCCCCCGATGTACACGTTGCCGCGAATCGTCGTGTCGCCGCTAAATTCCGCGTTGCCGGCGGTGTCGATGCGGTAGCCGGCATAGCCCGGCGCGTAGTTGGCGCTCTGGAACGGCTCCGCCGTGACGATGGCGTCCCCGCTCACGGAAAATGGTGTTTTTGCGCCCTGCCCCGGCAGGACGATTTGGAACACGTCGGCCAGCACGGTGAAGGCGGAGGTCGCCCCCGTGTTGTACAACCCGAACCCCGCCACGTAGCCAGCGCTGTTGAGCTTGACGCTGTACTGCGTGACCAGGCCGCCCACCGAGGATTGCAGGGTGGTGATTTCGCCCGTGTGGCCGTTGACGGTGGTGGACACCGACCCGATGGCTTGGGCATTTACGTTGTCACCCACGTCCACGTAGGTGCTGTTGTTCTGGCTGATCTGCGCGGTTGTGGCGGTCCCGGCTTGATCCAGCACGCTGCTGGCTTCGCTCAGGACGTAGCTCGTCGTGGCGTAGTTCGCGGCGGTGATCGTGTTTGCGAGCAGATTTACCTGCGCTTGGCTTTGCGTGCGCGCCTGCGACAACACGCTGCTGTTTTGGGTGAGCACGTAGCTGGTCGTGGCATAACCCGCCCCGGAGATGGACGAATAGACCGCGCCGATTTGCGTGTCGGTGTAGTTGCCAGCCTGATCAATCGCGTTGTTCGCCAGCGAGAGCGCGTAGCTGGACGTGGCATAGTCATCCGTCGTGATCGACTGGGCCAATTGGCTGACCTGTGCGGCGATGGCCCCATTTGGCCCGGTCAGGTTCGCGTCGTATTCTTCCAGTGCCGTGGTGGCGACGTACGCGGCCTGCACCTGTTCGGAAAACGTTTGGATGGCGCTGGCCGTGTTGCCCGCGATGGCCCCGGCGGCGGCGTTGATGTAGTCCACGTTGACCGTGCCGCCCTCGACCGCCGTCGTCAGTTCCTGGAAGGCCGAGGCGATGCCCGCCCCAAACTGCGCGGTCAGTTGAGTGCCGAGTTGCGCGATGGCCCCGCTCGGATCGGTCGTGTCACTCTGGAGTTGTGCGATGGCCGCGCTGTTTTCCCCGGAAAGCGCGTAGCTGGTCGTCACCTGCGAGAAAAACGCCGTCAGGGTCGCAAGATCGCTCAGCCCTTGGGTCTGCGTGAGGATGCCTTGGGCGACCGTGGCGGAAATCCCCAGCTGATCGCGCAAGGTCTGGGTGAAGTTCGCCGTCGTGATGTAGTTGTTCACCGCCGGAATCGGCGCGGAAAACGTCAGGTCGTTGAGCACCGTGGCGCTGGCCAAATCCGTGAAGGCGTCGTAGCCGGCCACCCGGTAGTACATGGTCGAGCCCGTCACCTGCGTGACCAGGATCGTCGGCGAGGTGCCGTAGAACCGCACCAGCGTGGAGGGATCGGCCACCGGGCAGGCGGGGTTGCTCGACTGCGCGACGCAAAATCCCGCGTGGTCCAAGCCCCCCGGGTCGGTCACGGTCAGCTGGGCGTGGACGATGTCGGGGTTGGTGACAACGGCGTAGACCTGGCCGTCCTGCGGGTTGTTGACCACGATGGGCGGGGCCGTGTCGGTAAACGTGTGGTCCACGCTCTGCGCGCGCGCCTCCACCCGGAACTGCCGCCGGGCCACGCCGGTCAGGTTGGCGTTTTGCTCGTAGGTGAACGTGATGCTTTGCAGGTCGCCCAGCTGGGCGGGCACGTCCTGCACCCAGAACGCCTCGGCCCCGATCTGCGCGTCTGGGGGATGGAAGCTCCAGCGGATGCCCGCGAACGCCGGGTCCACGACCGCCCCGCTGACCGTGTAGCCGGGGTCCGTGATGGATTGCTGGCCCAAGGCCAGGCGCGGCGTCGTCACCCGGCACGCGAGATGGCAGTCCCGGCCGCCGAACTCGCCCGTGGCCGGATTGGCCAGGCCCGTGAGTTGCAGGCCGACCACCTCCACGCCGTCGAAGGTGGGCGTGTCCAGCACGTTGACCTCGCCCAGGAGCGGCGTGGAAAACACCTGCTCGCGGTTGATGGCGAACACGCGCACCTCGTAGTCGCCGTCCACCGTGATCGGGATGTCGATGGTCAGTCCTTGGATGGGCGTGTCGCCGTTGGCGGATTGGTACGTGCCGCCGTTGAGCCGGTACTGAACCTGGTAGCCAAGCAGGAACTGGTCGGGGCTGCGCTCCCAACTGACCGTGACCGCCCGCTCGAAACCCGTGGGCAGCGTCACGGTTGATTCTGCCACCGTGAGGTTGGTGGGCGGCAGGCAAACGCCGGGGTTGGTGAGCTGCGTCGTGACCGGCTGGACCAGCGAAAAGTTAAAGTCAATCGCGTCGAACTTCGAAGCGTTGTACTTGTGGGCCGTGATCGTGTGCCGCAGGCCGCCCTCGTGCTTGATCCCCAGCACGATCCACTGCTCGGGCTGGAGCGCGTCCGAAACGATCCCCCACGCCTGGCCCACTAGTGGGACATCGGGCGGGGCGGCCAAAAGATGGAGGTGGTCGGCCGTGGTGTTCGCCACGTCAATCGCCACGGTCGCCACCTTCGTGCACGGGTCGCCCTGGTCGTTCGTGCTGACGTAGTGGATGCAAAACTTCGGGTTCGGTCCGGCCAGCACGCTGGGCTCGGGTATCTTGTCCAACTGGAGCACGGTGGACGAGATGACCGTCTTGATGCGGCCCTGCGCGTTCTTGGCCCCGCTGCGGAACGGGTTGAAGGTCTGGATCGGGTCGCCCGGTGTCAGGTCGGCGGCGTCCAGGCCCGTGACGAACGTGCACACCTCCCCTTCGAGTTGCTCGGTAACGATGGAATAACGCCCGCGCCGGTAAGCCCCGCCGCGCGACGTGCAGCCCACCGCCGTGATGTCCAACGGGTTGAAGATGCCCTGGTCCTGCGCCAGCGCCTCGCCGTCCTCGTAGGGCTCAATGTCGGCGGCGTACAGGTTGGTCGGGTCGTTCCAAGTGACGCGTGCCAAGTTGTGGCGCGCATCCAGCGCCGTGCCGATGTAGTTGAACGTGCCGTTCTCCACGTTTTCGGGCAGGAACGACTTGGCGGTGTACGTGCGCGGACGATCCTGGCAGACGCCGATTTCTCCCGCGCGGAAGTACACGGCCGCGCACATGGAGGAAGCGATGTCCGAAAGCGTGCGCGGCGCCTCGGTGGCCTTGGAAACGGCGAGGTTGCACGTGTAGCGCGGCTCGGTGCCGCCGTTGCCGTCCGGGATGAGCTGGCTGTTGTAGCGCGAGCAGTTGTACATCTCCCACTTGAGGTTGCTCGTGTAGACCGTCCGGTTGCCGACCCCGAAATCCTCGCTGGCCGCGAAGTCCATGAACTGCCACGCGGGATCATCGGTCCACCCAGTCTTGAACGTGCCGTCCCAGGTCGTGCTGGCATACGTGCGCGTGTAGGGATTAAACGTGGTCGGGATGAGCACCTTGCGGCCCCGCAAAAGGACGGCGGGATTGGGGACGCTGGAAAACTGCTGGGCGTCCACTTGGATCGACGAGGTGCAGCGGTTGGGGTGCGAGAGCTTGACGTAGGTAATGAGACTGTACCCGTCGATGATCGTGTGGTTTTGCTCGTAGGCGCTGTCGTCGTCGGCGGTCACGCGGCGCACCCGGATGTCCCACGGGCCAGGCTGGGGAAGCTGGATTTCGTAGGAACGCGTGTAGACCCCGTTGCTCACCCCCGTGATCGTGCCGCCGTTCGCCGTGCCGATAATCGTCTGGTAGGCCCCCCCGTTCTGGCTCACGTCGATGCCGATTTCCACGCTGCTCTTGCCGATGCTGCCCGTTTTCTTGTCGGTCTTGGTCAACTGCGGGATGCGCAGGTCCAGCCGGATCGCGTCGATGGTCGTGTCCTCAAAATGGCGGATGTAGGGATAGAGTTGCTTGACCTCAAAGCTGTCGGAAACGGTGTTCTCAACGCTCTCAAAGCCCGCGATGTAGTTCTGGTCCGGGGTGCCGTCTTGGAAATCGTAGGTCCAGTTGCGGAAATTGCCCGTCCCGTCCGGGTTCTGCATCGGCGTGAGCGGACTGCCGATGTAGACGCCCTGCATTCCCCCGACCACGCCTTCGACGGGGCCGACGCCATGCAGGATTTGCACCTTGGCATACTGCGTACTGTGGAGCGTGTCGGGTGCCTCGGTGGCCCCGGCCGAAGTCCCGGCGCTGCCC
>CALMAQ010000266.1 GCA_937859745.1 uncultured Verrucomicrobiota bacterium | reverse complement strand
GTGCAGGGGGGCGTGCGCCCGTGCGTCGAGCAAGGCTCCAGCGTGACGTAGATCGTCGCCCCGCGCGCCTGTTCGGGTCGCCGGAGCGCGCGCAAGGCTTCGATCTCGGCGTGCGGCTGCCCGGCGGCATGGTGGTAGCCGCGCGCCATCACCCGCCCGCCGCGGACGATCACCGCACCGACGGCGGGGTTGGGACTGGTGCGGCCCGCGCCGCGCCGCGCCTCGCGCAGCGCCAGCCGCATGAAGCGTTCGTCCTCGTCCACCGGGTTTGCGGGCGCGGCCATCGCCCGGGAACGTCTCGGACGACAGCGCGAATGTAAAGGCCCCGGAGAGAGGCGAAAGGCGGAGGGGCAAGGGGATAACGGATAACGGATGACGGATGACCGGGGGAAACGCGTGCCATCCAAGCTCCGCCTTCCGCCTTTGTTTATTCCGTGACCTTGGCCGCCCACTCCTGGCCGCGCCGCTGCGTTTCCTCGTCGGAGACTTCCTCGACGCGCGTCGCCAGGCCCCAGCGGTGGCCGAACGGGTCCAGCAGGTAACCCGAGCGATCCCCCCAGAACTGGTTTTGCACCGGCATCTGCTCGGTCGCCCCGGCGGCGATGGCCTGGGTGAAGGCGGCGTCCACGTCGGGCACATACAGGTGCAACGTCCCCGCCGAGCCGCCGAGCGTCTGCGGCGACATCGAGCCCCACTCCGGGAACTCGTCGGAAATCATCAACGCCGAGTCGGCGATCTCGATTTCGGCGTGCATGACCTTGCCGCCGGGCATGTCCATGCGGGTACGCACCGTGGCCCCGAACGCTCGCTGGTAAAAGTCAATCGCTGCCGCGGCGTTGCGGCAGATGATGGAAGGAGTCAGGGCGTGATAACCGGTTGGAATGTAATTGTTTGACATGATGTTTATTTTTGTGCTTATTTTTCATCGAAATGAAAAACCGGGTTGGCTGCAAGCGATTTTCACAAATTTCTGCGGTCGGTTTCCAGTCCCTTGTTTCCGTCCGCCGCTGACCGCCCGAGCCATGTCGTCCTTCCCGCCGTTTTGGCCCTGTTTACTACCCCTCCGGTCCCGATTCCACCGCCGGAGGGAAGGGCCGAGTTTACTGGCCTTTGCGCCGGGATGGAGTCAGAGTGTCGCCGTGAAACTCGACCTCCGCCAGAAGCAGACGTTCTACCACGAACTCGGCCAGTTCGTGCGCTCGGGCATCCCATTGCCGCAGGCGGTCGAATCGCTGGCGCAGGACAGCCGCCGCGGCCCGATGCGGCAGGTGTTGACCCGCATGAGCCGCCTGTTCCTGGGCGGCGAGACGATCCCCGGCACCTTCGCGCAGTTGCAGCCCACGGTCGGCCCGATGGAACTGGCGCTGGTGGAAGCCGCCAACGTCAGCGGCCGGCTGGAGCAGGCGTTCACCTACCTGTCGAACTACTTCGGCTCGCTGGACACGTTGCGCTCGGGGCTCATCCGGCAGGCGGCGTGGCCACTGGTGCAGTTGCACCTCGGCATTTTCCTGCTGAACGGGGTGGAGCAATTCGTCCGCACCCATGCGTTCGATCCCGCGGCCTACGCGCTGACCTGTGGAGGGGCGCTCGGGGTGATCTACCTCGGCGCGGCGGTGCTGTGGCTGGCCGGGTCGGCGCTGCTGAAGGCCGGGCGGCGGAACACCGGCATCGACCGCGCGCTCAACCTGGTCCCGCTGTTGGGCCGCCTGCGCCGCAACCTGGCGCTGAGCCGCTTCTGCGCGGCGTACGAGATGCAGCTCCAAGCGGGCGTCAACGTCATGGACAGCTTGCGCTCGTCCGCCGACACCAGCCAGAGCGCGCGGATCCGCGCGGCGGTGGACGAGATCATCCCCAAGGTGCGCGCCGGGTCGAGCGTCGGGCCACTGCTCACCGGCTACCACGTGTTCCCGACCGCCTTGCAGCGGGCAATCCGCGTGGGCGAGGAGACCGGTAGCCTCGACGCGGACCTGCACCGCTGGGCGGAGTACTACCAGACGGCTGCCGTCAACAACCTGGGGACGATCAATGCCTGGCTGCCGAAGATCGGGTTTTTCCTCATCGCGGGCTATCTGGTCTACAAGATGGTGTCGGTCTACTCGGGCGTGATGCAGCAATACGAGAACGTGATGAACTTCTCCTGAAGATATGAGACATTATGACTCATTCTCATGAAACCCTCCGAGCTTGTTTTTGAGACAATGCGACACAGTGACGCAACGGATCGTGACCGCTATTCTACACAAACTATTCAAAATAACGTACTTATGTTGACCGATTTTCCGGTTGGCCCCCTGGCATGTTGATAGCTGATAGGTTGGGTGCGGTGAATCAAACGCCGCATCTAATTTCCACCTTCTAGAAAGCCATCAACACCATGAGCATCATCCGTTACCAGACTCCCTCCCTGCTGCCTTCCACGTTCACCCCGCTGGCCCGCCTGAGCGCCTTCCAGCACGAGGTTGACCGCCTGTTCGACCTGCCCTTCTTCGGCAAGGGCACCGCTGACGGCTGGACCCCGGCGCTGGACGTGCACCAGGACAAGGACACGCTCTTCGTCGCGGTCGAGCTGCCCGGCATGAAGCGCGAGGACGTGAAGCTCTCGCTGCACGACGGCATTCTGACGCTGTCCGGCGAGCGCCGCCACGAGAAGGCTCACGACGAGAAGGCCAGCCTGCGCAACGAGCGCTTCTTCGGCCGCTTCGAGCGCAGCCTCAACCTGCCCTTCGCGGTGGACGCCGCGCGCGTCGCCGCCAGCTACGAGGACGGTGTGCTGACCGTCACGCTGCCCAAGGCCGAGGAGGCCAAGCCGCGCCAGATCGACATCAACGTCAAGTAACAATCCACCCACCTGTCCGG
>CALMAQ010000265.1 GCA_937859745.1 uncultured Verrucomicrobiota bacterium | reverse complement strand
GGGCCCGGCGGCCCGGGCGCGCCTGACGTGGATGCGCTGGCGGCGCTGGCGGGGGCGTTCCGCACGCCGGAGGTCGCGGCGGCGGGCGGGTTCGTGTACGTCCGCAACGCCGCGCGCGGGCCGTGGCTGGTGCGCTACCAGTATTGGGAGTACGTCAAGAACTTCATGTGGCGCATCGGTCTGGCCCATCTGAGGGTCTGCCTGCAAGTCTCGGGCGCGTTCGGGGCGTTCCGCACGGAAACCTTGCGCGCGCTGGGCGGCTTCAACGGCGCGAGCCTGGTGGAGGACTACGAGATCATCTACCGCCTGCACGAGCGCATGCGTAACGAAGGGCGCGACTACCGCGTGGAGGTCGTGCCGGACGCCGTCGCCTACACGGATTCGCCCGACACGGTGCCCTCGTTCGTCCACCAGCGCACGCGCTGGTTCGCGGGCTTTTTGCAGACGCTCTGGGAATACCGCCGCCTGGTGGGCAACCCGCGCATGGGCCTGCTGGGCGGCCTGATGCTGCCGATCAAGTGCGTGGACGCGATCCTGCCCCTGTGGGGGTTTCTCTCGCTGGCGATTTTGCTCGCGGCGGCGGTGGGCGGCTCGGCGCACTGGCAGCGGCTGTCGCTGGAGTTGTTCGCGGTGCGCTGGGGCGTGGATCTGCTGTTGAGCGGCATCATGTGGACGTGGCACCGCCGCCTGTTCCCGACGCGCGGGCATGAACTCGGCAACACCACGCTGGCGCTGCACATGGCCAGCGAAGGGTTGGTCTTCAACTGGTTTCGCCAGGTCGCCGTGCTCAACGCCTACAGTTGGTTCGTGCGCCGGGTGCAGCGGTGGCACCAGCCGAGGTGGGGAGGCCGCGGAGCGGCGTAAGTTTCAAGAACCAAGCATGAAGTTCCAAGGAGCAGAATGATGGCTTGAACCTTGTTTCTTGTATCTTCCTTGAAACTTTTCTCTATGAGCATCATCGAAGCCGAGGGCCTGACCAAGGTCTACCGCACCTACAAGAAGGAACAGGGACTCTGGGGAGCCATCAAGGGGCTGGCCAAGCGGCAGTACGACGACACGCGCGCGGCGGACAACGTCTCCTTCCGCATCGACGAGGGCGAGTTCGTCGGCTTCCTCGGGCCCAACGGCGCGGGCAAGACCACCGTGCTCAAGATGCTCTCGGGGTTGCTGTATCCCACCGGCGGACGCGCCAGCCTGCTCGGCTATGTGCCGTGGGAGCGCCGGAACGAGATGAAGCGCCAGTTCAGCCTGCTCATGGGCCAGAAAAACGCGCTCTGGTGGGACCTGCCCGCGCGCGAATCGCTCGAACTCAACCGCGCCATCTACGGCATCGAACCCGCGCGGTTCCGCGAGATCGTCAAGGAGTTGACCGAACTGCTGGACGTGGCCGACAAGATGAACGTCATGGTGCGCGAACTCTCGCTGGGCGAGCGCATGAAGCTCGAAATCATCGCGGCGCTGCTGCACAGCCCGCGCGTGCTGTTCCTGGACGAACCCACCATCGGGCTGGATGTCGTCAGCCAGAAGACCGTGCGCGATTTTCTGCGGCGGTACAACCAGCAGCACGGCGTCGTCACCGTGCTGACGAGCCACTACATGCAGGACATCGAGGAACTCTGCAAACGGGTCATCGTCATCGACGGCGGCCGGATCATCTTCGACGGCGCGCTGGAGGCCATCACGGACAAGTTCGGGGGTGCCGGGCGCATCCTGACGCTGGAGTTCTCGGGCCGCGACGGCAGCCGGGACTTCGCCGGGTTGGGCGAGGTGATCGCGCGCACGGACGAGAGCGTGAAGCTGCGCGTCCCGCGCGCCGAGGTGGCCGCCGTGTGCCGCCGCCTGTTCGAGGCTTACCCGGTCAAGGACATCAGCGTGGAGGACGTGCCCATCGAGGAGATCATCGCACAGTTGTTCGGCAGCAAGGACGGCATGGGAACCACTCCCGGGGCGGCCCCAGTAATTATCAGCTAGCCAGCCGACGGTCCGCAGAGCGTGCCTGCAATGGGGTGAGATCCGTCCGGCAAAACTCAAGCTTCCAGCAGCATGAGCGACGCCGCGCCATCTTGGACGGCTGCCGTCGGGATGTGGCGGTCGAAGGTTGCCAGGCGGGCGTTGTGCTGCCGCGCGAGCGCCAGCAGGTAGAGGTCCGTGGTGCGGTCCGGCGTCAGGAAGACAGGGCGCGCGAGGTGGGCGCCGTCGAGCAGGGAAATGTCGTCCGGGCAGAACTCATGGCGCGGATCGGCGCAGAAGGCCTGGAGGATGGCGCGCACTTCCGCGCTGGTGCCAAGCCGGTTGGGATACCTCGGTGGCTGGCGACGCGGATCGTGCCGTTCTGCACCAGCGGTGAAGTCAGCCAGCGCACCGGGCGGCGCTGGCCTCCACCCAGGCATGCACCGCGTCGTGGAACACGTGGGCGGGATCGAGCAAGGCCAGGAGCGTGTTGACATCCAGCAGGAACCGGCTCAACCGGGTTCCTCCAGCAGTTCCCTGACGAGTTCGGGCGTGACTGGCTCCGCGCCCTCGCGCACCGGGAACAGGCGGATGCCGTTGCGGACGGCGGGGGATGCCGGGGCCAGTCCGCGCCGTGCCAGTTCCGAGATGACCGTGTCGATGGACTGGTGGCGCTGCTCGGCCAGGGCGCGGGCGGAGGCGAGCACGTCGTCGTCGAGGTCGAGCGTGGTGAGCATGGAGGGAAGCATGAAACACCGCGCCCCGGCAGTCAATCTCCAACCGGGCTACCGCCCTTGACGGGGACGATGCACGCCGCACGGCCATGCGTGCGCGGCGTCCAAGACGTTGGGCGGGCCAAGTCGGGTGGAGTGGCTGGCACCGTGGTTGTGCGCCGGGGTCGGACGGCGGTTCATCCGCTGCGGTGGTTCACTCCGGCGGGCGGTTTCGTTTTTGAAGCGAACCCTTTCAGCAGGGAGCCACCTATCTCCGACCGGACGGGGCGGTTCCGTTTCCACGGGGAGCGCCCGGGCTTGCTCTCGCCGCACGCGGACGTTACGCTCGCTCCGTGTTCACCATCTATCGCCTCAACGCGGACGAACTCGACGCCAGCTTTCTGGAGAGCCTGAAGGCCGCCTTCCCGCACAAGGAAATCGAGATTGCCGTCGCGGAGACCGATGAAACGGCGTACCTGCTGCGTTCGCCCGCCAACCGCGAAAAGCTGCTCCCGGCGGTCACGGACGTGGAAGCGGGGCGCAATGTCGTGGAGCCCGACCAGAGCGCGTTTCGATGAGGCAGGTCCACTTCCACCAGGAAGCCTTCGCGCAGTTCACCACCTGGGCCACCGCCGACCCGGCGCTCTTTGAAAGCTTGACCCGCCTGATCGTCGAGACGGCGCGCAGTCCCTTCGAGGGCATCGGCAAGCCCGAACCGCTCAAGCATCAACTCAAAGGCTACTGGTCGCGCCGGATCAACGCCGAGCACTGGCTGGTTTACAAGGCGACGCCCGAGGCGATCATCATCGTCTCCTGTCGATACCACTACTGAAAGGGGTCCTCTGCCTTTTCCCCCGGCCTGTCTCATAAAACCTCCGAGGTTGTGTGAAAACGCTGGCTCGGTGGTTCGTTCAGGCGAGCAGA
>CALMAQ010000264.1 GCA_937859745.1 uncultured Verrucomicrobiota bacterium | reverse complement strand
GGTTGGGGGGGCGCGGCAACGTCCACTTCAAAAGCTCGCGCAACCAGGCACCGACCCGCGCGGACCCTGGTAAGCCCGGGGACGAGGGATATTTCTACCTGGAACTGCGCAAGATCGCCGACGCCGGGCTTGTGGGCTACCCAAACGCCGGGAAATCGACCCTGCTGGGCGAGCTTTCGGCCGCGCACCCGAAAGTGGCGGCATACCCGTTCACAACCTTGCAGCCGATGGTCGGGGTCATCGAGTTTCCGGCGACCTACGAGCGAGCCACTTTGGCCGACATCCCGGGTTTGATCGACGGCGCGCACCGCAACGTCGGGCTCGGCCACGAGTTTTTACGGCACATCATGCGCTGCCGCCTGCTGTTGTTCGTGCTGGACATGGCGGGCAGCGAAGGCCGCAGTCCGCTCGAGGATCTCGCCAGCCTGCGGCGTGAGCTGTCGCTCTACAATCCCGTGCTTAACGAGCGGCCTTGGCTGATCGTGGCCAACAAGATGGATTTGCCGGAGGCGGACGAAAACCTCGCCCTGCTGCGTCGTCGCTTCCCCAAGGTCGCCGTCATCCCGGTCTCTGCGGCGCTGGGCGAGGGGATTGATGGCCTGCGCGTCACTCTCAAGAAACGTCTTCTCGAGGACGGTTTCCGCCCGGTGGCGGAAGAAAAGCCGCCGGGATCATCCGGTTAGCTGGATCCACGTCGGTGGTGTTTGGTGCGGCGGGGCGGCCAGACCGTTCAGGAGGCACTCCAACGTGAACTCCACGGTGGCTTGGACAGGCTTCCAAGAGACCGCGGGATGTCGGGCCCGAACCAGATGCAGTGCCACCAGACCGTGCAGGCTACTCCACAAACTCTGCGCGATCAGTTCCACGCTGCGGTATTCGGGTCGGAAGCAGCCTGCGGCCACCGCCTTGAAAACGCCTTCTCGCAGAAAATCGTAGGGCTGCGGAGCGTTGGCAGAACCCGGCGAGATCGGCTGACCTGCTCCCGCACGCCGGCCCGGCGGCGATGAGGCGGCCTGCTCACGCAGGAAGAGGAAGTAGTATTGTTCCGGATGCTGCAGGCCGAAGTCCACGTAGGCAGATGCCAATTTTCTGAGTCGATCCATCGGGTCCGGCGTCTGCGTAGCCCTGTGCAGGGCGGAGTTGAGGAAAGCAAACTCAGCCTCGCAAACTTCTCGGATGAGCGCCTCCTTGGAGGGAAAATGCGAGTAGATCGCGGTGACGGAATATTCGATCTTTGCCGCGACGTTACGCAAAGTGACTTCGCCCTGGCCTCCGCGTGCAAATAGCTCCCGGGCAGAGTTTAAAATCTTCAATCTTAACTCGTTGCGTTCACGGTTACGGCGATTATTTGACATCGGGGGCTTCATTGTTATGATAAATAACATTGTGTTTTTTAAAAACAATGTTTTTATATAAAACAATTCCAACTGTTCCGACCGAGATTCTCGCGAAAGTTTATGACCGCCATGGCAAGATCGCGCTAGGAGTAAGCGGTTGCGGTTTTCGTCCCATGAACCCGAAAGCGAAATGCCGCCTGGACATCCTCACCGTCGAGCGCGGATTGTTCGACTCGAGACAAAGGGCGCAGCGGGCGATCTTGGCAGGCGAGGTGTTCGTCAACGAGCAACGGGTTGATAAACCTGGTACGACCGTTCCCGCCGATGCCGTCGTCCGAGCGACAGCCAAGGACCCGTATGTGAGCCGGGGAGCGTACAAGCTCGTCGGCGCTTTGGATCACTTCCAAATTGTGCCCTCGGGTTGGAATTGCCTCGACGTGGGTGCCTCCACCGGTGGATTCACGGACTGCCTCCTCCAGCGTGGCGCGGCCCGGGTCTACGCCTATGACGTTGGACACGGTCAACTGGACTGGCGCATCCGCAGCGATCCTCGCGTGGTCGTCCGCGAAAAGCTCAACGCCAGGTATTTGACCGCGGACGATCTCCCTCAATCCATCCGCCTGACCGTGATCGACGTTTCCTTCATTTCGCTCACCCTGATTTTGCCAGCCGTGGCTACCGCCCAGGCGGCGAGTCTGACGGCTGGCGGCGAAACGGGTGGGGGATGGATCGTGGCCCTGATCAAACCTCAGTTCGAACTCGAGCGCGGTGACGTGGGCAAGGGCGGCATCGTCCGGGAGGCCGCTTCACATGCAAAAGCCGTGGCGAAGATCGCATCGTTCGTCCAAGCGCGGCTGCCGCAATGGCGCTGGACGGGGGTAATGGATTCACCCATCCTCGGAAGCGAAGGCAACAAAGAGTTCCTGGCATGTCTGAGAAATTGATCGGTCTCGTCTCGCACCCCAAGAAAAAGGGGGTAGCCGCGCTTTGCGTCGCGCTGCGCGACGAGTTCGCCAAGCACAACGTCCTGCTGAAGCTGGACTACGCAACCGCCGGATTGCTTGACGAGGCGCACGGCAGCAGCGTCTCAGAGTTGGCCGCGAGCTGTGAGCTGCTCGTGGTGCTCGGCGGCGACGGCACTATTCTAAGTACCGCTCACGCTGTGAAGGGGCAGGCTTGCCCGCTCTTCGGTATCAACCTGGGAACGTTCGGATTTCTGACGTGCATGGGCCCGGCGGATTATCGGCAGGCCGTGCGCTGCATCGTGGCGGGAGATTACCAACTGAGCCGACGGTCGATGCTCCATGTGGAGGTCGTCCGCCAAGGCAAGGTCGTCGATCAGCACTTGGGGTTGAACGACGCCGTCATCAGCCGCGGCGCGTTGTCGCGCTTGATCCAGTTGGAAACGATGGTGGACGGAGCGTTGCTCACGCAGTACTACGCGGACGGGCTAATCGTCGCCACGCCCACGGGTTCGACGGCATATTCGCTGTCAGCAGGCGGTCCGTTGTTGACGCCGGATTCGGCCGCGTTCGCCATCACGCCCATCTGTCCACATACCCTCACGAACCGTTCCGTGATCGTTGGTGACAGTTCAAAAATTGAAGTGAGGCTTTGCAACCAATTAGACGAGATCTACTTAACGGTGGACGGCCAGCACGCGATCGCCATGAAGGCGGGGGACGCCGTCCACGTGCGTCGTGCGGAACAAACGCTGCCGCTGGCCATGCTGCCGCATTTGCCATTTTTTGAACTGGCGCGGCGGCGACTCAAGTGGAGCGGGAACAGTCTATAAGATGCTGCGGCGGCTTGAACCTAGGGAACCGCTGATCAAAGCAAAGTTTCGTACGAAATGCGGATGGTGACGGTGG
>CALMAQ010000263.1 GCA_937859745.1 uncultured Verrucomicrobiota bacterium | reverse complement strand
CTGCACCTCAACGCCCTTTACCCTGTTCGACCAGCCGTCTAACCATCCGCTCCAGCGAACGGCGTTCTTGCTCTCAGCCTGAGAGTTGCCTTTGTTCCCGCCGCCGCTGAACTTTGGTCGTTAGACGTTTTGCTCGCGTCATCGTTATGCAACGGCACTTCTTCGCAACCGCAGATGATCTACTCCCAGTGTTCGAGCGCGTGGAAAGCAAGCACGAACTGGCTTACACTTTGACCGGGTTGCTCCACACGCCCATGCTTACTAGTGTTTGTTCTGGTGCCGCGCTTCCTTCTTTGCGTCTTCCTGCTCCGTACAAAGCTATGGTCGGCTGTCCCAACTACCTCGTCACCCCAGCAACTGCCACGGTGCAAGTCCGCGAGGTTCCCCAGCGTAGCGGTGGCACCCGTTATGCCGTGGACCAACTCATCAACCCGGACAGCATCACCCTTAGCCACGGCGGCTTCTTTGCGAGTGGTGTCTTGTTGAGCGGGTGTGCGGGTACGGCGTCTGACACCGCTTTTGCCAAGCAGGTTTACCGGGTGTTTGCGGCGGCTGTCGCCAAGCAGTTTACCCGCACCCGGTTCTACTACATCGGAGCAGAGGCCAAGACGTTGTTCGAGCAGGGCTGTCGGCTGACCGCCTGCGCGGACTCGCCACCCGAGTATGATTTGACTCAAGAGCACTTCCTGTAAAACGTCTAACCACGCGCTCCAGCGAACAGCGGGTTCGCCCCTGTCCTTTCTGGCTCGCCATTTCTCCCGCCGTCGCTGAGCTTTGGTCGTTAGACAACTGCCCCACGCGTATGCTTACCCGGCATCTTGGTACGTTTTTTCTGCTCGGTTTTCTCTCTTGCCACAGCTTGGCCGCACAACAAGAAAGGCCGTTGCCAAATGGACGCAAAGTGGTTTCTCCTGATGGTCGGTTTGTGGCGCAGTTGGTCGAAGAGTTCTTCCCAACGGAGTACGACCAGAACCCGACGCAGAAAATAACCTGCTTGTCCGTGGAGGACCGGCGAAGTCAGACCACGGCTCTGGCTGGCGTGCTGTCCCCCGTTTTTGTCATCTCCTGGACCAAAGACTCACAGTCCATTGTGACAGTTGAACACATCGCTGGAGGCACCCAGGCAGTGGTGTTGCACTATCAAGATGACAAATGGAAGCGGCACGAAGTGGAGCCGCTTTCTGAGGATCGGACCGGACACTATGCGGTGACCGGACTCAAGTTGGGGCAGAACAGCTTTGAGGTGACCTACAAGGTGGCAGACAACTCCGTGACAAACGACGTTGATTACTACCTCTGCAAGTTCAGGGTCGAAGCCTCAACCGGCACGACGGTTTACACAGGACGACGGCGTGAGATCACTGGGAACACCTACATACATACGGTCTTCCGAAGCCACCGCTAACACTCATCGCCTCATACAAGCGCGCTCCAGACATGTGGTTAGTTTGGTCAAGGGTAAGATTTGGGTTGGCAGAGCTTTTTTTCGATGAACGCCTCCTTGCTCACATGACCAGCGGCCTTGATCGCGCCCACGCCGATCTAGGTGGCGAGTTTGAAGCGTTCAACCACACATCCGGTCCGATCCATCGCGGCTCGACCGCCGGTACAAAGCCCCGCTAACCGAGATCGAGATCGTCGAAAGCGACCACGTCGGCGCGGGCGTCCGTGACCTCCATCTCCCCATCGTCGGCATTCGACTTCGGCGGAGCCGTGAGCTTGGGACGGCGAGCATGGATGCCCGGGCGCAGCTTGCCCGCCGCACGGATTTTCTTCTTCTGCGTCACCGCCGCTTCCACCAGGTCGCGGTTCTGGCGGATGGCGGCGAAAATCATGGGTTCGGTTTGTTGGCCGTAAGGAATTTGGCGTTTCGTGCGGAGTCCTTCGCGGGCAGCCCGGAGTTCCCACAAGGTCGCCGGGGTCTGCCGCCGGTCGCGGTAGGGGATGGGTTCGTATTGTTCCAGTTCCGGGTTCCAGAAGTAGATGATGGAAATATCGCGCGGATCACGCCGGAAGGTAAAGCGGCGTGTCTCTTTTGGATGGTCCGGGTCTTTGGCGTTGATCCACTTCCTTAGCGTGTCGCTCATGTAACGGATTTTGTCGATCCCCACGCCCTCCCCGGACACCGTGCGTTCCTCGTAGGGGATGAAGTCTAACTGGAGGCGAGTGGCAGCATCCCCGAGGTAACGGCTCGGGAGTTTGCCGCGCGGCCCGCTGGTGCTAGTCCCTTCATACATCGCCTGCTCCCATCGTTCGATGGGGCTTTGGCCTTCCAGACCGGAGTGGGGCCGGTAATGATAGATGCAACAGATGTGATTGGCCAGCCAGAGGCTGAACGTGCGAAAGCCGATGGCTGATTCCGCTTCGCTGTCGTAGTGCTTGCCCCGCTCGGTGGGATTGGAGAACGTCGCTCCGGGCAGCGTGCGGAATTCCTCGGAGAGCTTGTCCATGAGGCTCTCGATGTGCCCACCGTAGTGAGGGGTTTTCACGGGCCGGTAAACGACGCTGATCCCGTATTGATCGCAGGCCCGTTTGAGCATGTTGCCCCGGAACTCCCTGGCGTTGTCCATGTGCAGGGTGTCGGGCAAGCCGTAGCAGGGCCATTCGGGGGCCTGCGCGAACGCCTCCGTGTGGTCGCGCAACCAATCGTCCTTGGGCAAAACTAGATGGCTCACGCACAGCCCGGTGCCGATGGCACCCGGGACCTCGAAGGCGATGTAGTAGCCGACGATCATACGGCTGTACACGTCGATGGCGACCGTGATCCAGGGCCGCCCCAGGATGCAGCCGGTTGCTTCGTCACGGAGGATGACGTTGACCAGGGTATGGTCGATCTGGACGTATTCCAGCGGGAAGTCGGCGGTGAACCCTTGCCCGCGAGCCTCGTACTTGCTGGCTTTGTCGCGGCCCTCGCGCGCGTTGTCGCGGCGGCGGGGTGACAGGGCGTTGATGCGGTTGCGGATGGTGTTGGTGTGCGGTTTGCGGAAACGCGGCTCATCCGGGTTGCCATCGCGCGGAACCTCCTGATCCTGGCACTGTAAAACCAGGAGATTGTTGATCCGGCTGACCCGGTTCCTCTGCTTGGTCATGTAGTGGGTTTCGATGGCTTTGCCCAACATCTCCTCGACGCGCGGGTCCAGGCGGCGGGTGCCTTTCACGACCGAAGGTTTTCCGTCGAGCAGGGTGGTCAGCGTTTCGCCCCCGTTGCGGTAGGCTTGCATCCAGGCGTAGAGGCGGCTCCTCGAATATCCGAAGTCACGGGCACGCTGCCCGACCTCGCTGGCAGGCGGGCGGTGAACGTCAAGGAAGGGTTTGATGATCTGGAAGCGTAGGCGTGCCTTCTCCCAATCCTTTTCCTCGATCCGGCTCAATTCGGGGTGGGCCACGCCAGGCGGCACGTCCGTCGCCTTTTCGGCCTGGTCCGCCTTCGGAGCAGGCGCAGGGACGAGCAAGCGGACGTGGACCTTTTGGGGTTCACCCCGGGTGCCGCAATCCCGCACTCCGACCAGACTGCCGGGAAACAGGCCGGTGACGACGCAACGCCGGTCGGTGTCGTGGATGCCCACGATGTCGCCGACACCACAGGTAAAGGGAGCCATGTTCATTTTTAGAGGAGGTTGAAGCGGGTCAATCCCAGGCTGGCGCGGCGCGGATGAGGGTGTCGAGGTTCAGCGGCGCGCCGTCCAGGTTCGCGTGGACCTCGCGCATGACGACCAGTCGCCAGAGGCACGCGGCGAAGCGCGCCCGTTTTTCGCGGTCCGTCCCCGCGCAACGCTCCAGCAGAGCGCGGGCGGGCATCCCGCCGATGGCGGGGAGAGCCGACAAGAGGGCTCGGGCGGCGTCGTCGTCGCGCGCGTCGCGCCGGTAGGCTTGCAGGAACTTCAGGTTGCGGAGCCGGTGGCTCGCGCCACGGATGTGCCGCTCCGTGTAGATACGGTAGTTCCAGCCGCGTGTGCGCGCGTAGCGGCGGGCGGCGCGGACCTTGGGCAGATACTCGTCGTGCTTGGCCCGCAACTCCGCGTGGTACTTCACCTCCACGAGCAGCGGCGCACGGCCCGAGCGTGGCTGGAACTGCACCAGGAAGTCCGGGACGTGGTGGCGCGCACGCTGGCGTCCCTTTGCGTCGGTGCCGAGGAACTCGACGCGGACGGGCTGCCCCTCGATGGAAGCCACCGCCGGATCACTTTGGAAGAGGAGGGCGCAATCGCGTTCGAGCAAGGATTCGTGCTCGACGGATTGGCTGGGGCGGACGGAAGCAAGGCGTCCGGTGATGCTGCGGTAGCTGCGTGGGATGGAGCGGACTGGCATCGGGATGATTTTAAAGGTTTGTGAGAAAAAATTTGAACACATGTGCAAATGAACATTAATTGATGCGTCACGCAACAACATTTTTCTGCCATGAACCACCTGCATCCCTCTGTCCGGCCTTACCTCAAACTCAGCAACCCGGCGAGGATCGAGCGCATCCAATCCGCGTGTTGGATAGGCTACAGCCGCGCGAAAACCATCCTGGACCGGATGGAAGCCCTGTTCACGCGTCCGCGAGGCCCCCGGATGCCGGGTCTCCTGATCGTGGGCGGCTCGAACCAGGGCAAGACCACCTTGCTGAATCGCTTTTGTTCCAGGCACCCCGTCGTGGACCAACCGGAGGCGGAACACGTCCAGATGCCGGTGGTCAAAATCCAATGTCCTCCCGGCCCGGACGAGAAACGCTTCTACACGGCCCTCCTTGACGCGCTCTATCAATCGGACACCACCAGCATCCGCACCCATGCGGCGGAGAAGCACCGTCAAGCCAAGCGGATCATGGAAAAGGTCGGCACCCGCGTCCTGCTCCTGGACGAAATCCACAACGTCCTCGCCGGACCGACGAACCGGCAGCGGTACTTCATGAACGTTCTCAAGTTTCTGAGCAACGATCTTTGCCTGCCGTTGATCGCAGCGGGCACCTCCGACGCGCTCAACGCGCTGACCACCGACCCCCAACTTTCCAACCGGCTCCTGCCCGTCGCCTTGCCGCGCTGGGAGGATGGGACCGAGTTTCTGAGGCTGCTCACCTCCCTGGAACGCCTGCTGCCGCTAAAGAAACCTTCCAACCTCAAGGGAAGCTCCTTGTCGGCGGAAATCCTGTCGCTCTCCGAAGGGGTGCTGGGAGAAGCCGTCTCGCTCCTCACGCAAGCGGCGTGCGAAGCCGTGACGAGCGGAGAGGAGTGCATCACGCTCAAAATTCTCCGCTCGCTCGACTTCGTGCGGCCCTCGCGCCGCCGCAAGCTCATGGACAGCGACGCGGGTGACGGCGGCGTGCTGGACTTCGCGGCGGAGCCGACCCCACTCCCCAAGAGGGAAGTCATCGACGCCGATGCCCTCGTCGCCTGAGATTCTGCCCAAGGGTGGCCGCCTTGATCGTGGAGCGGGGGCGGGAGCGATGCGCCCGTCCCCGCCTCGTCTACCCGCTTCCATGCCACCAGCAGCGGGAGAAGTCTTCGTCTCGTGGGTGATCCGCCTGGCGGAAGCGCACGGCCACAAGCCGCGTTCGCTGTGCAGCTTCGTGTGCGGACGTTCGTTGGATTACAACGCCGACTTTAGCGGTCCGAACGGCGACCGTCTGCTGACTTCTTTAAGCATCGCCACCCGCCGGAGCGCGGAAGCCCTCCGTTCGGCCTGCACGCTGGCCGGTCTGGAGGGGAGGCTGTTCGCCCGAGCCGGTGGTTTCACGAAACTGCCCTGGGTTCTACCGCACGGGGCGAGCGGCGCGAGGCGTCCGGCCATGCAGTTCTGTCCCCGGTGCCTCGATGGCCCGTCGCCGTACTTCCACCGCGTCTGGCGGCTCTCACTCTTTACGGTGTGCCCCGAGCACGCGCTGCATCTGCGCCACGTCTGCTCCGCTTGCGGGGCGTTCGTCGATCCCGTCCGCAGCGAAAAGCGTCACCGGCAGGGCACCCTGCCGCTCTGCTGGAAGTGCGGCTTCGACCTGCGGCTCACCCCGGTTCAGCACGCCGACCAGGTGGACGCCACCGAGGCGCGGGCACATTTCACGGCATTGACGTTGGGGAAGGGAGGACCTTGCTGGCCTGCCGGAACCAGCCTGCCCGAATATTTCCTGGTCCTGTCGATGCTCTGCGCCAGCCTCTTGGTTCGCAAGCCGCGCCTGCAAAGCTGGCGCGAGAGCGCGGCCAAGGCAGCCGGAGCCATCCTGCCGACCCCGGCGGCCCGCCACGCCGCGACCGCCTTCGATACCCTGGCCGATCCCGACCTCCGCCGTCCGGTGCGGCGGACGGCGGCCTGGCTGCTGGCAGAGTGGCCGGAGCGGTTTCTGGCGCAGGCGCGGGCGGTGGGCACCCGCACGAGCGACTTCGCGCCGAGCTTCGCCCTGGCTCCCCGGTGGTTCCTGGAACCACTGCAAGCCCGGCTGACTCCGCCCCGCTGCCCACCAACACCCACCCCCGGCTTGCTCCGGGTGCGCCGGATGCACGATTTCATCCTTGCCCACCGCCACGAGTGGCACCCGGACCGCCAGCCCCATCTGGCGCGTGCGTTGCGCGAGGCCGGGTTCTATTCGCCGCAGACAGACAGCGGCGTCATCTTGCGCGCGCTGCCCAACACCATCGCCCGGCTACGCGGCGAGGGGAAAGATTACCACCGGAAGATGACCCGGCAGGTCCAGCGCGACACCCCGCAGTGGAGCCAGCTCATCCTCCTGGCGAAGCCGTACCGCAAGGAGCGTGGCTCGAACCCGGCGAGGCTGCGCCGGGGGATTCTCTCGCTTTGCACGGGGCAGTTCCTCAGCGGACGCGATCTGAGTGAGCTGCTGCACCGTAGCCAGAAGGTGCTGGTTTGTCGGTATCTGGTTCCCATGGCGCGGGAGGGGCAACTCGAAACGAGGTTCCCCACCAACCAGGGAGGCGTGTGCGCCAATCCGCGTCAGGCTTACCGGCGCGCGCCCGGAGCAAAGGAATCCGCGAGTGCCAAAGGCGCGAGCTAGAGAATCCGTGCTTTCCTCAAGCGGAGATAGAACCTATGTTCAGATACACATGGCTGCCGCACCCACGAAGCCGGAAGTATCTGCCCCCCAACGCCGCGTCCTGGATTATCTGCTCGCCCGGCAGGCGCGCGGCGAGGTCGCTCCGACCACACGCGAAATCCAGCAAGGCTTGGGGATTGCCAGCCAGAACAGCGTGATGCAGTTCCTGCGGACCTTGGAGCGCAAAGGCTTGGTACGCACCCTCCCGGGCAAAGCGCGGGGGGTGGTCGCCGTGTCGCCCACTCCACCCGCCGCAGACCGCCCGGACACCCGCTCGCTTTTCATCGAAGTGCCGCTCTTCGGAGAAATCCGTGGGAAATCATCGGTGGACGCTCCCGCCCCGCTCCCTGCCACGTTGCCGGTTCATGCCCCCACCATGCGGCTGACCGCCCGTTCAAGGCCCTTCGCGTGGCGGATGCGCGGTGACTCTATGATTGATGCGTGCATCCAGGACGGCGACTACGTGGTGTTCGACGCGCGGTGCGAACCACGACCGGGCGACTTGGTGGCCGTCTTTTTGGATGGAGCAACGACCCTCAAACGCTATGTCGTGCTCGGAGAGCAGATTTACCTCAAGGCCGAGAATCCGCGACACCAAGATTTGAAGCTGGTGGATGATCTCAAAGCGCAGGGCGTCATGGTCGGACTGATTCGCGGGGCAAATCTGGTTTGACCTGGGCGTGGGTCGACATGGCCCCGCCGCCTTCGGCGGGTAGACACTTTCCTTGAACCTACTTGATCCGACCACACGCAAAGGATTCCCAATGCACAATCATGAAGAAATCAGAGCGGTGGCCCTGGATATTCTCTCTGGCCGCGAGCCCGGAGGAGATGCCGGACAGTACGAAACCCTCAGCCAAGCGATAGGCGTGGTGTTTGCCCGGCGCGAGAATTGCATCCAGCCTGGACATTTTGGGGCGAACTATCCCTTAGCGCAGGCGGACAAGGAGCTTTTCTTGGATGTATTCTGGGAGTTATTCCGCCAAGGAATCATCACTCTAGGAATGGATAGCGCGAATAAGAACTTTCCATTCTTCCGACTTACACGACAAGGCAGAGAGATCGCCAGGGGCAATGGTGTCTACTTCTTCCACGACGTTTCCAGCTACGAGGCCGCCATTCGTCACGCCGTTCCGAACATCCACGAAGCCACCCTTCTCTATGCAAAGGAAGCGATGCAGGCTTTTTATGCGGGCTGCATCCTCTCCGCCACGGTCATGCTCGGAGCTGCTGCCGAGCATACATTTGTTCTCTTGTTGGAAACGCTTGAACAAAGCTCCCAGCATCGGGCAACCTTCGTCTCTGTTTTCAAACAGGGATCATTGTTCAGAAAGATCAGCCAGTTCCGAAGGATTTTGGAACAACAAGTTTCTGTTCTTCCTCCCGATATTTTGGAGGATTTGGGAACAAGGTTCTTGGGCATCCAGTCAATTATACGTGAATCCCGCAACGAATCCGGTCATCCGACAGGGAAAATTCCGAATCGGGAACAAACCTTTGTTCTAATGCAGTTGTTCATCCCCTTTGCCAAGAAGCTGTATCAACTCATGGATTTTTATTCGAGGTGACTTCAATCGCGCTGGGACCTTTCATCCAAGCCGTCTCATGTCATGAAGACAAACGCCAGTTATCTATGGTCGTCGGCAGGCTTGAGTGTGGCATCCGAAGCGGCGGCAATCTTGCTGGCGATGGCGTTAGCCTTCGCCCGCATGATGATGCCCACGGGCTCATAAACCTTGCCCAGCCCCGCGCTCAGCACGTCGAGCAGCTTGGCCGCCGTCTTCGACTCCTCGCTGATGGCGACACTCAGGTGATGCTCGCTCGAAGCAAGCTGTGGCTGATCCATCGCCGTCATGGGACGGGAAAAACCCATGATTGTCAAGGCTTGCTTCGGCGCGATGCTGCACGGATAGGAGAAGCCGACATGCGCTACATCATCGTGGACCTGGAAGCGACCTGCTGGGAAGGCGTGCGCTCGCCCGACATGGAAACCATCGAGATCGGGGCCGTCATGCTGGCGAGCGGCCAGGGACCGGCGATGGACGAGTTCGGCTCCTTCGTGCGGCCCGTGGTCCATCCGCAGTTGAGTGACTTCTGCCGGGAACTGACTTCCATCCACCAGGAGGACGTAGACTGGGCGGACCCGTTCCCCACCGTGCTGCGGCGGTTCCGGGCGTGGATCGGCTCGGGGCCGTTCTGCCTCTGTTCCTGGGGCAACTACGATCTGAACCAGCTACGAAGCGACTGCCGCAGGAACAGCCTCCTCCTGCCGCCGACGTTCGAGCGCGGCCACATTACAGATCGGGACATTGACCAGTAAACTTTTTGAGATGACCCAGAAAAGAGAGCCGGAACACGATACTTCGCAAGCATCTGCATGCAAGTAAGATGCGCTCCAAAAATTTGTGTTGGTTTCAGCAACGATTCCGCTGCGACTTCACTAATCAATGTCCCGGTCTGTAACTTGAAGAAGGAGTTCGCCCGCGTGTTCCGGGTCAAGAGCGGCGGCATGGCGCGGGCGTTGGAAGTCGTCGGGCTGCCGCTGGAAGGCACGCACCACCGGGAAATGGACGACGCGCGCAACATCGCCCGGCTCGCCGTTCTCATCCTGCCCCACCTGGAAGCACGACGGCCCTAGATGGCCCTTGACCAGCAACCCTAATCGTCTGTCGCCATGCTAGAAACCCGAGCGCGAGTAGGCGGCCAGCGTCCCACCGCATGCTGCTGGACGCCTGCCCCCGCTGCGGCGGCGGCCTGGACTTCTTCGAGGGGGCAAGCTCCGCAGAGCGGGCGGCGGAGAGGCGCGCAACGGACCGGTTGGATTGCCGACGATGCGGCTTCGATCTCACCCGTGCGCCTGGGGACCCTCCCGGTCCGTCTATCCTGCCGGGTTATCTTGCGTTCCAACGCTTCTTCGCGGACCATTTCCACTGGAGCGATGAAGGCCGCCGTGATCTCGTGTTGGAAATGCTCTACCGCGCCGTACTGCGGCTGACGGCGATCATCGCCAAGCACCCGGACAACCTGGAAGCGGTGCGGTTGTTCCCGAGCGCAAACGGCACCGGACAAAATCGTTTCTTCCTGAACGAACAATCCTGCGGGGTTCGGCACGCGCTTTTGTCGCAGACGGCTGAACTACTCTACGGCCTGCGCGGGAAGCCCTCCGCCAAGCGGCGGTCCCAGGCGTACTTGGACCAGCTCAACCCGCCGATGTTGAGGGCGGCCCTACTGGATTTCGTGGAGAATGACCTCCCAGAGTCTGTGCGGTGGTGCCGCACGAAAGATGGCAGAGAAGATGAAAAGGCTCTCTGAGCCGACTTCACGCAAGTTGTCTCATCTGGCTTGGCCTGTCACAAGAAACGCAAGCCAGAACCTTTTTGCAGCCTCATGTCAACACGAGGAGGTTTTGCAGCAGGGCGTACAAAGCGGAACGTTTGGAAGAGTCGAGCCCGGCGATGAGTTGGTCAAACGACTCGCGTAAGTCTTGGTCTCCATCACGCGCTACTGTTCTGTCCAAGCATATTCCCGCATACTCGCAAACCCGTTGCAGATTGTTGCTGGACCTTGCGAACTTGCCTGCCCGGAAGCGGCTGATCTGCGACTGATGAACGCCTGTCGCCTTGGAGATAGCTACCTGCGTCCATCTTTCTGCCTCCATGCGTCCGCGTAGCTGACGAGCAATTTCTTTTGGCTGCATCTATGCAAAATATGCTTGCATATTTTGCATAGACAACCTTTGGTTTTTGCATGCTTCAAACCGTGGTGGAATACTATTCGAGTAAGCGGGAACAAATCATTTTACCATCTGCTAGCCAGGAGTTTATGCCAGGGATACCATGGGGGCTGGCTCATGCCTTGTTTACTCCTGCGTTCTGGGCTGCTCAGTGGTGGTATGCAAGACGGCAGCATAACGATGCGAGCTATTGCAACGGTCAATCCCTGCGCGAAGAGATCGCTGCTTGCCTACTAGGCGGGCACGGCATCACGGCAGAAATGAACGAGGCGGCCTTTTGCCACCTACGCTCAGGCGGCTTACTCGACGGCATCCATTCGACCGACACCATCGAAGCAGCTTTGACAGAACCCCTGCTGGTGGATGGCAAACGAACGCGTTACCGATTTCCCAGGCAGAAAGCCCGTTTTCTATGTGAAGCGATGTTGCGCCTAGCAGGCGAAACCCCGCCAGCGAACGACCTTGCCTTCCGTGCTTGGCTCTTGGAGTTCCCGGGGATCGGCGCAAAAACCGCCTCCTGGATTACCCGCAACTGGCTACATAGCAACCGGGTAGCCATCATTGACGTGCATGTATTTCGCGCCGGGACCATCGCCGGTCTATTCCGTGGAACCGAGGTGATTGCACGAGACTACAATTGGCTGGAAGAAAAGTTCTTGTGCTTTGCCGACGCTTTGGGAATCGAGGCCCGCCATCTCGATGTCTTCATCTGGTGGAGAATGAGGTGTGCTGGCAGGTTAGCGGTAGAATACTTTGAGCGAAAGCTGACCCTTCATTCATAATCAAGTTGACTCTGTGGGCAGCCATCAGCAATCTGATCTATCTATGGGCAAAAACCGACACGATAATCCAAATCGAGGTGATGACGGGGGGCCTTCAGCCACTTTCTCGTGCGAGGGATTGAATTTTGAGACAACGTTGATATCTCCAACGGCAATAGCTGCTCAGCTTGCTCCTGTCACCAAACTCGATGTAAAACTTGACCAAGAGAATGATGCGGACGTGGTGGTTGCGGTTTTGCCACCCGGGAACGAGCGAGTTGGTTCTGTCAACTCCGGGCAACTCGTTGAACTCATCGACTGCCTGAAAAAAGGGAATTTGTATCAAGCTGTCGTTCTCGAATCTTCGATCAGGCCATTATGCAAGGTAAGAATTTACTACACGGGCCGTTCACAATCGTAGGCGGAACGTACCACGAACGGTGCGAGTTCCCACCGTGGCACGAACTTTATGGGTCAGGGCTGCGGGCAGCGGCGTCGCTTGCCGCGCGAGACCGGCCCATCCAGTTGCACACTTGTGCGGACGCACGTTCGAGCGCGCATCTTCGCTCGGTGGCGGCGGGATTACGAATCACGACGGCAGTTGTGCCGTCGCCGCACACTCCTAGCTTTCACTACCTTCACCCGCTCGCCGTTCCAGCAATCAATCATTATACCGAAGATCACCCGTCAAGTCGTCTCGAAGTCACCGCCGACACCATCTTGCGCTATGGGATGCTGGAGGCGGAAGCGGTTGTTCATGGCCGCATGGTCGTTTACGATCCTCAGTCTCCCTACCTACCACAGCCCTTTAAGGCCAACGGCTCATCAGCCGAGCATCTGGCGATTGTTGCCAATCGTCAGGAAGCGGCCCAAATGGCTGGCACATGGGATTTGGATGAAGCGGGCATACGCTTGAGGGAGCAAGCCGCCGTTGTCGTTGTCAAGGACGGCCCCAACGGGGCGATGGTTTTTGATGAATCTGGCAAGAGCCAGATTCCCGTATTCCGAACGTCTCAGACGTTCTCCATCGGCTCGGGAGACATATTTTCTGCCGTGTTTGCCTTCGAGTGGATGGTCAACAATATCCAGCCAAGCGAAGCAGCCCGTCTCGCATCACTGGCAACGGCTTGGTACTGCCAGTCGCGCATGGTTCCGTTGCCTTTCCCCCTCCCTGAGAACTTTCATCTGGGACCGCACGTACCTCGCAATCGAAACGAAGAGCGGTCGGTGTATTTGGCGGGTCCATTCTTTAACCTGATGCAGCTTTGGTGCGTCCAAGAAGTGCGTAGTTGCCTGCGCGCGTTGGGCCTCAAAGTATTTTCTCCCCGCCACGACGTTGGGATGAGGGGGAGTGCCGATGTCATCGCCCGCGCCGACCTTGAGGGTTTGGAAGGTTGTGAGATGGTGTTTGCCATCCTTGATGGCCACGATCCGGGAACCATTTTCGAGATTGGGTATGCCCGGGCGAGGGGCAAACCTGTGGTCCTGCTGGTCAGCAACTCCGACGCGACACACTTGACAATGTTCGAGGGAACAGGTTGCCAAGTTTTTAGCGACATAGCATCAGCGGTGTACGCCGCCGCTTGGATGGACGTTTGATTTTGGAATGAACACCGCTCTTCTACTATCTGGCGGCATTGATTCCGTAGCCTTGGCGTACTGGCTGCGGCCTTCGACTGCCTTTACCGTCAGCTATGGCCAACTTGCCGCCAACGCTGAAATCCAGGCGGCCTCCCAAGTGTGTCGTGAACTCTCTATTCGGCACGAAGTCGTCCGGGTAGATTGTACAGAGGTGGGGGGTGGAGCTTTGACCAAGCAGCCAAGTGCAGTGGTTGCGCCGACGAAAGAGTGGTGGCCGTTTCGTAACCAACTATTGATTACTCTCGTTGGTGCCAGAATGATCGCCTTGGGCGCGCACGATTGGAAATTGGCGGTCGGTAGCGTCGCGGGCGATGTCACTTACGTAGATGGCACTGCGCCCTTCTATGCCAACATAGACGCTTTGATGTCCTTGCAAGAAGGAAGTATCCGTGTCTGTGCGCCTGCAATTGAACTCACTTCCGTTGAGTTGATCCGCGCATCGGGTATCCCCATGTCTCTTTTGGCATGGAGTCATTCCTGCCACCGAGGCAACATGGCCTGTGGCAACTGCCAGGGATGCTGGAAACACATAGAGGTATTTCGCAACGTAGGCATATCCGTTTAGAGCCTGAATTCTCTGCCTGTGAACAGACTCTGAAAAAGACAAGCTTCAATGAATTGTGGTGGTGATCAACTGGCTGTTGCTTGCTGTTGGACGGCAAGGTTGTAGGTGGTGATAAACAGATGGATGGCATCGAGGTGGTTCTCGGCGTTCTTGGAAAAGGAGTACGCCCGGCGCACCAGACGACTGATCCGTGCTCGCAACGTACCAAACCAACGCTCCACGTGGTTGGTCTCCCCTTCTTCCTTGCCGCAGGCACGGTGGGTGTCGACGGAGAAAGCGGCGGCGTAGGCATCCCAGAAGTCGCTGCGCGTGGCACAATGCCGGTAGCACTTCGGCAAAGACGCTCACAGGTCGCATGCGCTTTGCAGGCTGCGGTCGCCGAGTGTCCAGGCAACCATCCGACGGGTTCTTCGACAAAGGGCCACCCATAACCATAGGGGGTCCGCTTTGCTACCCACAAAACTCCAAAGCTCATCCTAGTTCGAGCACGTCGCCGTTTTCAGCGCGCGGCAGCGTGTCCACAAAGGCCGGGAGGCTGGCCGCTTTTCCCCCCAGCGCAGCACCGTTTTGTAGCAAACCCCGAAGGTGCAAGTGATGCCCCGGATGCTCATGCGGTCTTGGTAAGCCGCGACTACCTGGTCCTTGAACTTCTGGTCGTAGCAGGCACCTTTTGGCTGGAGGATGAACGTGCTCGCGCACTCCAGGCACTTGGCCCTTTGTGCCCCGTTGTCCGCATGGCCGTTTTTGCGGATTCTCTGACTGCCACAACACAGGCAGACATGAACGATGGTCGTCGAAAGCATCCGCCAGCTCTAGCGGCACATGTCTTGTTCAAGAAAGCCTTTTTTAGGGTCGGTTTCTCCGGTCCAAGTAACGAAACACGCGAGAAATCAGTGAACACGCTTCACGAAATTCAACCAGTTCACTAAATCTAAGCGATGCCCTACGAATTTGTACCTAAGAATCCAGCCGCTGATCCTTTAGACAGGTTGCCGCAGCACCTTGAACATAAACCATTCTACGCGCTGCCCTACCAAGCGTTCGATGGGCCTCATGCGGGTGTGGGTGAAACCGACATGCGCTTCATTTCGGTCGGCATCGCGCAGTATGATCCCGACGAGATATCCATCAAGACGATGCGCCGCGTCGGCCGCCGATGGACGCGGCAGGCCGAGGAGCTTCCGCTCCACCGCGCGGTGGACATGGCGTTATTTTTAGCGAACGTCCTTTTCAATTCCGAACAAGGCGCAGTGAACCTCCCCAGTGATACGCTGCCAGGACAGACAAGCGATCTGATGATCACTCAGGAAGAGCGCACCCCTCGGGAAGAGGCGGCCTACAACGAATTTATGGGCAATGTTGATCGCAGACGTGACTTGGCCGCGCGTTTCAACAATTTGTTGGACTGCCTGAGCCTACTCAAGGAACAGAGACGATTCTGAGAAAGTACCTAGGTATGACTGGCATTTTAGACGCTTTGTCCAGCGGCTTCGTTCTCGGAGGTTTTTATAGGAGTATCGCCATGGCATGTTCCTCGGCTCGCTTAAGAACCTCTTACAACCTCGCTGTCGGCACGTCGGGTAATCGGGTGGAGTAGCACGCTGATTTCCTCCTCTGCCGCATCTGCCAACTTTGCTTGAACCCTGCCGTGGCCACCCGCACGGTGCTACGACCACACCATAAATTGAGCGCATCGACCGCCGCCATGAGCCGACGCTGTTTTTCTTCCTGCTCTGGGTCCACTTGCCGGAACAGGCTGCCCTGCTGCTCCTCGTCGGGCACCAGCCCCAGGCACAACACGCCCGCCTTGACGTAGCGGTAGCCGGGCCGGTAGATGGCGGAGAGGATGCGCTGGCACTCGCCCACCAGTTCGGGGGTGAACGCGGTCGGCACGATCAACTCGCGCCCGGCTTGGGGATTGTACTGCGGCAGGTCGGGCCGATGGCGGTTAGTCAAAAGGAACACGCATACCGCGCTAGCAGCGAGTCCTTGGCCCCGCAGCTTCTCCCCCGCGCGTTCGGCGTGGACCGTCACGGCCTGGCGCAGTTCCTCCAGCTCCGTGACCGGACGGCCAAAAGAGCGCGAGCAGCAGAGGTTTTGGCGTGGTGCTTCCACTTCCTCCAGTTCCAGGCAGGACACACCATTGAGTTCAAGCACCAGCCGCTCTCCCACGACGCCGAATCGTTGGCGGATGAGCGAACGGGATGCCCGGCGCAGGCTGCCCGCCGTCAGGATGCCCAGGTCGGCCAGCCGCGCCGCCAGCCGCCCGGCCACGCCCCAGAGTTCCCGGGCGGGCCACTCGTTGATGAGGTCGTGCCCCGCCGGGCTGTCGTGGTCGAGCACCAACACCCCATCCTTCTGCTTGGCTGCCCGGTTCGCCAGCTTGGCCAGGAGCTTGCTCGCGCCCACGCCCACGCCGACCGGGATGCCGGTCCAGCGGCGCACCGTCTGGCGGATTTCACGAGCGTACGCTTCCAGTTGCGCCCAGGTCATGCCTTCCAAACTCAGGAACGCTTCATCAATCGAGTACACCTCGACGGCCTCCGCGAACCGGCGTAGGACAGCCATCACCCGCGCGCTCATGTCGCCGTAGAGTTCGTAGTTGGAGGAACACACGGTCACGTTCCAGTCCCGGAACCGTTCCCGCCACTGGAACTCCGGCGCGCCCATCGGGATGCCGAGGCTTTTCGCTTAGGGGGAGCGCGCGATTACGCAGCCGTCATTGTTGGAGAGGACGACGACCGGGCGGCCCCACAGTCTCGGGCGGAACACGGCCTCGCATGAGGAATAAAAGCTCGTGCAATCGACCAGGGCGAGCGACGAACGGGGGAACACCGGGTTGATCGGACTTCTGGGCTTCAGAATCCTTTGAAAGTTTGCTTGGTCTGCGCGCCGTGAACGTCGTCGTAATATTTACCGACAGACCGGGAAATGATTTCCAGCGTCCGGTTGGGCTTGTCGTTAGCTTTCTTCCAAGCCGCCGTCACACACCATGCGTAGCCCGCTTTCGGATCACAGAGACACCAGCCATCCGGTGAGTTGGGGTTGAATTGTAGGTCGGGCTGCCTGCTCGCCGCCAGCTTCTCGGCGGCGAGGGTCTGGTCGATGGTCAGCCAGATCAATCCAAAACTGTTCGCTTCCAGCAAAACGCGAACCTCATCCGCAGAAACCGGCTCTCCGGCCAAATGCGCGTACGCCTCCGCGTAACACACCCCCTGGATGTAAGTCACGGTGATAGATATGCCTTCATGCTCGTAGTGACAGCGTTCCGCGCCGGGCAGACCGGACACGTCCGTCCGTGACAAGACCGGGCCGTAGCGAGCCTCGATCTGTGCGCGCGTCTCCGCGAGGCGACCTCGAACGGTCGGCGCGGCGAGAACGGCCAGAAAACCCGTGAGAGGAAGAAGAAAGAAGGTCATCGGTCGAAGCGGTCGGGTGGCTCGGGCAAGGTTCATAGGCACATGAAACGAGCAAGAGCCACGCCGAATCCAAAGTGTATTGCTGCCGAAGGGCTTCATGCCGGTCCCTAGTGGGTGCGCGCACGGAGAAAACGCCGGAAGCTGCCGTGTAGCGCGGTTCGCGCATTTGCCGAAAGACGTGAACTTTCCTGTCTATGATCCTCGATTGAACTCGGAAGGAGCCACCCCGTTGGGGCGTTTCCAGCGTTGGGACCTGAAAGGGAGACAGTGGCGAGCGGCTTGCGAAGACCTCCAAGGGCGGATTGCTGCTGATCGTCCTTGATCCTACCTGCGGGTATCGAACCGGAGAAGGGTCGATTGTGCCGGTCAACCGATTTTAGTCGTCGGACCTGCCTCCGCTGAGCCGCCCGACGAACTCGCGGATGGTCTGCTGAGCCACCGCGCCACGCTCGGGCAGCAGCAGGTCGAGCGGCACGGCGAGGGCTTCCGCCAGGAACGCCAGTTCAAAGTCCGAGAGCCAGCGCATCTGGCTTTCCACTTTGGCGAGGGTGTCGCGGCTGATGTCCCAGCCCATGCGTTGACACCGCTCCGCGAACGCCTGCTGGGTGATCCCCTGCTGGGAGCGCAGCCGACGAATCTGCGGACCGGCGATGTTGCGGGGAAGAATCTTGGCGGAGGCCATCCGTGCCGTGTTCCTGATTCGGCACTTGACACTGCCGACAGAAAAACGCTTTTCTGTGCTATATTCAGCACAGGATTGGCCTATGCCCCTGCCTCCCTCCGCCATCTGCCGACGACCCGCCGCTGCCCAAATCCTCGCCGCCGCGCTGCTCCTGGCCAGCGGGGGCTGTAAACCAGCGGCCACCCCGCCCGCCGACCAGCGTCCGCCGCCCGGGGAACGTCCGGGCC
>CALMAQ010000262.1 GCA_937859745.1 uncultured Verrucomicrobiota bacterium | reverse complement strand
GAGCATGACCCGGCCGCTCTCGGCCCCGAGGTCGCAGGCGATGTAACGGGTGGTGGGTGGGGAGCCGGGGGACGGCATGGCGGGGGGAGAAAGCTAGACGAGTTCGCGCCGGCAGGCGGGGAAGGCGCGCAGGCGGGACGCGGAGGCGTCGGTGATGAGCAGGTCGAACCGGCCCCACGGCGCGAGGAACGCCGGGGCGGCCCCGCCGAGCTTGGAGGCGTCCAGGCAGAGGACGCTGTGCGCGGACTCTTCGAGCACCTTCTGCTGGAGGCTGGAAACCTCCGCCTGCGAGTTCCACACGCCCGCGGCGTCCGCGCTCTCCGCGCTGATGAACGCCTGGTCGATGGCGTGGAACCGCAGCGCCTTGCGCGCGACCGCGCCGACCAGCACGGCCTGCCGCGCGAGCAGTTCGCCGCCGAGCAGGCAGACGCTCACGTCGGGCGCGCCCTCGCTGAGCAGTTCGGCCACGGGCAGGTTGTTGGTGACGACGCGCAGGCCGGGCACGGGGCGGCGGCGCAGTTCCCCGGCGAGGGCAAAGATGGTGGTGCCGGAATCGAGGTAGCAGGTGGTGCCGGGCCGGAGGTGCTCGCGGGCGGCGGCGGCGATGCGGCGCTTGGCGCGGGCGTGCTCGTGCTCGCGTTCGCGGAAGGAGGGGAAGCGTTGGGCGAACTCGGTCAGCGCGCCGCCGTAGGTGCGGACGATGCGCTTCTGCGCGGCGAGGGCGGCGAGGTCGCGCCGGGCGGTGGCCGCGGACACGCCGAACTCGCCGCACACGTCCGCCAGGGGGGCGTAGGCGTGATGGCGCAGGTAGTCGGCGAGGCGGTGGCGGCGGGCTTCGACGATGTGCAGGGGGACCTTCAAGCGATGGCGGATCATCGGCCGGTTATATGATCGGTGTCAATCATTAAAACATGGTGGCCGCGGAAATTATGATTGACCCCGCGCATAAACGGCGGCAAGCATGGCGGGCATGTCGGCGGTTTTCACCCCTTCCTTTTTCCCCCGATGCCAGACTCCTCCTATTCCCTCGCCCGCGAGCAATACGCGCCATTCCACGTGGACACCGAGGCGGCGCTCGCCCGCCTGGCCACGATCCCCGTTTCCATGCACTGCTGGCAGGGCGACGACGTGGCCGGCTTCGAGAACAGCGGCCTGGGCCTGGACGGCGGCGTGGCCGTCACGGGAAACTACCCGGGCAAGGCGCGCAACATCGACGAACTGCGCGCCGACATCGACAAGACCTTCTCGCTCATCCCCGGCAAGCACCGCCTGGCGCTCCACGCCAGCTACGCTGACCCGGCCGCCCCGAAGGCGGACCGCAACGCGCTGGCCATCGAACACTTCCAGAGCTGGGTCGATTGGGCCAAGCCGGGCGGCGTGGGGCTGGACTTCAACCCGACGTTCTTCTCGCACCCGCTGGCCAGCGACAGCCTGACGCTCTCCAACCCGGACAAGGGCATCCGCCAATTCTGGATCGAGCACGCCATCGCCTGCCGCAAGATCGGCGCGGAGTTCGGGCGGCAGCTCGGCACGCCCTGCGTGACCAACGTGTGGATCCCCGACGGCTCCAAGGACATCCCCGCCGACCGCCTGGCCCCGCGCGAACGGCTCGCCCGCGCGCTCGACGCCGTGTTCGCGGAGCCCATCGACGCCTCGTACCACCTCGACGCCGTGGAGAGCAAACTGTTCGGCATCGGCGCGGAGGCGTACACGGTCGGCTCGTTCGAGTTCTACCTGGGTTACGCGATCAAGAACCAGAAGCTGGTGTGCCTGGACGCCGGGCACTTCCACCCGACGGAAACCATCGCGGACAAGATCAGCAGCGTCCTGATGTACGCGCCCGGGCTGCTCCTGCACGTCAGCCGCGGCGTGCGCTGGGACAGCGACCACGTCATCGTGCTCGACGATGCGTTGCGCGCCACGATGGAGGAGATCGTGCGCGGCAACTTTTTGGGCAAGACGCACATCGGCCTGGATTTCTTCGACGCGACGATCAACCGCGTCGCCGCCTGGACCATCGGGATGCGCAACGCGCTCAAGGCGCTGCTGCTGGCGCTGCTGGAGCCGACCGACCAGTTGCGCGCGGTCGAGGACGCGAAGGATTACACGTCGCGCCTCGCGCTGATGGAGGAACTCAAGACGCTGCCCTTCGGCGCGGTGTGGGACGAGCATTGCCGCCGCCAGAACGTGCCGGTGGGCCGGGAATGGCTCACGGAACTCAAGGCGTACGAGGGCAGGCACCAGGCGGGGCGGAAGTAGAAGCCGCCGCAAGGTCGTTTTTCCCGCCATGCACCTGACGCGCCAGGAAATCAGCGCCATCTTCGAGAAGGAACTGGGCACTGGGCCGACGCACGAGCCCGAAGAATTGACGACGATCGCGCGCAAGGTGCTGCGGCAGGTGCATTGCACCGCCGACCTGGGCATCAGCGGGGCCAATTTCAGCGTGGCGGAAACGGGCATGATCTCTATCACGGAGAACGAGGGCAACGCGCGGCTGACGACGGCTCTGCCGAAAATCCACGTGGCCATCATGGGCATCGAAAAGATGCTGCCCAAGCTCAGCGACCTCGCCCTGTTCCTGCCCATGCTGGCGACCGCCGGACGGGGCAGGCGCTGTCGGTGCTGCCGCCGCACCACGTCGTGGTGGCGCGGGCGTCGCAGATGGTGGGCGGTCTGCCGCAGGCTTACGCGGCCCTGCACGAGAAGTACGGGGTGGGGGGTTATCCGAGCCTGCTGTCGTTCGTCACCGGCCCGAGCCGCACGGGCGACATCGAGCGCATCCTGGTGCTCGGCGCACACGGGCCGGAGGGGGCGGACGATTTTCTGCGTGGGGACGGCGTGAGGTCCTGCCGGGCGTCCCGCCCGGCCGTTGCTTTTCCGCTTGAACGCCGCCGGGACGGGCGGACAGTCACCGCCGGGCGGGGACGCCCAGCCCTACCTTATGCCGGAAACCCTGCCGCAGCCTGCCCGAAAGGCCACGCATCCCAACCTCATCCTGGGCATCTGCTGCCTGAGCCTGTTGCTCGTGGGCATGGATGTCACCATCGTCAACGTCGCGCTGCCCGCCATCCAGAAGGATTTCCACGCCACGATCTCCAGCCTGCAATGGGTCGTGGACGCCTACACGCTCGTCGTCGCCAGCTTCCTGATGCTCGCGGGCTCCACGGCGGACCGGGTCGGGCGGCGGCGCGTCTTCCAGATCGGGCTGACCTTGTTCACGGCCGGGTCGGTCCTGTGCAGCCTCGCGCCCGGGGTCCGCGGGCTGATCGCTTTCCGCGCGCTCCAGGGCCTGGGCGCTTCGATGCTCAACCCGGTGGCGCTTTCCATCATCAGCAATGCGTTCGAGGAATCCAAGGCGCGCGCGCAGGCCTTCGGCATCTGGGGGGCGACGGCGGGCGTGTCGCTGGCGCTGGGGCCGCTGGTCGGCGGCATCCTCACGCAGACCGTCGGCTGGCGCGCGATCTTCTGGGTCAACCTGCCCATCGGGGCGGCGGCCTTCGTGCTGGCGGCACGGTTCGTGCCCGAGTCGAAGGCGGCGCGGGCGCGGGCGGTCGATCCCGTGGGCCAGGGACTGGTGCTCGGCGCGCTCGCGGCCGTGACGTACGCGGTGATCGAGGGCCACCAGGCGGGTTGGGGCTCGCCGCTCATCGTCGGGCTGTTCGGCGGCGCGGCGCTGGCGGTTGCCTGCCTCGTGTGGTACGAGGGGCGGCGCACCGACCCGTTGCTGGACCTGCGCTTCTTCCGCAGCGTGCCTTTCAGCAGCGCGACGCTGCTGGCCGTCTGCACCTTCGCCAACTTCGCCGGGTTCCTCTTCCTCAACGCCCTGTACCTGCAACAGGCGCGGGGCCTGTCGGCCTTTCACACGGGGCTCTGCACGCTGCCGCTCGCGTTGATGACCACCGTCTGCGCGCCGCTTTCCGGCCGCCTCGTAGGGACATACGGCACGCGCCCCTCGCTGCTGATCGCGGGAGCGGCGACGGTCGTCAGCGCCGTGCTGCTGACCCGCCTGAGCCTCGCCACGCCCCTGCCGCTGCTGTTGCTGGCCTACGTGATCTTCGGCGTCGGCATGGGCATGGTGACCGCCTACGGCATCGGCCTGGCGATGGCCGGCGGCGCGGGTTTCCTGCTGTCGCGTCCGCA
>CALMAQ010000261.1 GCA_937859745.1 uncultured Verrucomicrobiota bacterium | reverse complement strand
CGTGCGCTTGAGCTTGATGCCCGCCCGGCGGCTGACCGTGGTGTCCAGCAGCGTGACGGCCGCGCCCGTGTCCACCAGCCAGAGCGCGCGGCGGCCGTTGACGTTGGCCTGCACCTCGAAGTCGCTGATCGACGTGCGCTTGAGCGGGATCTCGCTGTAGCCCTCGGTCTTCAGGCGGGCAAAAAGTTTCCCGGCGGGCAGCCCGCCGCTGCCCGCGCTGTTGCCGTCGCCAGGCCGGGCGTAGAGCGTCAGGCCGGGGCAGTCGATGACGAACGAGGCGCTTTGGAGCACGTCCGCGCCGATGATGCCGTCGAACGGCCCCATGTGCCGCGACGAGCGCCCCTGGTTGAGCGCGCTGAGGTTGCTGACGCCCAGCAGGAAGGGGGTGAACTCGCACGGGCCCACCTGGAGGCGGCTGGCCATGGCGGCCTCGATACGCTCGCCCGGACCGCCGACCGCGCCGTACACCCGCACCCCGGTCTTGACCGCCGAGAGGTGGAAGCGCGCCAGGCTGCCCGCGTGGATGACCGTGATCTGCGCGCCCGTGTCCACGAGGAAGCGGCCCGGTACGTTGTTGATGCGCGCCATGACCTCCATGTGCGGGCCGGAGTGGCTCTGCATCTTCACGGCGGAGTAGCCGAGCGGCCCGAGGAAGTCGCCCAGGTGCGAGCGGTTGTCCTCGGCGGCGAGCGTTCCCCCTCCACAGAATAGCGCGGCGAGCAGGGCGAGCAGGAGGCAGGCACGGGGCGGCATGGCGGCGGCTACCTTCTACCGTCCCCCGCCAATAGACAAGCCCCAACGCGCCGGGAGGTGGAAGGCGGAAGGATGACGGATGACGGAGGGATGCAAGATGTCCTTTCCGGAGCGCCGCACCTTCGGCGCTCCGGAAAAGCACGGCAGCTTCTCACCCGACATCCGACATCCGTCATCAAGACACCGACCGGGCGGCCAGCGTGCGCCCGCTGCCCGAATCGGGTCGTAACTTCCTACCTATGTCAAACTTCGCCGAAACCTTCATGAGCACCTTGCAGCAGATCGAGCAGTCGCGCGACCCGGAAGCCCTCGTGGCGCTGTTCGGCGAAAGTTCCGAGTTGCTCAACCTCGCCTTGACCGAGCCCATGCGCGGCCAGGAAGGCGCGCGCCGCTTCTGGACCAACTACCTGACGGCGTTCGATTCCATCAAATCGACCTTCCACCATCACCACGACGCCCCGGAGGGCATCGCCGTGCTCGAATGGATCAGCGAGGGGACCATGGCCAACGACGGGCAGCCCTTCAACTACCGGGGGATCAGCGTCATCGAACACACGGGCGACAAAGCCACGAAGTTCCGCACCTACTACGACTCGGCCGTGTTCCTGCCGGGCGGCGCCAAGCAGAAGGAGACGGTGTAAGGCCACCGCCGGACCGAAGGTCGCCGGGAAACCAAACGAACGGGGCCGCCCCGGCGGGACGGCCCTTGCTCTTGCAAACCATCAAGACCGCGGCTTCCCGGCCGGGGCCACGGCGGGCGTGGTGCCTGGGGCGGGCGGCGGCGTGCCGGTGGGCGGCGCGGTCGTGCTCGACTGCACCGATCCCCTCACCG
>CALMAQ010000260.1 GCA_937859745.1 uncultured Verrucomicrobiota bacterium | reverse complement strand
TTTTAACCCCTGAGCGACAGAGTAGGAAGCCATTTCCATGCCTCCACGGGCGGAAGGATGCAGGATGCAGGATGCAGGATGTGGAGAAGGAGCGCGTGGCTCTGTAAACTCTGTCCTCCTGAGCGCAGCGAGTCCGCGAGCAGAGCCGAAGGACCTTCCGGCCGGCGGCAGCCAGGCGCGGATTCAGCCTGCGCGCTCCGAGTTGAAAACGGCCTTGCCTCCAGCGGCGGAAGGTCCTTCGGCTCTGCTCGCGGACTCGCTGCGCTCAGGAGGACAGAAGTTGGGAAGCCATGTGCTATCTGTCATCCTGCATCCTGCATCCTGCATCCCGCATCGGCGCGCAGCACCCTCCGCCATCCCCTCACGGACCCACGAAATAGCGGAAGTGCCCCGTGAGCTGGTACGCGAAGAGCACGTCCTCCAGCCGCGCGCCCTCGCCGATGTTGTGGACCACCAGGTGCCGGGCGGGGTCGGCGGGCGACACCTCCGCGACCACCACGCCGATGTGCGCCAGGCCGCCCGGCAGCCGCCAACTCACGATGTCGCCGGGCTGGTAGTCGGCCGCCGCCGCCGTCACCGGCAGCGACCGGCCCTGCCGCTTGAAGTACGCCGCGAGGTTCGGCACCCGGCGATGGTCGATGTTCGGGTCCGGGTGCGACAAACCCCACTCGTGCGGATACGCGCCGAAATGCGCCGCCATGTCCTCGTGGACCGCCTTTTGCAGATCCACCCCCGCCCCGCGCATCGACCGGATCACCACGTCCGTGCAGACGCCGCGGTCGGCGGGCACGTCGCCGCCGGGATACGCCAGCTTCACGTAGGCCGGGTCGTACATCCGGGTCATCTGGGTCTGGTCCATCGCGGCGGCGACCATCCGGCGCACGTTTTCCTCCCGGGTCGAGCCCTCCGCCCGGACCGGCAATGCGAGCCACCCCAACGCCAGAACCAACAGAAAAAGGCGGCGGTTCATCGGAGCGAGGGGTTGGCGCTGTAGGCTTGCATCGCGGCGGCGTACACCTCGCGCAGGGGCTGGCCGGAGCGTTCCGCCACCGCCCGGCAGGACTCGTACTCCGGCGCGACCTGCAAGCGGTTGCCCTGCGCGTCGAAGCCGAGCTTCACCTGGATCTCGCCGTGCATCGTGTGGACGGTTTCGATCCGCCGCTCCAGCTTGAGGCGGCGCTTCTCGCTCAGGCGCAGGCCGAAGCTGGTCGTCTCGCGGAAGATCAGGGCCGCCACGGCGTCCACCTTGTCCGGCTCGCAGAGCACGGTCAGGAGGATACCGGGGCGGTTCTTCTTCATCTGCGCGGGAGTGAAGAAGGCGTCCAGCGCCCCGGCGGCGAGCAGGCGGTCGATGGTGGCGCCGACGATCTCGGGCGACAGGTCGTCGATGTTGGTTTCGAGCTGCGTGATGGTGTCGGTGGCGAAGCCGCTGGCGGCGGCGGGAGCCGTGGCGGCGTCCTCGGCCAGTTCGCCCAGGACGGCGCGCAGGACGTTGGGACGGCTCTCCAACTGGCGGCGGCCCAGGCCGTAGCCGATTTTCTCCACTTTCATGGCGGGCATGGTCCCGAAGCCGTGCGCGAACTCCGCCGCGATGGCCGCCCCGGTCGGGGTGATGAACTCGTAGGGCTCGTCGATCTGGCCGACGGGGATGCCGCGCAGGATTTCCAGCGTCGCGGGCGTGGGGATGGGGAAGCGGCCGTGCGCGCAGTCCACCCAGCCGTGGCCGTCGGCCAGCTTGCCCAGATAGACGCGCTCGACGCCCAGAAGCTCGATGCCGACGCACGCCAGGACGATGTCCGCAATGGAATCCAGCGCGCCGACCTCGTGGAAGCCGATGGCCTCGACGCTGGTGCCGTGGATTTTCGCCTCCGCCACCGCGACGCGGTGGAAGATGCTCAGGGCGTGTTGCTTGACGAAGTCCGAGAGGTCGCTCGCTTCGAGCAGCGCACGGATTTCGACGTAGGAACGGCCGTGGGCGTGGTCGTCGTCGTGGTCGTCGTGGTCGTGGGCATGTTCGTGGCCGTGGCCGTGGTCGTGCGAATGGCCGTGGTCATGCTCATGCTCATGCTCATGCTCGTGCTCGTGTTCGTGGTGGGCGTGCGCGTGGGCTTCCTCCCCGTGTTCGTGCCCGTGCTCATGTTCGTGAGCATGCGCATGGACCTGCCCGTGCTCGTCGGGGTCCCCGTCCTGGTCGTGCGTGTGGGTGCTGCCCGCGTGGATGCCGAACTTGACGCCCTCGATGTTCCGGCGCTGCTTGCGCTCGAAGTGCATGTGGAAGTCGCCGATGGCGAGCTTGGAGAGTTCCCACTCGAACGCGGAAGGCTTGACGCCGAGGTCGCACAGCGCGCCGACGGTCATGTCGCCGCTGATGCCGGAAAAACAGTCGAGGAAGAGGACGCGCATAGAGCAGAGAGGAGGTCGGCCCGCCGGGGGCAGGCAAAATCTAGGGCGGATTCGCCGGTTGTCATCTTGCAGAACCGCTTTTCCCCTGGCGGGCAGGCGTGGCACGGAGCACGGCCTCGGGTAGTGTTCCGATTTGGATGCAGGATGCAGGATGCAGGATGCAGGATGAAAAGCCGTGGTTCTCTTCCGGAGCGCCGGAGGTGCGGCCAGGTGACAGCCCGGGGCAACGCCCCCCAAAACGATCCAGCCCTGCAAGGGTGAAACAAGCGATGCTTCCGGCCCGCGACGCCCTGGCAGGGCTTGCGCGTGGACGGTGGGTTCCCAGGGCGCTGCCCCGGGCTGTCTCAGCACCGCACCTCCGGCGCTCCGGAAAGGACATCCTGCATCCTGCATCCTGCATCCTGCATCCCAATCAGGATACCGGCGGGCGGAACCTCTAATTGTAATAGTGACGGACGCCGTGCCGATCCACCCAGAAGGGCGGCCCGACCGGAGAGGCGGGAGCGTCGAGTTTCGTGCCCTGATCGACCCGCTGTTGCAACCAGTTCGGCTTGGGGGCTTGCGTAGCCGCCGCCTGCGGGGCGGGTTGCGCCCTGGCAAGTTCCTGGACGGCGCGCTGCTTGTCCCTCTCGACGCGGTCGCGGTCCGCCGCCGTCAACCGCTGGGCTTCCTGCGTCGCGCGGTCGCGCTCCAGGGTCAACTGCCGGATCTGTTGCTCCAGCTTGGCCATCTCCGCCGTCTGGGCCGCCTGCTGCTGGCTGCTCAACTGGCCTTGCAACTCCGACACCGTGTTCTGGAACTTGGCCAGTTCGACCTTTTTCGAGCTGCCGTCGTACATCAGGTACAAGGCGGCGGCGGCGAGGATGGCAATGATGGAAGATTGCATGGAAGCGGGATGCACGGCCCGACCCGGGTCAGGGGGGAAAAGAAAACCAAAAGCCCTTTTCTTTGTCCATCCTTTTTTGACCCGGCCAGGCGGCCCGCGCCCCAGCCGCCGCGGCTCACACCAGCCGCAATCCCGCGCCGCACGACTCCCGCACCACCAGCGTGCCTTCCAGCAGAATGTCGCGCGGGGCCAACTGCGGGCGGTTCACTCGCTCGAGCATCGCCGCCACGGCCGCCGCGCCGATCTCCCGGCAGGGCTGGCGCACGGTCGTCAGGGGCACGGGCAGCAGGCTCGCGTAGCCCGCGTCGTCGATGCCCACCAGCGCCACGTCCTGCGGCAGCCGCTTGCCCAGGGCCAGCAGCGCGTGCATGAGCCGCCCGGCCGTCCGGTCGTTCGCGCAAACCACGGCGTCGGGCCGGAACTCCTCCAGCATCGCGCGCACCGCGAGCACGTCGCCCGGGTCGAGCCGCCGCACCAGCGCCCCCTCCATCGGCGCGTCCTCCATGAACAGCGCCTCCCGGTAGCCCGCAATGCGCGAGTCCACCGTGGCCGCCGCCTCCGGGAGCGCGACGAACGCCACCCGCTGCCGTCCCAGCCGCAGGAGGTGCTCCGTCGCCAGATAGCCCGCGCGGCGGTTGTCCAGGCCCACGAGGTCGTGCGCGGTGCGCCGGGGGTAGGCCAGGGTGTCGCGGTCCAGCAGGACCACGGGCAGCCGGGCCTCGTCCATCGCCGCCAGCAGGCGCGCGTTGACGGCCTCGCTGACTTTTCCCTGGCCGAACGGGGCGAAAAACACGCCGTCCACCTTGCGCTCGACGAACCGGCCGCACACCTGCCAGGCCCGCTCCTCGCGCTTGGCGGTTTCTTCCGCGTCCGTGCCGGGAGGGGTGGAAGCAGCGTGGCCCCAGAGCAGGCCGTAGCGGTCCGCCTGCTGGGCCTCGGCCATGCCACGGCAGATCGGCTCGAAGATTTCGGTCCCGCCCAGGTCCGGGATCAAGAGCCCGAAGAGCAGCGCGGGAGGGGGCAGCGGGCGATCCACCGGCGCGTCCGGCGCGGCGGGCAGGGGGCGCACGTAGGTGCCCGAACCGGCCCGGCGCTCCACCAGCCCCAGCCCGCGCAGTTCGTTGACCGCGCGGCCCACCGTGATCCGCGACGCGCCGAAGCGTTTGATCAGGTCCGCCTCGCTCGGCAGCTTCGCGCCCGTACGGTAATCGCCGCGCAAGATTTCCTGCTGGAGTTGATCGAGGATGCGACGGTATTTGAGTGCGGACAGCGGAGCATCGGGCATAGAAGAAAGTACCTTATATAACAGCTTTCGCAAAAATATAACAACTTTTCCTTGCGTTTTTGAACGGAAGGCGGCAAGGTGGCGTCGTATCACCGGACGGGCTGTCATGACAACCTCAACCAGCCCAACGCGCATGATGATGAACCAAACCAACGACGCCGCCAAGCATTACCTGTTTGCCAGCGACTTCGACCAGACGCTGAGCTTCAACGATTCCGGCGTGGTGCTCAGCGAGATGCTGGGCCTGGACGGCTTCCACGAAAAGGTGGCCGGTCTGGCCAAGGTCAACCTGGTCCAGCAGGGGGCGGAACTGACCTATCTGCTTCGCCACGACCCGCAGTACCGCGGCGTGCGCCGCGAGCACCTCGTCGAGACCGGCAAGCGTGTGCGCCTCAAGCAGAACGTGGAACTGCTGGCCGAGTTCCTGCAACAAGGCGTCGAGAACCACCGCTTCACTTTCTGCGTGATCTCCGCCTCGCCGCGCGTGGTGGTGCAGTCCGCGCTGGAAGGCATCGTGCCGCCCGAGCACATCTTCGGCACGGAACTGGACTTCGACGAGCACACCGGGGAGATTTCGGCGGTGCGCCGCGTCCCGGCGGGCTACGGCAAGGTGGCGCTGCTCCAGGAACTGGAAGCGAAGCTGCACATCCGCCCGGACTACACGGTGTACGTGGGCGACGGCAGTTCGGACATGCACGTCATGCAGCACGTCAACAGCCTGGACGGGTTGACCATCGCCGTGTCCGAGACCAAGAGCGTGGGCCGCATCGCCCGGCGCAGCGTCCTGAGCGACAACGCCCTGAGCGTGCTGGTGCCCGTGCTGGAAGACATCGTGCGGTGGGACTCCGCGAAAATCCGCGAACTGTTCGCCTCCTACGGGCTGGCGCTCCAATCCTGGGACAAGATCCGCACGGATTGGCTGACCTTCCATGAGCCCGCGCCCCGGCGCGAGGCGTCCGAGAAGCATGCGCTGACGATCCTGGCCGCCTGAAACCCATTTCCTCTTTTTTCTTTATGAACGCACACCTGCTCAAGGAAGGCCTCGGCTGGACCGCCACGGTGGCCTTCGCGGCGTCCTACCTGTGCCGTGGCCAGGGGGCGTTGCGCGCCGTGCAAGCGGTGGCCGCGATGCTCTGGATCGGCTATGGCGTGGCCACGGGCTCGCTGCCGGTCATCGCCTCGAACGTGGCCGTCGCCTTCATGGCGGTGGTCTACCCGCTCATCCGGCAGGCGGCGGAACGTCCGGCGATTGCCCGGGAAGAAGATTCTGCGCCGAAAGCGCCTGCCTACGAGGAATTGCCCCAGACCACCTGACCATTGTCCGGCGGACATCGTCCGCCGTTGGCTGCCGCCGCGCGGGAACCGGGGGGAACACGCGCGGCGGCGATGCCAAGCAGAAATTTTTCGAGCTTAAAGCCAACCACTTAACCAATTCCCAGCGGACATCGTCCGCTGTTGGCGGCCGTCGCATGCAGACCGGGGGGAATGCATGCGGCGGCAACGCCGACCGAAGATTTCCCAGGCTAGCCTGATCTGACCTTTTTCCAACATCTTCCCAGCGGGCAGCGTCCGCTGATGGACTGTCGCCGCACGTGATCCGGGGGGAACGCGTGCGGCGGCTCTGTTTTCGGCCCGGGTCCTTTTGCCACAGAGGGCGCAAAAGGCACAAAAAGTGTTGTGTTTTCCGTGCCCTTTGTGGCTGGTTCCCTTTCCGGAGTCACTGCGGGCCGGATTGCTCCAGCAATTGCAGGCGCGGTGCGTAGCGGTTGCCATAATGGTTCATCGACCAGAACAGCAGCCAGTAGAAACCGATCACCGCGACCACCGTCGTCGCGGCGGCGGCCCAGTGGTAGGAGCGGAAACGCTCCCAGCGCGGCGCGAAGGCGACCACGCCGAACAGGCTCAGGACGACGATGACGGCGTCGAAGCTGCCGCGCTGCCAGTAGCTGCCGCCCAGGTGCAGCCACATGCCGAACTCGTCGAAGGTCAGCGCCATGCCGAAGCCGTACACGAACGCCATTTTCTGCTTCGCCGTGTCGCTCAGGGGCACGAAGAGCAGGGTCGCCCCGACGAACGACAGGAGGAAGATGCCGTAGTTGAGATGGTGGACGTGCGTGCCGCCCAGGTGCAGGAACAGGTCGGGCACGCGCTTGGCCATGATGAGGATGACCAGCGTGCGGGAGGCGATGAAGGAGAGCAGGAACGTCGTGAAGACGATCCGGGCGAGGCGCTTGGTCTGGTTGGCGGGCGGAGGGAGTTCCTGCATGGCGGGGCGGTTGCTAAATTGAGTGGCTCGCACGAGCCACCGAGTCAAGAAACCCGGGGAGGAATTACCTTGCCCCGCAAAGTGGTTTCTTCCAAAATGGCGGCGAAGGGTCAAGAGCCACCGCCCGAGGGTGCCAATATTCACCACAAGCCATGCTGGCCGTGCAAATTTCAGCCGCTCACGGTGCTGTCGTTCGAGAATTTCACCCTATCAGCTCAGTAATCTTTGCGGTCATTAGCGTCACCGTTCTCGCCCCCATTTACTATCTTTTTTCCCCTTCGATCTACCGCTCTTACAAAAGTAAGACAAAACCCTCGTCCATCAAACCGGAGAAGGTTCGGCGTATCCTCGGTGCCAACATCCAACAATTTGCCGATGTACCAGCGGCAGAGCTTGATAGCCTGTTGTCCACAGCATACATCAACACTTCCTATGACTGGATTTGCAGTTGGCAACAGAGTATTGTCCTAGCCATCATTATTGCTAGCAATTCAGTCTTTACCGACTACATGCAATCCAAGACGTGGCCTTATCTCCTTTACTTTGGATTGTGGGCGATTTCAGCGTGCATCGTGGGAATCGTGCTTTGCGCTTTCACCAAGCCCTCGTACCGCCGCCTGCTGCTACAGGAAGTCCGCCGTCTCCGCACCGAGTCCACCGTCAGCGCCTGAGACCCGGCCTCACAACGCCACCACCCGCGCGCTGAGGATGTCGGCGTCCCCTTGGATGCGCTCCAAAGTCGCGGCGTCCGGCGCGCTGTCGAGGTTGAGCACCGTCAGCGCCTTGCCGCCCGCCGCGTCGCGCGACAGGCTCATCGTGGCGATGTTCACGCCGCTGCCGCCCAGCAGGCTGCCGATCTTGCCGACCATGCCGGGCACGTCCCGGTTTTCCAAGAGCAGCAGCACGCCTTGGGGCCGCGCTTCGATGTGCTGGCCGTTGATCCCCACGATGCGCGCCTTCGCGCCGAAGAACGTCCCCGCCACCGAGGTCGTCCCGCCGTCGCCGCCGACCGTCACTTCCAGCAGATCCGTGAAGTCGCCCGGCGCGTTCTGGCGGGTCTCGACGATCTTGAGCCCGCGTTCCCGCGCTCGCGAGAGCGCGTTGACCGTGTTGACCGACTCCGCGCCCATCGCCAGTTCCAGGAACCCCTTGACCACGGCGCGCGTCACGGGGCCTGTGTCGGCCTCGTTGACCTTGCCCGAGTAGTTGATCGCCAGCGTCTCGCTGCGCTTGGAGCGCGCGGTCTGCGCCAGGAACCGGCCCAGCTTCGCGCCGAAATCCAGGTACGGCCCGACGACGGCGAGCGTCTTGGCGTCCAGGCTCGGCGCGTTGACGGCGTTGCGGATGACCCCGTCCACCAGCGCCGCGCGCACGGCGTGCGCGATCTCGATGCCGACGGATTCCTGCGCCTCGGCGGTGCTCGCGCCCAGGTGCGGGGTGAACACCATCTTCGGGTGGGCGCGCAGCGGGAAATCGGCCGGGGGCGGCTCGACCTCGAACACGTCCAGCGCGGCCCCGGCCACCTGGCCGCCGTCGAGCGCGGCGAGCAGCGCGGCCTCGTCGATCAGGCCGCCGCGCGCGCAGTTGACGATCCGCACGCCCGGCTTGCACAGGGCCAGGCGGCGCGCGTCGAGCATGTGCCGGGTCTCGGCCGTCAGCGGCATGTGCATGGAGATGAAGTCCGCGCGCGGCAGGGCGTCGTCGAGCTGGTCGGCGAGTTCCACCTGCAAGGCCCGCGCGCGGCTGGCGGCCATGTAGGGGTCGTAGGCCACGACGCGCATGCCGAAGGCGATGGCGCGCCGGGCGAGTTCCGAGCCGATGCGGCCCATGCCCAGGATGGCCAGGGTCTTGCCGTAGAGTTCGACGCCCTGGAACTTTTTGCGCTCCCACTTGCCCGCCACGACCGAGGCGCTGGCCTGCGGGATCGTGCGCGCGATGGACACGAGCAGCGAGAAGGCGTGCTCGGCGGTCGAGATCGTGTTGCCATCGGGCGTGTTCATGACGATGACGCCGCGCGCCGTGGCGGCCTCGACATCGACGTTGTCCACCCCGACGCCCGCCCGGCCGACGACGCGCAGGGCCCTGGCGGCCTCCAGCACGCGGGCGTTGACCTTGGTCTCCGAGCGCACGATCAGCGCGGCGCAGTCCGGGATGATCTGGAGGAGTTCGTCTTCCTTCAGGCCGGTCTTGAAGATCACGTCGAACTGGCCGTCACGGGAGAGGTCCTCGACCCCGCGGGGCGAGATGGGATCGGCAACGAGCACTTTGGGCAGAGGCATAAGCGGAAGGCAGCAGGCGAAAGGCGGAAGGACGGCAAGATGCAGGTGACAGGCGGGCAGTGGCAAGCGGCAAGTTGAAGGCTTCGTCCGGGGACGGGCCGCCAAAAAGCCTTTTTCCTTTCGTGGCTCTTGGGCGTAATTTTCCTCTTTGCCTTCCGCCTTCCGCCTTCCGCCTTCCGACCATGCCCACTTCGCCGATACCGCCACGCCGGACGCTGTTTGCCTCGGAGCCGTCGCCCCGGCGCACGCACAAGCGGGTCGGCATTTATCTGGCCATCGGCGTCGTGCTGCTGTTCGTCCCGCTGACGCTGCACTACCAGAACCAGCGCGTACGGGAGCTCGCGGCCAGGCACGCGGCCACCCACCCCACC
>CALMAQ010000259.1 GCA_937859745.1 uncultured Verrucomicrobiota bacterium | reverse complement strand
GCTACGCGATGTTTGCGCTGGTGTTCCTGGGGGCCACGGCCCTGTGGCCCGAGCGGCGGGCGTGGCTGATGACGGCCGTGACAGCGGTGTGCGCGTGCCACGTCGCCGCCACGGAACCGCGCCTGCTGGGGTACGCGGCGGTCCTGCTCCCGGCGCTGTTCTGGCTGCTGGGCCGCGCGGACCGGCCGGACGCGCGGGCGAGCGCGCGCTTCTGGCTGGGGATGTTCGCGGGGATGGTCCTGCTGCCCAAGCTCTGGCAGGCCCAGGTGGAGCACTACGCGCACGGGGGTTGGCTCGACGCGAACCAGAACTTCACCGCCGGGCTGTTCCTGCGCCTGGCCTACTATTACTACGAGCGGCGGCGCGGGCTGGTCCCGGCGGGACGGTTCTGGGACTACGCGGCCTACCTGCTCTTCGTGCCGCAGGTGACGGGGATGCTCAACCTGCCGCCCTCGGAGATGGCGGCGCGCTGGGGGTTCCGCTGGGAGGCGCTGCGGCGCGGGTTCGGGTCCGTGAGCTGGGCGGCGGTGAAGATTCCCGCCGTGCTCTGGCTGGAGCGGGCGGTGCTGCCCGGCTGGGGCTACGCGCGGGGCTACGGCGCGCTGCACGGCGGTCCGCGCGGGGAACTCTGGGCGTGTTTGCTGGTGATGTACGTCTATTGGGCGGTGCTCATCAGCCTGAAGTTCGACCTGATGGTGGCGCTCTTTCGCTTCTTCGGGGTGGACGTGGACGACAACTTCCGCTGGCCGCTGCTGGCGACCTCGCCCGTGGACCTGTGGCGGCGCTGGAACGTCTACAACCGGCGGCTGCTGCTCAAGTTCGTGTATTTCCCGCTGGGCGGGAACCGGCGGCACGTTTACCGGAACATTTTCTGCACGTTCCTGGGCTCGGCGCTGATCCTGCACACGGGCTATTGCGGCTCGCCGTGGCTGGGCCTCGACCCCGGGCAACTGCGCGATTGGCTGCTGTATTTCGCGTTGCAGGGAGCGCTGGTGTGCGGGGCATACTGGTGGCTCAACCGGCCGTTCTGGGAGCGGCTGGACTTGGGATCGTGGCGGTGGCCGCTGCGGGGGGCGGGCTGGGTGTTTACCCTGGGCAGCAGCGCGTGGCTGCACGTTCTGCCGCTGGCGGCGGCGGGCGGCTTCCTCAACGCGGACACGGCCCCGCTGGCGAGCCTGGGCGAGCGGCTGTCGCTGATGTGGCGCGCGCTGGGTGGATAGGAGAGGTGGAAGACGTAGGTGGCCGCGTGGTTGTCATATGAGCACTGGAGCCGAGCACATCGTGAACCTCTATGAACGGCACGCTAGCAGGTGGGCTCAAGCGCGGTCGCTGGAAAAAGGGTTCTACGAACGAGGTTGGCTGGATCGCTTTCGCGCGCTGATTCCCCCGGCTAGCGCGGTCCTTGATATTGGCTGCGGGACCGGAGAGCCGATGGCCAGGTACCTCGGTGAACACGGGCACGCCGTCATGGGGATTGACTCCTCGCCGACGATGGTAGCCATGTTTCAAGCGAAGATGCCTGGCCAGCAGGCGCAGGTCGCAGATATGCGGACGCTCTCCCTGGCACGACGCTTCCACGGCATCCTGGCTTGGGACAGCTTCTTTCACTTGAGCCACCAGGATCAACGGCAGATGTTCGCGATCTTCGGGGCACATGCCGTCCCGCAGGGTGCGCTGATGTTCACGAGTGGGCCCGACTACGGGGAGGCCATCGGGCAGTTGGGTGGCGAGCCCCTGTACCACGCTAGCCTTGATGCGGCCGAGTACCGGCAACAGCTCAGCGACGCGGGTTTTACCGTTGTCGACACCGTGGCTGAGGACCCGGCCTGCGGCGGCCGAACGGTTTGGCTGGCGCAACGATGCCAAGTCACCCGCTAACCTGGGGCCAGATGTGCGACCGCCGCCTTCCACCCTTTGCCTTCTGCCTTGAACGGGGGCATATAACGGCTTGCCGCTAATGCCCGCCGCCGATCCTACGACCAACGCCGCCCCCGCCGACACGCCCACGTCCACGCGCGCCGTCGATCCTGTCGCCCCCGTGGCCGCCCTGGACGCCAACCCGCCCAAGGTGCCCGTCAACCGGGAGACCCTCCGCCAGGCCGCCCGCCTCTTCGGCTACCTGCTGCCCTACAAGGGCCGCTTCATCGCCGCCATGGCCGCGCTGCTCTGCTCGACGCTGCTGGGCCTGTGCTTTCCCTACCTCATCGGCAGCCTCATCGACACCGCCCAGCGTGCGACGGCCCAGGCCGTCGCTGCGTCCCCCGGGTCTGTCGCCCCAGTTCCGCTCACGGCCGTCCCGATGCCCGGCAACCTCGCGGGCGGTGGCCCGGCCTGGCTGCGCGCCCTGAGCCTCAACGGCATCTTCGTGCTCCTGCTCGTCCAACTCGCGGTCCAGTCAGCGTTCACCTACATCCAAGTGACGCTGTTCAACACGGTCGGCGAACATGCCCTGGTCCAGATCCGCCGCGACACCTACGCGCGGCTCGTCGCCCTGCCCATGACCTTCTTCGCCCGCCGCCGCGTGGGCGAGCTCTCCAGCCGCATCTCCGCCGACCTCACCCAGATCGAGGACACGCTCACCGGGGCCACGCCCCAATTTCTGCGCCAGGTCACGCTGCTGCTCGGCGGCCTGGGCTTCATCCTGTACACCAGCCGCCAGCTGAGCCTCGTGATGCTCTGCTGCATTCCACCGATCATCGTCGTGGCGATCCTCTTCGGTCGGAGGATGCGCGGCGTGTCGCGCGCGGCGCAGGATCGGCTGGCGGAATCCAATACGGTCGTGGACGAAACGCTCCAGGGCATCGCCAACGTCAAAGCGTTCGGCAACGAGCCCTATGAGATCGGCCGCTATTCGCACAGCATCCGGCAGTTCCTCGACGCCACCCTGCGCGGCGTGCGCTACCGCGCGGCCTTCGTGGCGTTCATCATCTTCGCCGCCTTCGGGGCCATCGTGGTGGTCATGTGGTACGGTTGCGGGTTGGTGCAGCGCGGGCAGCTTTCCTTCGGCGACCTGACGCGGTTCACCATCTTCACGAGCTTCGTCGCCGGGGCCATCGGCTCCTTCGCCGACCTCTACAGCCAGATCCAGAAGACCGTCGGCGCGACCGCCCGCGTGCGCGAACTCCTGCTGGAAGAGCCCGAGCCCGTCGTGCCGCCCGAGGCCATGCCTTCCGCGCACGACCGCCCGCTGCTGGCCCCCGACGCCGTGCCCGCACCCC
>CALMAQ010000258.1 GCA_937859745.1 uncultured Verrucomicrobiota bacterium | reverse complement strand
CCTGCCCCGCCGCCGTCGTCGGTGACGGTCGCGCGGCCCGTCGCCCGCAAGATCGTCGAGCACAACGAGTACACCGGGCGCATGGCCGCCATCGAGAACGTGTCCGTACGCCCGCGCGTCAGTGGCTACATCACCCAGATCGCCTTCAAGGAGGGCAACATCGTCAAGAAGGACGACCTGCTCTTTGTCATCGACCCGCGCCCCTACCAGGCCGCTCTGGGGCAGGCCGAGGGCCAGCTCAAGCAGGCGCAGGCGCAGAAGGACCTGAACGACCGCAACTTCACCCGCGCCCAGACCCTCCAGGCGACGAAGGTTTCCTCCAAGGAGGAGTTCGACCAGGCCGCCACCGCCCGCAACCAGGGCGACGCGCAGGTGGCCACGGCGCAGGCCGCCCAGGACGCCGCGAAGCTCAACCTGGAGTTCACCCGGATCACGGCCCCCATCGACGGGCGCGTCAGCCGCGAGCAGGTCACGGTGGGCAACCTCGTGGGGGCGGATTCCACCGTGCTGACGAACATCGTCAGCGTGGACCCCATCTACGCCTACGCCGACGTGGACGAGCGCGCGGTGCTCTCCTACCAGAAGCTCATCGGCGAGGGCAAGGTCAAGGACGCGCGCGACAGCGCCGTGCCCGTGGCCGTGGCCGTGGCGGGCGAGCCGGGATTCCCGCACAAGGGGGACATCGACTTCGTGGACAACCAGATCAACGCGGCGACGGGCACGCTGTCCGTGCGCGGCAAATTCCCCAACGCCGACGGCAACCTGCTGCCGGGCATGTTCGTGCGGATGCAGATCCCGGTCAGCGGCGAGATCGACGCGCTGATGATCACCGACCGCGCCGTGGGCAGCGACCAGGGGCAGAAGTTCGTGTACGTGGTCAACGGCGACCAAGCCGAGCGCCGGTCGGTGACGCTCGGGCCCGTGATCGACGGCCTGCGCGTGGTCACGGCGGGCCTCAAGCCCGAGGATGAGGTGGTCGTCAACGGCCTGATGAAGATCACGCCCGGTGCGCCCGTGAAGGCGGAGCAGGGCGACATGCAGAAGTTCGCCAGCGACCAGTTGGAACTAAAAGCGGTGGTGGGCACGCCGCCGAAACCAGCGAAGTGAATGACCGCGCGTAGGAACCGCCCCGTCTGTGCATCCGTTTGTTTATCGTGCAATCTAGCCTGGGGTAATCACGGATGATCTGGAAACCCAACATTATTTGAGCGGCTGCGCAAAATGAAACTGCAAGGCACTGTTTGCTCCACAGGCTTTTGTATCGCGGATACTTCTTATTCGCGGCTCTGCGATGCTCTTGCCAAGCTGCCCGAGGTTCGCTTTATCGATCGAAGAAATTTCTTTTGGTTCTCCGACGGTATCCAAGCCGAGTTCATTTTTCGAAGCTATACTTTTCGCGTTCAACCCGATCCTTGGGATAAGAATTGGTGGATAGTGCCTTCCGGTCTGTGCTGGGGCATCGCCGAGCTTCGCGCTTTGCACGAGCAGCTTTTCATCCTCGCACCTGCCGCCTAGCAGCGGCCCTATGAAATTCGCCCACTTCTTCATCCACCGGCCGATCTTCGCCATCGTGCTGTCCATCGTCTTGGTCATCTTGGGCGGGATCAGCTACAAGGCGCTGCCGGTCGCCTCCTACCCGGAGATCACGCCGCCGACCGTCGTCGTCACCGCCGTGTACCCCGGGGCGGACCCGAAAGTCCTGGCCGACACCGTCGCCACGCCCATCGAGCAGCAGGTCAACGGCGTGGAGAACATGCTCTACATGAACAGCCAGAGCGCCAGCGACGGCACGATGACGCTGACGATCACGTTCAAGCTGGGCACGAACCTCGACATCGCCCAGGTGCTCGTCCAGAACCGGGTTGCCATCGCCACGCCGCAGCTCCCGCAGGAGGTCCGCGCCGTCGGCGTGACCGTCCAGAAGCAGTCGCCCAACATCATGCTGGTGGTCAACCTGATCTCGCCCACCAAGCAGTACGACTCGCTCTACATGGCCAACTACGCCATCCTCCAGTTGCAGGAGGTGCTCAAGCGCGTGGAGGGTGTCGGCAGCGTGAGCATCTTCGGGGCCGGTGACTACTCCATGCGCCTGTGGCTGGACCCGGACAAGATGTTCTCGCGCGGCATGACGGCGGGCGACGTGATCACCGCCGTCACGGCGCAGAACGTCCAGGTGGCGGCGGGCAAGGTGGGCGCGGAACCCGCGCCGCCGGGCACGGACTTCCAGTTGATCGTCAACACCAAGGGCCGTCTTTCGGACCCCAAGGAGTTCGAGCGCATCATCGTCAAGCGCGGCTCGGACGGCCAGTTGGTGCGCCTGGGCGACGTGGGCTACGCGGAACTGGGGGCCCAGACCTACGTGACGGGCTCCTACCTCAGCGGCCAGGAGTCGGCGGGCATCGCCATCTTCCAGCTCCCCGGTGCGAACGCGCTCAAGACCGCCGAGAACATCCGCTCGACGATGATCGACCTGAAGAAGAACTTCCCGCCCGGGCTGGACTACGACATCGCCTACGACCCGACGAAGTTCATTGACGAATCCATCAACGCCGTCATCCACACGCTCTTCGAGGCCATCGTGCTGGTGGTCATCGTCGTGCTGGTGTTCCTGCAGAGCTGGCGCGCGACGATCATCCCGCTGTGTTCCATCCCCGTGTCGCTCATCGGCACGTTCGCGGTGATGAAGGCGTTCGGGTTCTCGCTTAACAACCTGTCGCTTTTCGGGTTGGTGCTGGCCATCGGCATCGTCGTGGACGACGCCATCGTGGTCGTCGAGAACGTGGAACGCTGGATCGAGGAGGGGTACTCGCCCGTGGAAGCCACGACCCGGGCGATGGACGAGGTCAGCGGTGCGGTTGTGGCCATCGCCATCGTGCTGACGGCGGTGTTCGTGCCCACGGCGCTCATCAGCGGCATCACGGGCCAGTTCTACCGGCAGTTCGCGCTGACCATCGCCGTGGCGACGGTCATCTCGGCGTTCAATTCGCTGACGCTCTCCCCCGCGCTGGCCGCGCTGCTGCTGCGCTCCAAGGACACGAAGAAGGACATCCTCACCCGCGCCATCGACGCCTTGCTTGGCTGGTTCTTCCGGTTGTTCAACCGGGGGTTCGACGCCACGAACCGGGGTTACACCTGGCTCGTGACGCGGCTGGTGCGGTTCGCGGCCGTGACGCTGCTGGTTTACGCCGCGCTGCTGGTGGCGACAGGGTTCGGCTTCAAGCTCATCCCGACGGGCTTCATCCCGGCGCAGGACCAGGGGTATCTCATCGCCATCGCGCAGTTGCCCGACGGCGCGTCGCTCCAGCGCACCGAGGAGGTGCGGCAGCGGCTCTCCGAGGAGGCGAGAAAAATCCCGGGCGTGGGTTACACGGTGGAGATCGCCGGGTTGTCGGCGCTGGATTCCACGAACCGCACGAACACGCTGACGATGTTCCTGCCGCTCAAATCGTTCGAGGAGCGCAAGGGCCACCTGGAAATGGACAGCCTCGCCATCCTGCAAAAAGTGCAGGCGGTGGCCAGCCAGATCCAGGATGCGTCCATCCTCGTCATCCCGCCGCCGCCCGTGCAGGGCATCGGCAACGCGGGCGGGTTCAAGCTGCAGGTGGAGGACCGCCGCGCCGCCGGGCTGGACGCGCTGGCCGAGACGACGAACAACCTCATCGCCGCCGGGAACAAGGCGGGCGGGCTGACGGGTTTCTTCACGTCGTTCCGCAACCAGGTGCCGCAGATTTACCTGAACATCGACCGCGACAAGGCCGAGGCGCTGGACGTGCCCATCGAGTCGGTGTTCCAGACGCTACAGACGTATTTGGGTTCGTACTACGTCAACGACTTCAACTTCCTGGGCCGCACTTACCAGGTGAACATCCAGGCCGCCGCCGCCTACCGCGTGCGGCCCGACCAGATCCGCAACCTCTACGCGCGCAACAACAGCGGCGGCGTGGTGCCGCTGGGCACGCTCCTGGACGTGCAGGAGATCAACGGTCCCGACAAGGTGATGCACTACAACATCTACCCGAGCGCGGAGATCAACGGCAACACCCTGCCGGGGGTCAGTTCGGGCGAGGCCATCGCCAAAATGGAGCAGGCGGCGGGGAGCACGCTCAGCGACCGGTTCGGCTACGAGTGGACGGAACTGACCTTGCAGGAAAAGCTCGCGGGCAACACGGCGCTCTACATCTTTCCGTTGTGCGTGTTGTTCGTGTTCCTGGCGCTGTCGGCGCAGTATGAAAGCTGGAGCCTGCCGCTGGCCATCATCCTGATCGTGCCGATGTGTCTGCTCTCCGCGCTGGTGGGGGTGTACATCCGCCACTTCGACAACAACATTTTCACGCAGATCGCGTTCGTGGTGCTGGTGGGTCTGGCGTGCAAAAACGCGATTTTGATCGTGGAATTTGCCAAGCAGCAGACGGAGGCGGGCAAGGACCGCGTGGCGGCGGCCGTGGAAGCGGCGCGGCTGCGGCTGCGGCCCATCCTGATGACGAGCTTCGCGTTCATCCTGGGCGTGGTGCCGCTGGTGATCGCGACCGGCGCGGGCGCGGAGATGCGCCAAGTGCTCGGGACGGCGGTGTTCAGCGGGATGATCGGCGTGACGGTGTTCGGCCTGTTGCTGACGCCGGTGTTTTTCTCGACGATCATGAAGCTGACCGGCGGCGGGAAGAACCCCGACGCGACGACGCCCCCCGTGCCCGAGAAAACGCCCGAGCCTCATCAAGGAGAACCCGCCAAGGCGTGAGCGTATCTTTCAAATCTCGACTTCCAACGGGAAGCCGGGGCAGAGCGCCGACGTTTCCAGCGGACCGTCGGCGTTATAGAACAGCATCCGGCCGGATTGCTCGCGAATCCAGACTTCCTGCGCGCCTGCCTTGAAGTAGAGGTCCTTCTTTTCCAGCAACTCGCCCATGGTGTTACTTGGCGATTTCACCTCCACGCAAATCTCCGGGGCATGTCGGAAGCTCGATTGTTTCTTGTTGGCTTGGTAGAAGGCGTCTGACATCCAGGAAGCATCAGCCACCTTGTTGCCGTCTTCCGTGTCGATGACGGTCTCCTGCAAAACCTTGCCACCACGCATCTTTTTTTTCAGCAGATCGTAGATGGAGGATTGCGCGAAACTGTGGTCATTGTGGGGAGGGCTCATGACGATCTGGCCCCAGCGGTTCGTCTCGATGCGGAAAGGCAAATCCTGCAAGTAGCGGTTGGCGCAGACTTCGTCCCAGGTCATGCACGGAAGCTTACCCGTTCGCGCGTCCAGGCGCAATCCTCACAACTCCAGCGCCACGCCCGCGGGCGGCACGATCACTTCCATCGCGGGTTCCAACTCCTTGAGCGTCGCCTGGAACCATTCCACCGCCCCCGGATCGCCGTGGACCAGGACGACCTTCTTGGGCTGTACCTTGCGGATGTAGTCGAGGATCGTCTCGCGCTGCGCGTGCGCGCTGAAGTCGAACACGTCCACCTGGCAGCGCAGTTCCTGCTCGGGCGCTTCGTCGTCCAGGCGCACCATGTCGCCCGGTTTGGCCGCGCGCAGCACCCCGGCGGGCGACACGGGGTCGGCGTAGCCCACGAAGAAAATGGCGTGGCGCCGGTCCGAGAGCATCCGGCGCGCGAACACGTTGCTGAGCGTGTGCTCGGTCATCATGCCGCTGGACAGCGCGTAGATGCGCCGGGGCTTGATCGGCTCCTCCGACGCCGCGCGCCCGCTCAAGACGTACGGCGCGACCGAATGCAGCAGCGACAACCCCGGCAGCCGCCGCGGACTGCTGCCCGCGAAGCGGTCGTAAATCTCGGTCATCTTGGTGCTCAGGCCGCCGATGTAGATGGGCACGTCGCCCAGCAGGCCCTGCTGCTTGAACTGCAAAAACGTCGCCAGCATCTCCTGGGTCTTGCCCAGGGCGAACACGGGGATGAGCACCGCGCCCTCGCGCGCGAAAACCTCCTTCATGGCCCGGGCCAGCCGCGCCTGCTCGTCCTCGCGCGTGACGCCCTTGGGCGCGGGATGGTCGCCGCGCGTCGTCTCGATGACCAGCACGTCGATGGGGCCGTCCTCCGGCGCGGGGAAGCTCGCCGCGCGGCTGATGGTCTGATCGACGAAGTTCACGTCGCCCGTGTAGAAGAACCGCCGACCCTCGGCGCGCAGCAGGATGCCCGAGGAGCCCAGGATGTGCCCCGCGTCAAAGAACTCAAAGGAAACGGCGGCCTCCTCGGGCCGCACGATGCGCTCGCCCTCCAGGCTCCAGAGCTGCCGCTGGTGGCAGGGCTGCCAGACCTGCGTATACTCGTCGGCCTCGCGGTGGGTGAACAGCAGGGAGGCGTTGGACGCCCCCCGGCCGCGTTCGTGGTGGCCGTGGCCGTTGCCGTTGGCGGGCGCGGCCTGCTTGGCCATCACGTTGATGGAATTGTGCAGCAGGGCCTCGCCCAGGGAGGCGGTAGCCGGGGTCATGAACACGCGCGACTGCGGCTGGCGGCGCATGAGCACGGGCAGGGAGCCGATGTGATCGAGGTGGGAGTGGGAGACGAGGATGGCGTCGAGCGCGCCGTCGGGCACCAGGCGCAGGTTGGGCAGGGCCTCCTCGCCCTCGCGTTTGGGGTGCATGCCGCAGTCGAGGACCAACTTCCGGCCGCCGGTTTCGAGCAGGTAGCTGTTGGCCCCGATTTCGGTGGCGCGGGTGAGGTTGGTAAAACGCATGGGAACGGAGGCGGGAATGAGGATGGCAAGGCAAGGGGTGTGGAGGCAAAAATCCGTCCCGGACGCGGCCCGCTGCACTGCAATTCCCCACCTTGCTGATAAACGATACGACCCGGCGAAGCAAACGGCCGCTAACAAAGGCGGAAGGCAGAGGGGTGTGGGATGCGGGATGCGGACGGATGACAGATGCCGGATGTCGGACGTCGGATGGGAAGCCGCGGTGCCCTTCGGGAGCGCCGCAGGTGCGGCGCTCCGGAAAGAAAC